>JAEWSD010000070.1 GCA_023398615.1 Bacillota bacterium
TTGACATTGTAAAGATTTGCATATATGATATTTATATACCATTAAAAGGAGTTAGAAAGAATGGACAATCATACCATATCAGCAATGAATACGGAAAATGTCTCCGGTACAGTAAAGAAAGGCGTATGTGGCAGTACTCTGAAATTAATAGCGATTATTACCATGTTAATTGACCATACTGCCGCAGTGATATTAGAACGATGGCTTACCGCAGAGCGATTGGGCGGTCTGCATACCAATGAACAATTTTGGTATAATACATATTTAATCATGAGATTTACAGGCAGGCTTGCCTTTCCGCTTTTCTGCTTTTTATTGGTGGAAGGGTTTCAGCATACGAGAAATGTCGGGAAATATGCCGTCCGTCTGGCGGTATTTGCACTGATTTCCGAGATTCCGTTTGATCTGGCCCTTCATGGAACAGCCTTTTATTTTCATTACCAAAATGTATTTTTTACTTTACTGATAGCTTTGCTGGTTTTGTTTGGATTCCGCATGGTAAAGGAAAAAGCCGGGGACAGACAATGGCTGCCGATAGCGGCAGTTTTGGGTGGTTTTGCAGCCGGAGGCTATTCGGTATTTTTTATCCATAAATATTCCGCTTATTTACCAATGTTAAGAGGGAAAGATATTACTTCAATAGGGTATTGGAGCCTTGCGATTATATCCGTCGGCATCGCCCTGGTTACATACATACTTATGTGCCGTAAAAATTCTCTGCGGACAGCAAGCATAAGATTCTCGGATTTAGCTCTGTTATTTGCAGGTATGGCTCTTGCCGAGCTTCTGATGACAGACTATTCCGGATTTGGTGTACTTACCGTTGCAGTGATGTATGGGTTGAGGAAGAACCCTTTTAAAGCTTTGCTGGGAGGCTGCATTACCCTTACCGCGATGCAGATGTTTGAAGTTACCTCATTTCTCACACTGATACCTATGAGGTTTTATAACGGCAAACGCGGATGGAAGCTAAAATATGTATTTTACTTCTTTTATCCTGTTCATTTGTTCCTGTTGTATGTGATCTGTTACTTTATGAATATAGTATAATAGAGCCGCTTCACTGCTTGCTCTTGACAGCTCCGGGGTTCCGTGATAATATTGTTACGATTTGATAACTATCGAAGCGAGGGAAGCATGACAGTAAAACAGTTGGCAAAAATACATAAGGCATTATCGAATGAGAACAGGCTTGAGATATTTCTCAGCATATTAAGACATCAGAAAGAAAGCTTTGAACCGGAATGCAGCTGCGTAATTACCGATCTGCTGCAAAATCTGTGTATCGGTGCGCCTACGATATCACATCATTTGAAGGAACTGAGCAATGCGGGTTTGATCGAAACGGAGAAGGAGGGAAAATATCTGGTAGCCCATGTAAACCGTGAGCTATTGGAACAATTTGAGAAAGAATTTAAGCTTTGAGTGTGAAACAATCGAAAATAAGAATCGATATGAGGTACGGTTTTGGTTAAGGTTAATTCATAAAGGCCGTACCGATTTTTATGAATTAACGATTCGATACTTATCAAAACGTTAAACAGTATAAGAGAGGAGGACTTATGAAAAATATAATATTTTACTTTAGTGCGACCGGGAACAGCTTACAGGCTGCAAACGATATTGCGGAAGCGCTTGGCGAATGTGCGGTTGTAAGTATGGCAGGATATGAGAAAAGCAGTGCAGTAACGGCGGAAAGGGTCGGATTTGTATTCCCGGTGTATCATTGGGGGCTGCCAAACCTCGTGAAGGCATTTTTAAAGGAGATCAGGCCGGAAGAGGACTCTTACATTTTTGCAGCCGTCACCTGCGGCGGTGAGCCCGGAACCGCCCTGCAGCAGGCGGATGCATTGCTGCGGCTGCATAACGGTAAGCTTCATTCCGGTTTCATCACTCTTATGCCTACCAATTACATATTACTTTATGAGGTTGAAAGTAGGGAGAGGCAGGCGGAGCTTTTTGAGAAGGAACGGTTAAAAGTGCAGAAAATAGCCGGAATCATCCGGTCTAAGAAGGTGCAGGAGTTAGAAAAAAGCGGCAGCTTAGCGGAAAGACTCGGAGGCAAGCTTATAAACAGTATGGCGGCCGGAAGATATCCGGGACGGGATTCCGGGTTCCGCCTGAGCAACAGCTGCACCGGATGCGGGTTATGTGAAAAAACCTGCAAGGTGAATAATATTACGATGGTAAACGGAAGACCTTCCTGGAACCATCATTGTGAATTTTGCCTGGGATGCCTGCATCATTGTCCGGCGAAAGCCATTGATTATAAAAATGTGACACAGAAGAAAAACAGGTATCTGAATCCGAACGTGAAAATATGAAGCTAACAGAATATCGAGGGGCCGTTGCAACGGTCCTTTTTTTTAATGTTACTGTTATAATCTGTAAGCGTATTGTAGAAATTGTACAAAAAAACCTCTGATTTCTAGTCGTTTTTACAATTGATATATAGGAACATTGATTATATAATTTAGGCATAACATCATAATGTCATGACATTATGATGTTATGATAAGAAATGAAATCCTGATGGAGAGGAATTCACCTTAGAAAACACTTCTACACTGATTATTTATACCGCTCCTGGCGGTATGATTGAATTGCCGGAAGGTTTTGCGCAGTGCATAAGCGCTTACACAAAAACGGAGAAAAAATAAAAGAAAGGAAAATCACATATGTGATATGCGGTGGGTATCAGCATGAATAATTTCATATTTGAAAATCCGACAAAAATTGTATTTGGAAAAGACACCGAATTACAGGCGGGTAAATTAACAGCTCAGTACACCAATAAGGTACTTTTACATTATGGCGGCGGAAGCATCAAGAAAAGCGGACTGTATGACAAGGTAACGGCTTCCCTGAAAGAAAGCGGCATTGAATATACAGAGCTTGGAGGAGTAAAACCAAATCCCAGGTTAAGCCTGGTAAGGGAAGGAATTGAGCTTTGCAGAAAAGAAAAAATTGATTTCATCCTTGCAGTAGGCGGCGGCAGTGTAATTGACTCCGCGAAAGCGATCGCATTGGGAGTACCGAACAGCTGCGACGTTTGGGATTTCTACACGGGGAAGGCGGAGCCGGAGACTGTGCTGCCGGTCGGCGTCGTACTGACGATAGCGGCGGCGGGAAGTGAATCGAGCAACGGTTCCGTTATAACAAATGAGGACGGGAATTATAAACGTTCCTATGCCGGTCCGCTTATGTTCCCTAAATTTGCAATCCTTAATCCGCAGCTTACCGTTACCCTGCCGAACAATCAGCTGGTTAACGGAATTGCCGACATCATGGCACATATCATGGAACGTTATTTCACACAGACAGAACATACCGACCTTTCCGACCGTTTGTGCGAGGCGGCCTTAAAAAGCATCATACTCAACGGCAGAAAGGTTCTTGCCAATCCGGATAATTATGACGCAAGGGCGGAAGTCGTATGGTGCGGAACCATCGCCCATAATAACCTTCTGGGAATGGGAAGGACGGAAGACTGGGGTTCCCATCAGATCGAGCATGAGCTCAGCGGCATCTATGACATTGCACATGGTGCGGGGCTTGCAATAGTATTTCCGGCATGGATGCAATATGTCTATAAAGCAAATCAGAACCGTTTCGTGCAATATGCCGTAAGAGTATGGGGTGTGGATGACACCATGCTTGACCAGGAAGAGATAGCAAAGGAAGGCATCCGCAGGACGAAGCAGTTCTTTAAGGAGCTCGGGCTTCCGGTAGCACTTAGCGAGCTGGGAATCGGAACGGAGAATATTGCGTTAATGGCAAAAAAAACAGTTGAAAACGGACCGGTTGGCAATTTTGTACCGTTAAAAGCAGAAGATGTGGAAAAAATATTATATATAGCAAAATAACAGGAGGGTTGCAAATGTATTCATCATCTTGGCGTTCTATTCAGAAGCATGAGGTTCCCCAATGGCTTAAGGATTGCAAGTTTGGTATCTATACACATTGGGGTGTGTATTCCGTACCGGCTTGCGGCCCGAATGCTACCTGGTATGGTTATAACATGTACCGGGAAGGTTCCCTGCAGAATTTATATCACCGGCTGAACTACGGAGAGGTTTCGAAATTCGGCTACAAGGATTTCATCCCGATGTTTACGGCTGAAAAATTTGATCCGGACGAATGGGCCGAACTGTTTAAAAAATCCGGCGCCGGGTTTGCCGGGCCGGTGGGAGAGCATCATGAAGGCTTTACCATGTGGAAAACGAAATATAACAAGTGGAATTCCTATGAAATGGGCCCGAAACGGGATATTGTCGGGGAATTGTCAAAAAGCATCCGGGCACAGGGAATGAAGGTAATGACGGCGATGCACCATGCCGAGACCTGGTATTTCTATCCGCACTGGAAGAAGGCATATGACGTATCGGATGAGAGATACAAGGGCTTGTATGGCCCGCTTCACAATATGGAATGGAGCGGAAAGGAAACTCAGATAGACCCGGATCCCTATATTGCCAACCATGAAGAGCTGTGGCCGTTAATGGAACGTCCAAGTAAGGAATTCCTGGATAGTTGGCTGAATAAGCTTAAGGAACTCATTGATAACTATGAACCGGACCTGCTTTGGTTCGACTTCGGCCTGAAATACATACAGGAGCAATACAAGAAGGAAATGGTTGCTTACTATTATAATAAGGCCCTGGAGAAGAACAAGGACTTCATCATTTCGTACAAATGGCATAACCTTGTTGTCGGAAGCGGCATCGAGGATTTGGAGCAGGGTAAACGGGAAGATTTAACCTATAATTTCTGGGTTACCGATACAACGGCAGACGATGGGGAAGCCTGGGGTTATCTGTATAATAACAGCTATAAATCTCCTAAAGCATTAGTCCATTATCTGATCGACAATGTGTCCAAGAACGGTGCCCTGATCCTAAGCATCGGGCCGAGGGCCGACGGTACGATACCGGAGGAAGTGCAGCATATCCTGCTTGAAATGGGCAAATGGCTTGAAGTAAACGGGGAAGCAATCTACGGAACCTCACCCTGGATCATTTCCGGGGAAGGACCGACTAAGATGATCCATACCGGGCCGTTTTGTGAAAAGGATAAGCTGCAATACTGCAGCGAAGACATCCGGTTTACATTGAAGGAGGATGCGCTGTATGCGATCTGCCTTGGCTGGCCGGAAAAGGAATTGCTGATCAAGTCCGTTCTCCCGTATCTCTATCCTGATGAGATTAAATCCATAGAACTGCTGGGTTGTGATGAAAAGCCGGAATGGCAGGTGACGGATAAGGGCATAGTAATAAAAATGCCGGATAAGCGGCCATGTGATTATGCATATTCTCTGAAAATTACAAGAGGGAAAGCATTTGATTAAATCTCCGTACTTTAATGACGATATGACAGGTTGAAAAATATATGAAGAAAGGTTATATTGCAGCTGCCCCTTTTTCAACCGATCACCCGAGGCAGTATCACATGGGAATGTGTAATATGCAATGGTTATAAAATGAGTAAAGAAAAGAAATCTTTCGACAGTAATATTATATTTAATGTGGTGGGAATGATCATTCTGGTAATTGCGTTGCTGGTGTCCATTATTCCGTTACTGTGGATGGTATTGGGATCCTTTCGGACGAACGCGGAGATGTTCTCAAAACCGCTGGGACTTCCGGTTTCCTTTGATTTGTCCGTCTTCAGGACGGCATGGGAGAGGGCAGACTTCGGAATGGCATTAAAGAACAGTGTTCTTAACTGTGTCGGTACGGACTTAATCGTTTTGTTTGCTTCCGCGACGGCGGCTTTTGCGCTTGCAAGAATCCGATTTCCCGGCGCCAGGGCGATACAGAACATACTTTCCTCGTCACTCGTAATCAGCGGTCAGCTTATTCTGATTCCTTTATTCTTTGTGCTTAAGGACATCAAAGTATATAACACGCTCTGGTCAACCATTATTGCCGATGCGGCTATGGACCTGCCGATATGTATTACCCTGTTTATTACCTTTTTCCAGGAGATTCCGTATGAAATTGAGGAATCCACGATGATTGACGGCTGTTCCAAATGGAAATTCTTTACCGGTTTCATTGTCCCGCTGTCAAAGCCGATCGTATCGACCGTTATTATCTTTGTATCACTGTGGACATGGAATGAATACCTGTTTGCCTTGACATTCCTTAAGGATAATCTGGCGCGTACGATTCCGCTTCAGCTGCAGAATTTCCAGGGAAGATGGGCTACGGAATACGGCTTGCTGTTTGCCGCCCTGTCAATTTCCATAGTTCCGTTGATTATTCTGTATATCAGCATGCAAAAATCGTTTATAAAAGGTCTTACGGCCGGCGCGGTAAAGATGTAGCTATGTACCGTCTGCGGCGGTATGACCGGAAGGCTGAAAGAATATTTTAAGAAAGGTTAAAAATATGCGGAAGAAAAAAGTGGTTTCCTTAATACAAGCAATTATATTTATGCTTCCGGCTGCGGTGCTGTTGATTATATTTGTCTATGGGCCCCTGGTAAGCAGTATCGGATATTCCTTTACAAAATTTGAAAATTTCAAACCTGTGGATTTCGTAGGCTTAAAGAATTTCAGGACTGCCTTTGAGGATAAGCTGTTCTGGAACTCCATTGTCCTTACCTTTAAATGGGTTATTTTAAATACTCTGCTGCCGACACTGGTCGGTTTATGCCTGGCAATCCTGCTGGAATTCTTTACAAAGCGCCGCATCTTTACCAATGTGTCAAGGACCGTGCTGTTCATGCCAATGATGATGTCATTGGTATCCGTAGGCTTGCTGTGGGCACTTATATATGATTCCAATATCGGTATTATACCCGGTGTTTTGAAAATGTTAGGATATACAGGCAAATTTAATGTATTTGCGAAAGCCAATCATGCGCTGTATGTTGCCTTTATTCCTGTTATCTGGCAAAGCGCGGGCTTTTCTATGGTTATTTTCTCGGCGGCGGCACAGGGAATATCAAGAGACATAATCGAAGCTTCCCTGGTGGAAGGCGCCACCAAGATGCAGCAGGTGAAATACGTCATGTTCCCTGCAATGATGAATACCATAATCATGGTTATGATGATTAATATGATATCCGGTTTTAAGGCGTTTGATCTCCTTTATACCTTAACCAAGGGAGGACCCGGTTCCTCCACGAACATTACCGCAATATATTCGTATAATCAAGCGTTTGCATCTTTCCGGTTTGATTATTCGTCAGCGATTATGGTTTTGTTGCTTGTTTGTGTCATTGTATTTTTACTTCTGTTTTCATTGATTACAAAGCCGATAAAGAAGAAATACAGTGCATAAATATACAGTGTTTAGGAAGGGAGGGGTTTACAGACCGGTTATAAGAGTTACTAATATCGTTTCAGCAAACATTAAGAGGAGGATTTATATGAAAATGAATCGAAAATTATGTGCAATTTTATTAATTGCAACGATGCTTTTTACAACTGCTTTTGCAGGTTGTTCAAAGAAATCGGACGTAGCTGAAGACACGAATGACGCGGGGCAGCAGACAGCAACAACGGACACAGGAGATTCTGCCGATGCAGGTGAGCAGCCTGACAGTTCAAGTGAGGAGCAAATAACCCTAAAATTCTGGCACGCACAATCCGATCCGGCTTTACAGGACTACTTTGACAAGTATACGGAAACACACCCTAATGTTAAGATAGAGCAGACCGTTTTCGTGGATGATGATTACAAGACCCAGTCCCGTATTGCGTTAGCCGGCGGTGAGACTCCGGATGTGTGGTATATGAATACGGGATCATCCCTTGATCAGTTTGTAGGCTCGAACGGGTTAATGGATATCTCAAAATATGCCGATCAATATGGATGGAAGGATGGTTACGATGCTACATCACTGCAATGTACCTCCATCGGAGACAAGCTTTACGGACTTCCCTGGTCAACCTATACGCCTTGGATGGTTCTTTGGGCAAACAAGAACTTCTTTGAGACAAACAACCTGGAATATCCGAAAACGGTTGATGATCTTGTTGCACTCGCACCGAAGATCCGTGAACTCGGACAGGAACCTGTGGTATTCTATAATAAAGACGGCTGGACAGGAGCTATTCTGTTCGGTGAATATGTATTGCAGCAGGTAGGTCCGGAATGGATTGAGGGAATTAACTCCGGTGAATTAAAGTGGACGGATAACGAAGTAGCAAAAACGGCACTTGAAACCCTGAAAAAATTGTCGGAATCCAATGTTCTTTTAACAGGCTATGAGACACAGCGTCAGGATACCGCACTTGCAGTATGGAAGAATCAGCAGTCACCTTTAATGTATAACGGTACCTGGTTTACTCAGAATATCGGAAGGGATTTCGATTTCGATGTTGAATGCCTCAGATTACCGATGCTAACGGAAGATACCGTTCCAAAGGGATATCAGAACTGGCTGGATTGGTGCCTGGGTGTTTGCCCGAACACAAAATATCCGGATCAGGCTGTAGAATTTGTTAACTATGCGGCAGGAGAAGGCGTTCAGGAAATCCTCGGCAATACCTTGGGCAATCTGACAGCTATGCCTGCGGTAAACGAGAAGGTTGACGTGCCTTACTACTTCAAGACAGAACCGATTCTTGAGCAGTTGGATAAGCCTAAGACACAGTTCTTCTGCTATGCATTTGCAACCGAAGTGTGCAATGCGTTACAGGATCAGATCAAGCTGGTAATGGCAGGACAAACATCTGTTGATGATGCACTTGCAGCTATCCAGAAGGTTCAGGATGAGAATTACAATTAATTGAAGTTAATAGTTACACCGTTTGTTAAATAAACATAGTAAGAGGCTGTACCTTTTGCGTGCAGCTTCTTACATAAGCGTGTTGAGCACGCAGATGGGAGCTGGATAGGAATGAAGACGGATTTGGTCATAGTGAACAAAGTGAAATCAGCACTGCTTGCCCTGCAAAGATTCCAGTGGGAGCAGGGTTGTGCTGCGCAGGCAATATTAGAATTTGAAGGACTGACCGACGAAGTCATGAGGTTATGCGAGGCCGCGGTGCTTCGCAGCAATATAGACGGACGTGTCGGAGTAATGGAGAAGAACGAATCTGTTGACGATCCTGCGGCAATCGGCGAGGCACTTATCCTGTCGGCGGAGAAAACGAATAATCCGGAGTGGAAAAAGGCAGTAGACAGGCTGTACTTTTACTTAAAGAACCGCGCACCGAAAACGATGGACGGAATTATATACCATTTCAATATCAAGAACCAGGTATGGGTCGACGCAAACTATATGGCTCCCCCGTTCCTGTGCAAATACGGTGATGTAGAGGAAGCCATGAAGCAAATCAAGGGATTCCGCAAATACCTGTACCATGAAAAGGAATGCCTGCTTTCCCATATCTGGGATGATGACCTTCAGGATTACGGAAGGGAAGTATTCTGGGGTGTCGGAAACGGCTGGACATTGGCCGGAATAACCAGGGTGATCGCAATGCTTGGCGACAGCTATCCGGAACACAGGGAATACCTGATAAGCTATGTGAAGGATCTGTTAAACGGCTGCCTGAAGTATCAGAGAGAAGATGGATTATTCCATGATATCCTGAACGATCCGGCATCCTTTGTGGAAACAAACATTGCGCAGATGGTCGCCTATACGATATACCGCGGTGTGGCGGCAGGCTACCTGGATACATCCTATCTGACCGCAGCCGATAAAGCCAGGGCGGCGGCCTATTCAAAGGTGGACGGACTTGGGTTTGTAAGAGGGGTATGCGGTATGCCGGATTTCCTGACCTCCGGTGTCGCATCGGAAGGACAGGCGTTTTTCATCCTGATGGAAGCAGCTGCAAGAGACTATTATAAAGAATAAAGAGGCAGGTGACGAGTCGTGAAGACTTTTGAAATAAATCAGCCAACTAAAATAGTAATTGGTAAGGACAGCTTAATGAATCTGGGGCAATATGCTGCCCAATATGGCAATAAAGCAATACTTGTAACAGAAAATGTATCAGGCCCGCTGGCAGGGATCTACAGGAAGGCACTCCGTATATTGGAGGCTGCCGGTGTGCAGGCCGTCCATTTCGACGGCGTTCAGGCAAATCCGACCACAGATATCGTTGCGAAAGGCGCCGTGATGGCACGGGAAGCCGGAGCACAGGTTGTTATCGGGCTCGGAGGCGGTTCCAGTATGGACACTGCCAAGGCGATTGCCGTAGAGGCAACCCATGAAGGTACGGTATGGGATTACCTGCATTATAAGAAGCAGCCCGACGACCGGACTCTTCCGATCATTGCCGTGACCACAACCTCAGGGACGGGATCGCAGGCAACCCCTTGTGCCGTTATTACAAAGACAGAGGACAAAGATAAGTCTGCGGTCTGGAATGATCACATATTCCCTAAAATTGCAATTGTGGACCCGATGCTTATGCTCAGCGTGCCGGTTGGTGTCACGATGCAGACGGGCTTCGATACCTTTGCACATAATTTTGAAGCTTTCCTCTCCGTAAACGGAAGCCTGTATACGGACACCCTTGCTTTGCAGGGAATCCGGCTGGCAGTGGAGAACCTTCCAAAGCTGTTAGAGAAGCCGGATGACTTGGCCGCAAGGGAAAGTATGGCATTGGCGGATACCCTTGGAGGTATCGTAATAGCTTCCGCCGGTGTTACTCTCCCTCATGGACTCGGAATGCAGATCAGCGGACATAAGCCCAGCGTATCGCACGGTCAGTCCCTGGCGGTAGTATATCCGGAGTTCACGAGATTTACATGGAAATACGCAGTTGATAAATTTGCTGCGGCAGGAAGAATTTTCAATCCCGAACTAAACTCCGCGGACGATACCGAGGCAGCAAAGAGGTGCTGCGCTGAGATCGACGGATTTCTAAGGAAAATCGGGCTGTGGATAGATTTCTCCGCTTTAGGGGTAACAAAAGAAGAAATCAGAGAAATTGCAAATGACGGACAGGTTTTAAATGACTACAAGAATAACCCGGTAATAGCGTCTATAGATGAGATGTATGATATGCTGATGAATTCGTATCTGAGAATTTAAGAAAACATTATGCTTCCTGGGAGGAAATATTATGGAACAGATAAAAATTAGCAATATGGAAGATACAAGAATATCCGGTGTTAAGGTTTTCTTTGAGAACACTTCGGAATTTTATGAGGAGGGCTATTTTAAATGGCAGCAATCTGAACTGACGGCAGAATTCGGAAGCGGAGCAGTCAGCGGCGGCATTCTTAAAGCCTGGCATCATGAGCCTGCTTTCACCGAAGTGGAATACCATAAGGACAAAGAAATGTTTTATTTCCTGTTCGGGAATGCAATTATGCTGTTCATTGATATTTCGGCCGGAAAGCCGGATATGAGGACGGCACAGATAGTCAGGATCCATCCGGGCACACAGATCATCATTGAGGAAGGAAAGGGGCACTTTGTTGCGGTTGCCGAAGATGATGAGCCGGTAACGGCAGTGGTGGTATCTCCGCGTATGGATGCGCCGAGGATAACGTTATCCGACACTCTGAAAGGTGTGTAACTCAAAATGTTTAAAAAAATCATGGAAAAAGGTGTAAAAGGATGATACAATATTTGTTAGCACATGATTTGGGAACAAGTGGGAATAAAGCGGTTTTGTATAGTTTTTCCGGGGAATTAGTCGGATCAACCGTTGTTTCCTATTCCACCATTTATCCGGATAACGGCTGGGTGGAACAAAATGCGGAGGATTGGTGGAAGGCTGTCTGTACTGCAACAAAAAAGCTGCTGGAGCAGACTCATATAGCGGGCTCTCAGGTTGCTGCGGTCTCTTTCAGCGGTCAGATGATGGGGTGTCTGCTGGTTGATAAACATGCGGTGCCTCTGTATAATATGATTACCTGGGCGGATACCAGAAGTGTTAAAGAAGCCGAATTCATGCGGCAGCAGATAGACCCGGTACATTTCTATCATAAGATCGGACATAGAATCGGGGAATCCTATTCTGCGGCAAAATTATTGTGGATTAAAAATAACTATTATGATATTTATAAGAAAGCATATAAAATGCTTAATGCAAAAGATTATATCATATCACTGATGACGGGTAATTTTGTTACTGATTATAGCGATGCATCAGGGACAAATTTATTGAATATCAATAAACTGGAATGGTCGACGGAAATCATTGAAAGCCTGGGACTGGATATTGATTTACTCCCTGAACTTCATGCATCTTCAGATATAGCAGGCTATGTTACACCGAAAGCGGCCGCGGAATGCGGATTACCGGAAGGCACACCGGTAGTTTTAGGCGGCGGGGACGGTTCCTGCGCCTGTGTGGGGGCAGGAGTTGTTAAGGAAGGGAAGACCTATAATGTAATCGGCTCTTCCTCCTGGATTTCGACAGCATCCTCTCAGCCGGTTTACGATAATGAGATGCGTACCTTTAACTGGGTACATTTAGACAAAAACCTGTATACACCCTGCGGAACCATGCAGACGGCGGGGTATTCCCTGAGCTGGTTCCGGAACCTTATGTTTGAAGGCGATACCGATGCCGTAAAGGACAATGTCCATCAAACGATCGATTCCCTGGTTGAATTGTCGGTGCCGGGAGCCAATAAACTGTTCTTCTTGCCATACTTGCTGGGCGAGCGATCACCGCTGTGGAATTCCAATGCACGTGCCGCTTTTGTCGGACTGACCGTAACCCATACGAAAGCGGACATGTTCCGTGCATTGTATGAAGGGGTAGGATTTAATCTAAAGCACATCATGGATATCCTGAACCGATATTGCAGCGTGAATGAGATCATTGCAATAGGAGGCGGGGCCCAAAGTAAAGTCTGGCTGCAGATTCTTTCCGACATTTTCGGCAGGGAATTGCTGATACCCGAATATGTTGAGGAAGCTACTTCTATGGGTGCGGCCATATGTGCGGGCGTAGGAATCGGGGCTTATCGTGATTTCGGTATCGTGGATGAATTCAATAAGATAAAGCAGCGTATCCGGCCCAATATGGAAAACCACGAGAGATACCGTAAGCTGCTGCCTGTTTTTCAGCTGACTTATCAGGATTTGACGGCAACCTTCGACAGGATATCCGGAATAGAATACTGATACCGGACAGACAGGCTTTTCAATTACGAATTTACGCAATATCCGATTGCAAGTCGGATATACGGGAAAGAGGTAATATGGTGGATATAAATAATCAACGTCAACTGGATAAAACGATACCGGTACCGTTATATTATCAGTTAAAGCAATTCATAGTCGATGATATTCAGCAGGGCAGGCTGGCTGTCGGTGAATCCATCAAAACAGAGCTGGAATTATGCGAACAGTATAATATCAGCAGGGTAACAGTCCGTCAGGCGCTGATGGAACTGGTATCAGAGGGGTATTTAGTCAGGAGAAAAGGGAAAGGCACGTTTGTATCCAAACCGAAAATCGAGGCAAAGTTTTTTACGAAACTGCAAAGCTTTAATGACGAAATTATACAAAAAGGTATGAAGCCGTCAACGAAGGTACTGGGTGTGGAAATTCTTGAAGGTATTGAGAAAATTAACAGCAAGCTTAATATATCTCCGGATACGAAGCTGATCAAGATTAGAAGACTGCGGTTTGCGAATGATGATCCCATTGTATATCTTGAGACCTATCTGCCGCATGATCATTATCATGAGATTATTAAGGAGGATTATGAGAATAATTCATTATATTCCATTTTACGAATTAAATATGACACAAATATAGTACATGTAACCAGACAGATAGAGGCGGTAAACTGCAATCAGGAAGAAGCAGAGCTGCTGCAGATAGATTACTATGATGCAATCTGCCTGGTCCATACGATAGGTTTTGATCAGAATGAATCACCGGTTGAATATTCGGTAGCCCGTTATCGCGGCGATTTGAATCAATTTACCGTTGAGCTTTATGATAATTAGGACGTATCGGATCATGTACATGGCTAAAATGCAATGAAAGAGAAAGGATTCCTATGGAAGATAAATTATTGACTGTAAATGAATTGGCAAAATATATAGATCAGACATTACTGCACCCTTATTCAACGAAGAAAGAATTCGAAGAGTTCTGCAAAAAAAGTGCGGAATACCATTTTAAAATGGTTGCGATAAATTCCGCGGTAACCGGCCTGTGCAAGGAATTTTTAAAGGGCAGCGATGTCCTGGTGGGTGCGGCGATCGGATTCCCGCTGGGACAGACAACGATAGAGGCAAAGGTATTTGAAACCGAAAATGCAATTAAGAACGGTGCGGACGAAATCGATTACGTCGTAAATATCGTAGAGTTAAAAAGCGGTAACTATGCTTACATAGAAGATGAGATGCACCGGATTGTTGAGATATGCCGTAAGAATGATAAAACCTGTAAGGTTATATTTGAAAATTGTTATCTGACGGATGATGAGAAAGTGAAATTATGTGAGATCGCTTTAAAGGTGAAGCCTGATTTTATCAAAACATCCACCGGCTTCGGTACGGGCGGAGCCACACTGGAAGATGTTAAGTTAATGAAATCGATGGTAGGTGACCGTGTAAAGGTAAAGGCTGCCGGAGGCGTCCGTTCACTGGACCAGGCGCTGAAAATGATTGAAGCCGGTGCAAGCAGGATCGGGACCAGTGTGGGTGTCGAGATCATAGACCAGTATAGAAATGCAGTACAGAAATAGGACATAACGTAAGAAGAGTATCTAAATTGAAGATCAGTTTAGATGCTTTTTTTATATTAGATAAAACTATTGCTATGTAAAAGTCAATCGATTATAATGATAAACATATAAGAAAGAGTTTCACTTGCGAAACTCTCTCGCTGCCGCGTAGCCGCTGCACGTATCGGATTCGATATGTGCAGCATAATCGTGCGCTCTTTTTTATACCATAAAACAGACCTTGTTACGGTAACGTTTGCATGTGCATTTACCGGGAGCCTTAGGAGGGGCATGAGTTATGATGTGGGAGAATCTGCAGAAAAAGTGTGACCTGTTTGAGGATAACTATCAGATACTAAAGAAAAACTTCAGATGGGACTATGCCATGATGCATCGGCTGGGAGCACTGCTGTATGCCAACGCCGGGCTGGGCGCCGATGTAAATGCGATTAAGGGAATAAAGGAAGTTATAAAAGCAAATACCGGATTCTTCTCGGCGTTCAGGGAAACCGCCTTCTTTGCTTTATCAGTCCTCCTATCCTTGGAAGATAATCCGGAGGAGCTGTTTCAGAAGACCTTAAAGATATATGGCCGGATGAAGGAGACGGGTTTCCATTCCTCCGTATACTTGACCCTGGCGGCGTTCTCAATCGCGAAGCAGACGGAGGAATATGAGATTACATCCGTAATTAGCAGAGCCAGGGAATTCTATGACGCCATGAAGAAAGAACACAGGTTCCTGACTTCTTCGGATGACTACGGCTATGCGGCAATGCTGTCCATGTCGGACTTGTCGGTTCCGCAGGCAATTGCCGGGATGGAATACTGCTACGGAAGCTTAAGACAGGACTTTGGCTCCGGGAATGTTCTGCAGTCTTTAACGCATGTTCTGGCATTGTCGGAGGAAGCGGGTCCGGAAAAATGCGGACGTGTCGTTCAGATATACGAAAGCCTGCGCAGGAAAGGCTGCAAATACAGCAGATATAGTCCGCTGTCCACACTTGGAATCCTTGCGATGGTTACGGAGGATACGGAGAAGCTTACCGATGAGGTAAAGGAGGTTTACCGGCTGCTCTCAGAGAAAAGGGGATTTGGCTCCTGGTCGGTTTCCAGGCATGAACGGACAATGTTTGCGGCGGCTTTGACGGCAAATGAGTATATTAAGGATATGGAACAAAACCCGTTGGCCTTATCATTGGCCGGCAACATTACGAATATTGTAATTGCGGAGCAGACCGCTATGATTATAGTCGCATCCAGTGCGGCTGCAACGGCGGCTTCCGCTTCCAGCTAACAGAGATAGAAAGGTATATAACAATTATGCATATTATAATCGGATTAGGTAATCCGACAAGGGAATACCAGGCGACCCGGCACAACGTCGGTTTTGACGCAATCACCAGGATTTCGGATGATTACCGTATCCCGTTGGATTTCAAAAAACATAAAGCGATTTGCGGCAAGGGTTATATCGAAGGGGAGAAGGTAATCCTGGCACAGCCTCAGACCTATATGAACCTGAGCGGAGAAAGTGTAAGGGAGCTGGCGGATTTCTATAAGGCGGCGCCGGAAGAAATTATCATAATATATGATGATATCAGCCTGGCGGTCGGACAGCTCCGGCTTCGCAGCAAGGGAAGCGCCGGCGGCCATAACGGAATAAAGAGCATCATCAGCCATCTTGGAACTCAGGAATTCCCGAGAATCAAGGTGGGGGTGGGAGATAAGCCGAAGGGATGGGATCTTGCGGATTACGTGCTTTCACGCTTTCACAACGATGAGCAGCCGATTATCCGGGAAGCCTTAAAGAATACTTCGGATGCGGTGAGGGCCATACTAAAGGATGGAATGGAATCCGCCATGAACATTTACAATAAAAGCATTCAGACAAATAACTGATATTGCGGCAGGGATAGGGCTGGTAATCTGGGGATCCGGACGGATCGTCCGTGCAGCCGGAAAG
Source organism: Bacillota bacterium (assembly GCA_023398615.1). GTDB lineage: Bacteria > Bacillota > Clostridia > Lachnospirales > Lachnospiraceae > Anaerocolumna. The sequence continues at coordinate 16,578 of JAEWSD010000070.1, forward strand.
GACGGAAGATGGAACATGTAATCATGCTTGGAACAGGAAACGCAACAGTTACGAAATGCTTTAATACCTGCTTTGCACTCTGCAGCGGGGAAGAATATTTTTTGGTAGACACCGGAGGCGGGAACGGCATTCTGACTCAGTTAGAAAAGGCGGGCATCCCGTTGGAGCGGATTCATGAGATATTTGTAAGCCATGAGCATACGGATCATTTGCTGGGCCTGATATGGCTGATCCGGATGACTGCGACCAGAATGAAACAGGGAACATATGAAAATAATCTTAATATATATTGCCATGCGGACCTGATCGGTACAATTATGACCATTGCCAGGCTCACGGTACAGGAAAAATTCTTTAAATATATCGGAGACAGGATTTTGCTGCATCCGGTATATGACGGCGAGGAAAGAGATATAATGGGGTATCCGGTTACCTTTTTTGATATTCGTTCGACTAAGGCAAAGCAGTTTGGGTTTACCACAAGATTGGCGAACGGTAAAAAATTCACCTTTTTGGGTGATGAGCCTTACCGGGAGACAGAATTCCAATATGCGGACCAGGCGGACTGGCTGCTGCATGAAACCTTCTGTCTCTACTCTCAGAGGGATATTTTTAAACCTTATGAGAAGCATCACACAACCGTGAAGGAAGCCTGTGAAACGGCACGGCGGCTGCAGGCGGTCAATTTGATCCTGTACCATACGGAAGATAAAAATATAGCGGACAGAAAGAGATTATATACGGAGGAAGGACGGCAATATTACGGCGGCCATTTGTATGTTCCGGACGATCTTGAGAAAATTGTCCTTTAACCGGGAATATGATGAATATGGGCATTTGCGAAACGCTACTTTGCGTCTATGATTGTTCCAATGTGTACCTTCGTCTGTCGTTATTGTTTGTTGAAATTGTTTGAACGTCACATACAAATGCTTTTGTTGTATGTGTAAGTCAAATAATTTCAATAAATTGTAGAGACAGCCGAAGTACGCAGGAACATCAATAGATGCAAAGTAGAGATTCGCAAATGCCTATATATCAATAATAGAAGGAGATATTTGTCATGAAAACCTTTACCGAGCCCCTGAAGGAACTAAAAGAATTTAATGACATAAAAGAAAGCTTAAGCTTGAAGAATACACCGGTACAAATTACCGGATGTATCGATTCACAGAAATGTCATATCATCAGCGGCCTGGGGGAAGGTTATCCCTGGAAGCTGATCATAACCTACAGTGAACTAAAGGCAAAAGAAATATACGAAGACTATAAGCTCTATGACAGAAATGTATATCTGTATCCGGCAAAGGATATTATTTTCTACAGCGCCGATATACACGGCAATGCAATTGTAAGGGACCGTTTAAGAATCCTAAGAAGAATGATTGAAAATGAGCCTGTGACGGTTATCACAACCCTGGACGGCGGCATGGACAGGATACTTCCGCTTGCCTTCCTTGAGAAGCGCGTGCTGACGGTTGAAGAGGCGGGAACCCTTGATTTAAGCAGGCTTCAGGAAGAACTTGTTCACCTGGGGTATGAGAGGCAGGGGCAGGTGGAAGGCCCGGGCGAGTTTGCCGTTCGCGGCGGGATCATCGACATATTCCCTCCGACGGAGGAATGCCCATTCCGGATTGAACTTTGGGGAGATGAGGTAGATTCCATCCGCAGCTTTGATATAAGCAGCCAGAGGTCCATAGAACGGATTGAAAAGATCCGGATTTATCCTGCGGCGGAGATGATCCTGGACTCCGACAGGATAGTGCTCGGGCTTAAGAAGATAGAAGAGGAGAAAAACGGATATGTGAAAAGTCTCCGTGACAGGATGAAGACGGAGGAAGCCGCGCGCATACAAAACATTATCGAGGAATTTAAGGAAAACCTGGTCAGCTTCCAGGGTTCCGTGGGCATAGACAGCTATATTAAATACTTTTATGACAGGACAGTCTCCTTTTTTGATTATTTTAACAGGGATAACACGGTTATTTTCATAGATGAGCCAAGCAGGATTGCGGAAAAAGGGGAAGCGGTAGAGGCGGAATTCCGGGAAGGAATGATCGGCAGAATTGAGAAGGGTTACATCCTGCCCGGTCAGAGCGACGCGATCTATGGCTATAAGGAGCTTTTGGCCGGCCTTAACCGGATGAATACTCTCCTGCTGTGTACGATGGATTTTAAGGCGGCACACTTTACGGTAAGGACGAAGCGGGATTTTACCGTGCGGTCGGTCAACCCCTATAACAATAATTTTGATATCCTCGTAAATGACCTTAAGAAGTGGAAGAAGAACGGATACCGGGTATTACTGCTGTCCGGCTCCCGGACGCGGGCAAAGCGGCTGAGTGAGGATTTAAGAGAGCATGAACTGAGTGCGTTTTACAGTGAAGATATGGACCGGGTAATTCAAAAAGGCGAGATTATGATCGCCTACGGGAGCCTTCATCGCGGATTTGAATATCCCCTCATCCGGTTTGTCATCATATCGGAAAGTGATATCTTTGGGGCAGAGAAGAAGAAAAAACGGAAGAAAAAAGAGTATGACGGGAAAAAGATACAAAGCTTTAATGACTTAAACATCGGGGATTATGTCGTACATGAGAACCACGGACTTGGAATCTACCGGGGAATTGAAAAAATTGAAGTGGATAAGGTAACGAAGGACTATATTAAAATCGAATACGGCGGCGGAGGCGTGTTGTATATACTTGCAACAGGCCTTGACGTGATACAGAAATATGCCGGGGCGGATACAAGAAAGCCCAAGCTTAATAAGCTTAATTCCCCGGAATGGAAGAATACCAAGACAAGGGTAAGGGGCGCGGTAAAGGAGATAGCCAGGGAATTGGTCGAGCTGTATGCGGTCCGTCAGGCCAAAGAAGGCTATCGGTTCGGGCAGGATACGGTATGGCAGAAGGAATTTGAAGAGATGTTCCCTTATGAGGAGACGGATGACCAGCTTCGCGCCATCGAGGATACCAAGAAAGACATGGAGAGCAAAAAGATCATGGATCGTCTTATCTGCGGAGATGTGGGCTACGGAAAGACGGAGATTGCCATCCGCGCGGCTTTTAAAGCGGTTTCTGACGGCAAGCAGGTAGTGTTCCTGGTTCCGACTACGATACTGGCGCAGCAGCATTACAATACTTTTGTGCAGCGTATGATGGACTTTCCGGTGAGTATAGATATGCTTTCCCGCTTTAAGACACCCGTCCAGCAGAAGAATGTGGTGGAACGTGTGAAAAAGGGAAGTCTGGATATTTTGATCGGAACACACAGAGTCCTGTCAAAGGATCTCCAGTTTAAGAACCTGGGGCTGCTTATCGTTGATGAGGAACAGCGCTTTGGCGTTACACATAAGGAAAAGATAAAGCAGCTAAGGGAGAATGTGGATGTACTTACCCTGACGGCAACGCCGATCCCCAGAACACTTCACATGAGTTTAATCGGTATCCGGGATATGAGTGTCCTGGATGAACCTCCGGTGGACAGACTGCCGATTCAGACCTATGTATTGGAGCATAATGAGGAAATTATACGTGAGGCGATTAACCGTGAGCTGGCCCGTGACGGTCAGGTGTATTATGTATTTAACCGGGTAAACGGCATCGACGAAACGGCGGGCAGGATTGCAAAGCTGGTGCCGGAAGCTACCGTAGCCTATGCTCACGGGCAAATGAGCGAGCGTGAGCTGGAACGTATCATGTTCAACTTTATTAACGGTGATATTGATGTATTGGTATCCACGACTATTATAGAAACCGGATTGGATATCTCCAATGTAAACACTATGATCATTGATGATGCGGACCGTCTGGGACTGTCCCAGCTTTACCAGCTGAGAGGCCGTGTCGGGCGTTCAAACCGGACTGCTTATGCATTCCTTATGTACAAAAGAGATAAGATGCTAAGGGAAATCGCGGAAAAGCGCCTGCAGGCAATTAAGGAATTTACGGAGCTTGGTTCCGGGTTTAAGATTGCCATGAGGGACCTGGAGATACGCGGGGCCGGCAACCTTCTGGGAGCCCAGCAGAGCGGCCATATGGAATCTGTCGGCTACGATTTATATTGCAAGATGTTAAACGATGCGGTACGTTCCATGAAGGGAGAAATGGCGGAGGAAGAAACCTTCGATACCACCGTGGATATCGATATCGACGCATTCATTCCGGCCTCCTACATTAAGAGTGAGCTTCAGAAGCTGGATATCTATAAGCGGATAGCGGAGATCGAGAACGAAGAGGAGTTCCTGGATATGCAGGAGGAATTACTGGACCGGTTCGGTGATATGCCGGCTTCCGTAAATAACCTTTTAAATATTGCGTTTATCAAGTCCATTTGCCACAAGGTATATGTTACTTCACTGGTTCACAGGCAGGATGAAGTCAAGCTGGTAATGTACCATAAAGCGAAGCTTAAGGTTGACCAAATCCCGGAGCTGATCCGGAAATATCAGCCGGATCTTAAGCTTACGCCGGAGACAAATCCGTATTTCACGTATAAGCTTAAGAAGAATGCCAGAAACGGGAAAACGGATGCCCTGAGTCTGTTCGACGAGGTGAAAAATCTATTAAATGATATGAAACTATTGCTAGATGATGACAAATAATTTATAATAAAAAGCATGACAATTGTTCACATAAGTCTGCTGCTAAGAAGCAGGCAGTTAGGAGTTTTATGAGTTACGTCAGGAAAAGATTGATATATATAGGTCTTCTGATATCTTTGGCATTGGTTTCTGTCACTGGCTGTAAAAGCCAATCGGATGGAAACGGCAGCAGAACCCTGAATGAGTCAAAAGCCGGCGCAGCGGATAAGCAGGCAGGGAATTCGCAGGGCAAGGGAAAAGAGGTATCGGCACCTATTGATGAGGATACCTTTAAGCAGATTGTCCTGTCGGTGGGCAGTGAAGATGTCTATTACAGCGAGGCAATGATCTATTTTAAATATATCGAATCGAAATATGAAGCTTATTTCGGAAGTAAGATATGGGACTATGAATTTGATAAACAAACCTTTGGGGATATGGCCAAACAGGAAATCCTGGATATGATTGTCCAGACTAAGATTGTCAGTTCCCAGGCGGATAAATATAATATCGTATTAACGGAAGAGGAAGAGCTGCAGATACAGCAGAATGCTTCTAACTTCCTAAGCGGGCTGACAGAACAGGACAAGGCGATGTACGGCCTTACGGAAGCGGTTGCGCAGACCTTTTACCGTGACAATAAACTGTACGAGAATGTCTATAATGCGGCCACGATGAATGTGGATACCGACGTTTCCGATGAGGAAGCGGAACAGATTAAGATACAGCAGATACTGGTGTCAACAACCGAAACAAACGGGGACGGAAAAGTTGTGCCAATGAATGATAAAATGAAAGAGAAAGAATATGATAAAGCGAAAAAGCTGCTAAAGGAAGCCAGGAAGGCAGAGGATTTCTACAGCTTTGCCGAAGCCAACACCGATAGCGGACAGGTTGAGTATACCTTTGGCAGAGGCGAGATGCCGGAAGCTTTCGAAAAGGTGGCATTTTCCCTGAAGACCGGAGAAACCAGCAAGATTGTGGAAACCGAAGAAGGCTATCATATTCTATACTGTGTCAGTGATTATGACGAGGACACAACCCTGGAGAAGAAAGAATCAGTCATTGCGGAACGGCAGGATAAATTTTTCCAGGAGCTTTACAAGAAATGGGCGGCAGCCTGCAAGGTGGTTGTCAAGGAAAAGGTTTGGAATGCCATGACCTTTTCGAAGGAAGCGGTAACAAACGAGACCAAGGCAAAGAAATGATCCGGATGTTTTATCCGGCTGTTCCGTACTTTGCCTTTGCCTGAATATACCGGGCAATCAGTATTACCATAATTGCAAGTGCTGTTCCGAATACCGCTCCGCACAGAACATCGGAAGGGTAGTGACAGAACAGATATATCCTGGAGAAACCGATCAGGCAGGCAAGAATGAGAGCGGGAATACCGGCATGTTTAAAGGAATATACAATAACGGATGCAGCGGCAAAGGAAGACATGGTATGTCCGGACGGGAAGGAATAGGAACCGGGCTTTTTGATCAGCAGTTCAACATCGGGGAAACGTGTAAACGGTCTTTCTCTTCCAATGAAAGGCTTTATGATACCGTCGCAAAGCAGCAGTTCCAGCAGCAGCGAACAGGTAAGCAATATGCCGCAGAGCCTGGTTTTCCTGTTAAGCAGCATAAGGAAAGTGATTGCAATCCATATGATGCCTGAGTTGCCGAGAGAAGTAACAAAGATCATAAAACGGTCCAGTACCGGAGTATGGAAATGTTCCAATATGTAAAACAGGATGGAATCATCAAGCTGTTGTATGGCTTCAAACATATAGAATTACCTTTCGTGTCATATCTATTAATATTTACGGGCGGCATACGGAATATAGAACCGGGTAAATGAATTATAACATAAAAGAATCAGTTCCTGCGGTATCTCATCATATTGGTTCCATCCGGCACTTTATCAAATCCAAGCTTTTCATAGAAGGGGACATTGCTGTCGATGCAGTTTAATTCAATACGTTCCACATTCTTAAAGGTTTTATTGTTAACGATATTACTTACAATCAGTCTGCCGAACCCCAGGCCTCTGTAGTTTTCCGCTACGATTACATCATAGATAAACCCACGGTAGATAAAGTCGGTCAGTACTCTTGCAAATGCAATTAAATCACCGTTTCCGGAATTGATGATGGCGATTATCCAGCTGTTTTTAAGCATTTTCCCGACATCTTCGGGCTTTCTGTTCTTACTCCAGGCTTCATTTTCATAAAGTTTCAATAAATCCCGGATATTTCCTTCATCCAGTTCATAGATAAATCTGTAATTGCTTAGCATATGAATCCCTCCTTTTTTACACTGTATAGGATTACCATAGAAGTATCCCTTCCGTTCCCACAACGTTATACATAATATAAATTGTCGGAAGGATAGACAGGGTCACAGGTTACATCGATGCCAAGGTCACGTAAAAGCTGTTCACTGGATTTATTCAGCATTACCGTGGCATGGGCCTGAATCCCTTTCAATTCCGGCAGCTTGTCGTAAGCCAGCTGTGCCGTTGGGTTGGTTACCGCACAGATGCTTAAGGCAATGAGTATCTCGTTGGCGTTCAGGGAAACTATCTTGTTACCGAGTTTCTTTGCCTTTAAATCCTGTATGGTGTTAAGTATCAGCGGAGACAGCAGATAAATTTCATCGGCAATGCCGGACAGATGCTTAATTGCGTTTAGCATGGCGGCGGAACAGCAGTCCATCAGTTCCGATCCTTTGCCGGTTATTATTGTTCCGTCCTGTAATTCCAACGCGATCGCCGGACAAACCTCCTTATAGGGCTGTGCCTTCTTTAACCCGGCTGCATATTCTCTTGACCGGGACACCGGCTTCCTGTCTTCCTGTTTCAGTCCCACCTCTTCCATGATCATCCTCATTCGGGTCAGACCCTCTTCATCAATCAGACCTTTTTTAAAGTCGCAGGCGGTCGTAAAGTATCTGCGGATGATCTCCTGCCTGGAAGCTTCGGCTACCGCGGCATCATCTGTAATGCCGAAGCCGACGCGGTTTACGCCCATATCGGTTGGTGACTGGTATATGGATTCCTTTCCGGTTATCTTTTCGATGATTCTTTTTATAACGGGAAACATTTCAAGATCCCTGTTATAGTTCACTGCAATCCGGTTATATTTCTCAAAATGGAAGGAATCTATCATATTCACATCCTTTAAATCGACGGTAGCGGCTTCATATGCGATATTCAGAGGATGCTTTAACGGTATGTTCCATACCGGGAAGGTTTCGAATTTGGAATATCCGGCGGCCTTACCCTGTTTATATTCATGATAAAGCTGATTTAAACAGGTGGCGAGTTTGCCGCTCCCCGGGCCGGGCGCCGTCACCACAACGATAGGTCTTACGGTCGGTATATAGGGGTTCCTGCCGTATCCCTTTTCGCTTACGATGGCTTCTACGTCGGCAGGGTAACCTTCGATTGCAACATGTGTATATACCTTTATATTTCTTCGCTCCAATTTATTTATGAAAACAGTAGTAGCGGGCTGACCGCTGAACCGTGTAATTACAACACTGTTGACCTCCAGTCCGTACATACGCAGGTCATCGATCAGACGGAGAACATCCATATCATAGGTTATTCCGAAATCTCCGCGTACCTTATTGCGCTCAATATCTCCCGCATACACGCATATTATGATTTCGGCGTTGTCCTTTAACTTTTGCAGGAGCTTAATCTTAGCATCCTCATCGAAACCCGGCAGGACTCTTTTCGCATGCTTGTCTCCTATCAGCTTGCCGCCGAATTCCAGATACAGTTTGTCATAATGATTAACACGCTCCAAAATAAATTCGGATTGTTCCTCTATATATTTGCGCGGATCAAACCCAGTTTTCATATAACAGTTCTCCTTTGAATTGTTTTTATTCTTCCGTTTATGACAGAAATCCGTATCGTTT
>JAEWSD010000072.1 GCA_023398615.1 Bacillota bacterium
ACGGATTTGAACCGCCGACACCGCGGGTATGAACCGCGTGCTCTAGCCAACTGAGCTACTTCGCCATATTCAATTCCGCCTGCCAAAAAGACATAAATATAATGGGACCTATAGGGCTCGAACCTATGACCCTCTGCTTGTAAGGCAGATGCTCTCCCAGCTGAGCTAAGATCCCATATACTATACTTTTCAACAAGTACTTATTTATTATATTTATGATATAAATGTTTGTCAAGTACTTTTTCTCTTATTTAACACCTTTCACACTTCCCGTGCTTTTTTTATCCTGACAAACTTTTTCTTTCCTATTTTCAAAACATTCTTATCCTCTACCAGTATAAGATCTATATCCAGTACCCTGTCACCGTTTAGCTGTATCCCTCCCTGCTTCACCAGCCTGCGCAGCTCGCTTCCTGAGCCGACGAACTTCATTTCAATGAGGAAGGGAACAATATCCAGCAAGGTTTCCGCATCCTCCGGAAGGCAGATCACAGGGATATCTTCCGGGACCCCGCCTTCTTTAAAAACGGTATTAAAGTATTCTTCCGCCTGACGTGTGTCCTCTTTACCGTGGTATAGCCCTGTAATTATCTGTGCAAGCCGGTATTTGATATCCCTGGGGTTTCTGCCGGATTCCAGTTCCATACGTATCCTTTCAATCATATCAGGGGCCTCATCGGTAGCCAGCTCAAAATATTTCAGAATAAGTGTATCCGGAATCTCCATTACTTTCTTAAAGATTGTTTCGGCCGGTTCATTTATGCCGATATAATTCCCCAGGCTTTTGCTCATCTTCTCAATACCGTCCAGCCCTTCCAGAATGGGCATAAATATGGCGACCTGCGATTCTTTCCCCGAAATCTTTTGAAGTGTCCTTCCCATCAGAATATTAAAGGTCTGATCCGTACCGCCTAATTCAATATCCGCATCGATTGCAACGGAATCATAGCCTTGCATTAAAGGGTAAAAGAATTCATTCAGGCTGATGGCTTCCCTGTTTCTGAACCGGTTTTTGAAATCCTCCCTTTCCAGCATCCGCGCAACCGTTGTCGATGCCGCAAGCTTTAATATTTCTTCAAGATTAAGCTTGGACAGCCATTCACTGTTAAATCTGATCTCCGTCCTGTCAGGATCTAAAATCTTTCGTATCTGTTGCATATACGAAGCTGCATTTGCTGCCGTCTGTTCCTTTGATAACACTCTTCTTGTTTTGGATTTCCCGGTTGGATCTCCTATCCTTCCCGTAAAATCGCCGATGATGATTACCGCTTTGTGCCCCAGATCCTGCATCTGCTTAACCTTTCTTAAAACCACCGCATGACCTAGGTGAATATCCGGAGCACTGGGATCTAAGCCCAATTTAATAATTAACGGACGATCGTCCTTCCTTGATTTTATGAGCTTCTCCATTAGCTCATCCTCATGTATTAAATCCGCAACACCCTTTTTAATAATTGACATCTGTTCCTCTGCCGGTTTCATAAATAAATATCTCCTTTCCTTTTTCCTTTCGGTGTTAAACAAATCAGATCCAACCATAAGCTGCTAATAAGAAAGAGTTTCGCTTATGAAACTCTCACGCCGCCGCATAACCGCTTGCGGCTAACTTCCAATAAAGCGGTGTGCGCATCCTGCACGGAGTGCTTTTTATCGTATAGAACGAACTTTCCTATACAATAAAAAAATCCCGCCTCTACGTTAATAGAGGGCGGGATATTATCACGCGTTACCACCTCAAATTCATTGACCGCTCACGTGGTCAACCTTTTTAAGTACTCACGCCATAAATAAAAAACGTGGTGATACTCTAGCACGATAACGGGTGCAGGGATCCGTCAACAGCCTACTTAAGATTTCTCTTGTTTGGTGTGAAGCTCTAAGATGTATTCAAAATCAGCATTCATGCGCCTCTCATCAAACGGCAGCTTTCTGTTTGAACGCTTTTGATTCTTACTTCTTCTTTTCGCAGCTTTTCAGGCTATATATAAATTGTTATCTGTCAGTATATGCCCGGCATTCATTTTTGTCAAGCACTTTTTTAAGGCCATTGAACCTTGTATCTATATTTTTTGAAATCAAAGATTCACAGGCCCAAATCCCATAGGTAATAGTTCTTCCAGTGAATAGAGCCAATAATTCTCCTCCGATTTTGCAAGAATTACCACAAAGGTTTTCGGATCGCAGAATTCCATCATCACCTGACGGCATACACCGCAAGGCGGGCAGTAATCAGTAATCACCCCGTTCCTGCCTCCGACAATTGCAATCGCTTCGAATCCTCTTTTGCCCTCACTTACCGCCTTAAAGAAAGCGGTACGTTCCGCACAGTTCGTCGGAGAATATGCTGCATTCTCAATATTGCAGCCCGTATAAATCTTTGCGTCCTTCGTAAGCAGTGCTGCCCCTACCTTGAAACCGGAATATGGTGTATAGGAATATTTCAGGCTTTGAATTGCTTCCCGGATTAATTTCCGGCAGGTATCGTCATTCAGATTCACTGCGGGCTTTTGCTCCTTTGTCTGATGAAACAGTTCTCCCTGTTTCCTGCAAATCAGCTCACTTGTCTCATTTGTTCTGATCTCATCACTCATATGGCTGTCTCCTTTCCTGGTATTCATATTACTTTTTTACTGCCTATTTATTAATCAAACCGGCAATATCCCAAACCACCTGAATATCAACGGTTGATACCCTTTCATACTCGGCGGGGCCCGGATCGCCTTCTCCCGGCATCATGAAATGATTCAGGAGCGGATAGGATTGAAAGATCCAGTTGTCCTTCTTCCCGAAGGCCTTTTTCCACAACCGGAACTGATCCATATTAACCTGATAATCCCGTTCTCCCTGCAATACCAGAACAGGAGCTTTTATTTTCTTAGCGGTTTTTACGGCATCATAGCCGTCCAAATCAATCCAATAGTCTTTATAAGCACCAAGTACCTTACCATTTTCCGACAGCTCCTGCGGCTGCTTGAGCAGAGCAATCTGTTTCCTGACGCTGTCTATCGTCTGCTGCTCCTCGGCCGTAACGCTGCCGTCTTCCTGTGCCAGGTACCCGTATTGCTGCACGATATATTTTGTAATATGCTCCGCCGGCCCTGCCATAATAATGAAGCCGGCCGCCGCCTTATACTTTTCGGCAATCCGGGGAATCACATAACCGCCCAGGCTGTGCCCCAGGATGTATATTTTATCGGGATTAATGCCTTCAAGCTTCCCGACCATTCCTGCCGCCGCTACCGCATCGTTGATACTTTCGTCATAAACGGTTACCGTCTTATCTTCCTGTATCTGTTTCCCGTACAGATAGCTTCTTTTATCGTAACGGTAGGAGGCGATTCCCTGCTCCGCCAGAGCCCATGCAATATCACGGAACGGTTTATTTTCAAAGATGCTTTCGTCACGGTCACTTGGCCCTGAACCATGTACAAATACAACAACAGGAAAATCCGACCCTTCCTTCGGCCTTGTCAGGGTTCCGGTAAGCAGAAAACCATCACTGCGGAAGGAATACTCCTCCTCCACCGCACCGTCCGGTATCTTCCTGTCAGGCCGGGACTGCTTCTCCTGAAATTCCGTATAGGTAAACCCGGCAATATTATTGTCCGCATCAAACGCAACCTGCAGACCAAACTTTTCATTTGCACATATTACCGGAACAATGACCTTCCGGTAATTTCCGTAAGCAGAGGCATAAGCTTCCCTGATCTCCTGCATATCCCCGTGGCCCGCATTATAAAATAATATACTTTTCTTCGTATCTTCCTTAGACATTGCAGCTTTCATTTTATCATCATACCGGTAGGCGTAAAGAAGCTTATCGAAGTTTTCCGCTAAAATATCTTTCGTAAATTCCAGGGCTACTGTAACATTATCACCCGAAACCAGCTCATATTCGGTTGTTTTCGCTTCCTCAGGCGTTTCCCTGCTCTCTTTAAGAGCAGCATTCCTCTCATCCTCCGTTCTAATCTGTTCGGGTATTGGTTTCGGAGTATCGGAGCGTTCCGGACTGCATCCGGATAATGCCGCTGCCCCCAGTAAAAACAGTATGATCAACCTTTTCACAATGATTTCCTTTCACATGCAGATATCCCAGGTAATTACGAGGCCTATTTTTTGTGTCTATGATTGTTCATAAACCAAGTTTCATAATTATCTCATCATTTCTGCTTTCCGCGTATAAATTCATGCTTCTTTTTATGCTTTTCCGTATACATAAGCTTATCCGCCGTATCAATACAGTCATTGATACTCATTTCGGCATCCGGGATTCCATAATATATCCCGATACTTGTACCAATCAGATAGGGATATCTGTTTTCCCTGTTAATAGAATCCAGATATTGATATATTTTTTGCTTATACTGTTCGGCCTGTTCCTTTGTATAGTCGCCGTTTAATACGGTTACGAACTCATCCCCGCCGATACGTGCATAAACCGCATTATCATCCCGTATGCTTTTAAAGGCTTCCGCAACGGTGATTAACGCCCGGTCCCCTTCCGTATGTCCGAAGTTATCGTTTATGCGTTTCAGGTTATCCAGATCTCCTATCAGGAGAAGGAACGGTTTCTGTTCTTCCACACAGTGGGTAAAGATATTGCCGGCATAACGATCAAATCCCCGCCGGTTATAGATTCCTGTTAATGCATCGCTTACCGCAATTTCATCCAGCCGGTCATAGCACCACCTGAGATTATTCTGAACCCTGACAAATTCCAGTGAATTATTAATATTCTGGATCCAGGAACGATAGGTAAAATCAAAACTCTTAAAATTATCACGATATGCGAGTACGGCATATCCAAAGCATCTGTCTTTAAAATGCACCGGAACAAAATAGAACGTCCTTCTGTGCTCTGTCTCCGCAAACAGAGCCGGCAGCATTTCCTTTGACGGAAAGACATTTTTTTCAAGTATAAACTGTTGATTCTTAACGGCAAGCTCCTGGATCATATTGTCCGAATAGCCATTCCTCCGGTAACAGTCATTATCCTCGTTTTTACCGTCCCAGTCCTCACAAAGACACAGATAAAATTCATTGTAATCCTTTAACAAATCAAAATGCCGCTTCAGTCCGATAAAGAACTCCCCCAGGTCAGAAATACCGATCAGGTTCTCGCCCATGATACTCATGGCATAAAAATCTTCCTTTGCGCCCTCTAATTCCAGCTGGTAGTTCACTGCCTTTTCAAAAGCATTCTTCCTGTTCTCCTCCGAATTAATACAACCGCAGCTTTCTCCCAATATCAGCTCACCATGCAGAACCGAATCATCCCTGTCTTCTATCCCGGATATGACCTCGTGGATCGCCTTTACGGACCGTCTGCCGATGTCTGCAATAGGCATCTCCACCGTTGTAATCGTCGGAGAATTGTGCCTTGCAGCCTTAATATTATCATAACCGGATACACAGACATCATCAGGTACCCGCAGTCCGTATTCCTCCAGGGTATTGCAGACCGTAATCGCCATGTAATCGTTTGTGCAAACGATGGCTTCCGGAAAAGGGATGAGCCCGTTCATGATATCATCCACAAATCCAACACCGGAGTCCCTCCAGAAATCGCCGTAACGGATACGGTTTATATCAATCGGAATATTGTTTTCGGCCAGGGCATCCTTGTAGCCCTGCAAACGAAGCTCTGCCTCTGTGAAAGTCCGGGGCCCGGTCAGGCAGTTGATACTGCGAAATCCGTGATCCTTAATAAAGTGGTTTACCAGCCGGCGCATATCCTCCCTGTCGTCCTTCGGGATTCTTGGGAAGGAAGATACCCCCATGTCCGCACATATAACAGGGCACTTGCATCTTTTATGCAAATCGGCTTCCACTCTTGCGGAAGCCCCGTCTACTCTGATCGTATCCGGAGCAAATATGATACCGTCAAATTTGTCATAATTTGGAAGTTGGAAGATGTTAGCTTCCCCCTGGTTGTGCCCGTATGTGCCTTCTACCTTAACAAACGTAGCAAATACTGCAACATTATAATCATACTCCTTTGCCTGGGTAATAATACCCCTCAAAAGATGCTCCCGATATTCGCCTGTCACTTCTGATAGAAGCACGCCTATCAGCTTCCGTTTCTTTTTCACCGATTCGCCCCCAATCGCAACCTTGCCTTAGGACTATTTTATCATATTTACAGCACTATAACAATCATTCCAGATCGTTTAGCGTTTTATATAGTGAAACAGATATTCCAGATAATCATAATCAATAAAGCTTCCTTCCCTCACCATTCTGTGAATCTCCATTGGGGTTTCCCATCTGGCATCGGCAACCTCCGCAGCCTGCAGCCTTAATTCCTCCATCGCGATATCTGTTCTGACAATCCATACCGTACAAAAATTATCATGGCGCTTTACCATAAAACAATTCTCAGAATTCCGTGTATCCGCCGTAATTCCCAGCTCTTCCGCAAGTTCACGGCGGCATGCGGACCATGCGTCCTCCCCTGCCACTGCGGAACCGCCGGTAGCCGCCCAGTAGCCGGGCTTCCATCCCAGGGAATCCTGACGCTTCTGGATTAAAAGTTCGCCTTTCCCGTTAACGGGATAAATATGGACTACCAAATGGTTATCGCCGTCCGCCAGCTTTTCTCCTCTGACATGTACTCTTCCGGTTTTGTTAAAGCAATTGTCGTAGACGTCCCAAAGTTCCATAATCCCCTCATTCCTGTGCTTCTTTTTGCACATCAATAATTATAAAATACCTATATAAAATGTCAAGCCGCGAAAAGTATAATTTCTGTGCATCATTGGCTATAATTCAGCCATAAGACTGAACTATAGCCAATATTTATGTGAACTCTGCTTTAAGACTTGAAATCATACTATTCCCATGTTACTATAATAAAAAGACCTTAAATATTGCGAAAGGAGCAGAAAACATATGAAAATTTCAACCAAAGGGCGCTATGCGCTCCGCCTGATGTTAGACCTTGCACTTCATAATACCGGTGAATATATAACGATAAAAAGTATTTCCGCAAGACAGGAAATCTCTGATAAATATCTGGAGCAGATTATTACCCAGTTAAGCAAGGCCGGATATGTAAAAAGTATCCGCGGCGCACAGGGCGGTTACCGCCTGGCGAAAGCACCTGAGGAATATACCGTGGGAATGATTCTCCGGTTGATTGAAGGAAGTCTTGTCCCGGTTGCCTGTCTTGAAGATGAAAAGAACCAATGCAGCCGAAGCAGCCGCTGTGTAACTCTCGGAGTCTGGCAACAGCTAAATGATGCCATTAATAATGTTGTTGATAATATTACACTTGCCGATCTGGTAGAAAGGCAGCAAAGCCTGTCCGGAAACGATTACGTTATCTAAACAGTTGTGCCCGGTATGCATGTGATGAAAATCATCCCGGTTAACCATACATGCCGAGCACCCCTTTATTCAATCCTGTTTCAGTTCCACAAAATCATCCTGTATACTGTCTAATTTATATATTTTAGTTCCATTTACCGCTACATAGAAAGCGCCCAGATAGCGTCTTGCGTCATCCGAATCCGCAAATACATTAATCCCATAACATTCCAGTCCGTCTATATTGGTAGTCCAGTCATCATATTCTATGGTATATTCCGACAATTTTTCCGGCAATCCCAGAGTCTTAGGAGATAGTTTTCCTAATTTGGCACCGGCATCCTCCTTCGTGAATTCATTCCTGTCTTTGGATGCCGTATCCGATCCGGTATCAGGGGCGCTATACAGAGGAAATTCGGAAAAAGGTGCCGTGCTGCCGTCGGCGTAATAGCAAAGAAGTTCACCGCTTACCTTATTTACAAGTATGGCCGGTTCAATTACCGAAGTACCATCACTGACCTGATAAATAAAGTATGTATTGTCACCAATGTTCAAATGGTCATCTAAAAGTTCAAAATAATAGCCCTGTTCACCTATCGTATCCTGGATTATTTTAACCGCTTCCCCCTCTTCCAGTTGGCCTGCGTCAGGGTCCGCCTCCGGTGCTCCCGTTATTCCCGGGACAACAGGCTTTAATCCCTCAAACGTATTATCCGGCGGCAGGGTCGGTTCCGCTGTTGGAACAGGAGTGGCGGGAGTATTTGTCTCTTCCGCTTTTTTCTCTCTCTTACAGCCGGTAAATACCGTACTTAATATCATAATGCCTATGAAAACACCAATCAGTTTTTTTCTTCTCATAGCTAATTCCCCATCTTATGTATTTCATACTTATTGCCTATATTACCTATAATATTACCTTGACACCCGGATAATGTCAATCCTTTTCGGCCTCTAAGTACGGAAAATGGCAGCTCTGAAAAAAGCAAAAAACTTCAAAATACGGTCATTACTATAATCAATACGGTACAAAGACCGATGTACAGAATCATTCCCGGATTACCGTAGATTACCGGATTACCCGGCTCACGGCTTACAGGCTGTACGGTTTCGTTCCCTGCGGGACGCCTGCTCTTTATTATAAACAGTATGGACCCAATCACTATCATTGCTATAATCATAGTACCCAACGCACTGTAATAGCCTGCCCCGGCAAGTACCGGCGCCGCGACACTACCCATTAGGTTAATCGCGACATGCAATATGACGGAATATATAATCCGGTTTGTCTTGAGTACCACATATGCAAAGATTATGCCAAGAGCAATTGAATATAAAAGCTGCGAAGTATTCAGATGAAAAAGTCCGAATACAATTGCCGTAAACCAGACGGCTTTCTTATCTCCGTATCCTCTTACTTTATCCAGCAGAATGCCGCGAAATATGATTTCTTCAATGACCGGCGCTATAATGCCTGCAAACAGGAAGGTATACAATACATTTGACGAATTTACGGCGTTGGTCAGAGGATTTATGACCCCGCTGCCTTTTATGGAGCTTATTCCAGTATTAATAAGCAGGGATACGAAGTTAAAAATATATAATGATGCCATTCCTATAAAGAATAAGCTTATAAGGTCTCCCGCCTTCATAAGCTTCGGTTCACCCTTTGGTGCGTCCGGAATCTTTCTCATAAGGAAACAGTATATGGGGAATGCAGTCAGATAAAAACCGGCCGCCACAATGATCCAGGACATCCACGGCTTTTCCCATAATTCCGGTGCCTTCCGGTCTACAATCGCATAAAGTACAGCTTCAAATATCTGTATGGAAACAACAAGTACCGTTAAAACCAGTCCGATTGCGGCAAAGCGCTTTCTTATACTCGCTTTATCCTCACTGCCGTTTACTTCCGTAACGGCACTCTTTATGAATTGATTCTTCATCTCGATATCCATTATAAGGGTTTGCTTCAAAATTATAACAGCCCTTACTGCCACATATAAAGGTTTGAAAGAATCCATATGTGGCATTCCTTTCTTTCATCATATTTCCTTTCAGCCTTTCAAACATGATGCCGTAAAGCGGCATCTTAAATAATGGACGGCTGGCCCTTTGCTAAAATCCTAAGCAGGCTGCAATGAAGCCGGCCGCAACACCCAATAAAAAGCATATCGCAAAGAATATAACAAGCTTTCCGAACCATGTGATGCCGTGGATGCCCTTCTCATATTTCTCATGGTTAAGCTGTCCCGGCTCACCATTCGGCCGGCTGCGATAGATGATATTCCAGTTTTGCAGTGCGCAAACAAAATTCCAGTCCTTTTTCTCCGCTTCCTTCAGGCTTTGAACCTGCCAGTCATTATTGAGACCTCCCCAATCCTTACGGCTGCTAAAGGTTTTGCCTCCCCTTTCCTTCCTTCTCAGATTGGTAAGATATCGTGAATCCATAGTATAGAGATAGTCACCGGGTTCCCCTTGCATGAAAACATATTGCAGAATGGATGCCTTTATCAGATGATAACCCGCTCGGCCTTGATTCTCCAGATACTTCCTTAAGCCTTTCATTGTAAAGAATACTCGGCAGATTGTTTTAAGCATTACCTTATCTCTTTGCAGCTCTTTCAGTTCTTCCGCCGTCATAAGCAAGTCTATGTAATACCTTACGGCCAAATCCTCACATAAAAGGCAGGACCCCAGACAGAATATTTCATACGCCAGGACAAAGATGATAAACGCCATGCGTACCGGCGTGGAAATGATACCAATAACAACTGCAGCCACACCAAAGAACCCCATTGCAAACGCAAGTTTTATCAGCAGTGTCCCCGCTCTTTTATAGCGGTTAAGATATTTCAGCGCATGCAGCTGCCTGGATTCAAGGTCGTTATATAATTCATTGATTTCCCCTTCCTTATACTCCTTGCAGAAATAGTAATTTAAATCTTCATCATGCAAGAGGGGCGACCACCCCATTTCTCCGGCCATATCAAGGAATTCCTGCTTATGCCTGATATCCTTTAAAGTTGGATTCTTCGGCAGGTCAAACCTGTCAATCTCATAAATCATTCTTTTGGGCTCATCTTTCACAAAGATATACCGGATGCCCAACCTGATATCCGACAAAAACCAGCCTGATAAAGCCCTCTGTTCAAGCCAGAGTTTCTCTTTAGCCAGACTAATGAACCACTTCGTTTGTTTTAGTATTGTCCTATCCCTCATACTTTTTCTCCCCATTAAATATTTTAACTCCATTTGCCAGCTGGCACTTAAGCCGTTCAATCTCCTTATACATTATTTGTTCCCCAAGCCTGGTAATCCGATATACCTTCTTCCCGTTATCATCCTGTGATAAAATTTCGGTAAGCCCGTCTTCCGTCAGCCTGCCGAGCATCGTATAAAGAGTTCCTGTTCCCAGCTGAATCCTCTTTCCGGTCAGTTCACCGACAAACTGCATGATAGCATATCCGTGCCTGGGTTCCCGAATTGACAGCAAGGTATAAAAAGTAGTTTCTGTCATAGGGTTATATTTCTTCATTAATTGCTCGTTCAAGTACTCCTCCCTAAGTCGTTATTCAACATGTCGTATAACGACATGTTGTTACTCGATATATTACCATAGGAAGGTAATTAAGTCAACCAAAATCTGTAAAAGAGTTATGCTTGCAAAACTCTCGCAGCCGCTTTCGGCAAACTTCCCGCCACATAAAAAGGCGTTACCAATCAACATTACACCGGGTAACGCCTGCCAAGCTTTATTTACTTGTGATATGGCTGATATTTTTAATCAATACGGATATTGTTCCGTCCGCATTCGTTATGAATTCAACATTTCTTTTATCGTTATACTGATCCATCGGAATATTGATCTCGATACCGGTATCCGTTGTCAGGTACTGCTTTTCGAACCTTTTTGTCGTCTGCCTGTTCTGCGGCTTCACTTCCTCTGCCTGCAGATTATACTTTTCCAGCTTTTCCGTGAACTCCTCTTTTATCTCATCATGTTCCCGGAAGATCTTTTCACTGAGACTTCCCGCATTGATTGCACCCTGTTCCGCATATTCCTGATGGATGATAGCCTTTGTCTCCATCTGCCTGTCCAAATCTTCCTCGAAATATTTCCGGTTGATCTGATCAACCGCTTTTGTAATAATATTAAGCTTTGCCTTTTGAGAAAGCTCCGTCTGACATTGCAGGAACAGCTGGGAAAGATAGTTTGTTTTGACTCCGTTGATCTCATATTTTTTCTCAACCAGCTTAATCGAATAATCCGCGAGATTGATCAAAACGGCCTCGGAAAGCTTTGACGTTTCCGGCGGCAGTGTTACCTTTTGCTTGATTACATCGTTATAATTCCCCTGGTCATCGGAAACCGCATAGTGAATATAAGATTCTTTATAGTTCATTTTCAGCAGGGCCAGATGCATGGTGCTGTCTACCTGATAGGTTACCGCAAAAAGGTCTCCCGGACTTATGGAAATATTCTGATTCATTATGGTGTAAAGATATCTTCCTATCTCCTGGCTTACCATAACCAGGGATTCCTCCTTAAAATCCCTGATACACCGGTATACAAAGGATTCCTCGGTGTTAAAACGACAATTCTTCATATCATCGCCGGAAGCGATTTTATATATATGTCCTCTCAGGAAATCATTCAGTTCAGGCCCCAACTCCAAAAGCTGATCGGACAGCACAGGCATCCCGATCGTCGAATCCAGAATATGTACAATAGCATTCCTTATTATTACTTCATCCCGTTCCATAGGTGTCTCCATTCATTTCCTTCATTCTAAGCTTCCGCTGACACAGTCAGATACGGACCCCCAGTGCCCTCAGCTCCTTCAGAGCCTTCTCGAATTCCGTCACCCATATCGTTGAAAAGCCAAACTTCCTTGCTCCTTCCAGATTCGCCTCGGAATCATCCAAAAATACCGCTTCCTTCGGATTAATCGTATACTTATGAATCAAAGCCTCATAAATTTCAGGTTCAGGCTTAATATATTTCACCTCATAAGAGATAACTCCGCCATCCGCATATTTGATGAAGTCGAAATGTTCCCTCGCATAAGCGAAATTCTTTTCACCGTAATTGGACAGCAGATAGACCTTATAACCATTTGCCTTCAGCTTCCTGATAAAGTCTGTGGAATAATCGTATTCCCTCACCAACAGCGTAATGTCGGCAAACAGCCTTGTGATTTCGGCGGCAACGCCGGGGTCTTTCTTACAGCAAAGCTTAACCAGCTCGTCGGTGTTAATTCTGCCCCTGTCTTCTTCCTGCCAAAGCTTACTTAAAACGGTTGCTTCCGCTACTCTCCGTTTTGTTTCCTCATCATAACCACAATCGTTCAGGTACTCTCTCCAACGAAAATCGGAAAGTACTTGTCCGATATCCAATACTACCGTATTTATCATCATTATTCCCAATGCATACCGCATTTTACCTTTCTATCAGTCTGACTGTACTATTTTAAAATATGGAATCATTATATCATGAACATAAAGCATGTTCATGATCTTGTTGCTCCAATCGGAATTCACAAGCAAGCTTGTAATTCCTCATTCCGCCTTCATTATATCATCAGCAGAGCTTTCTATCAAGCCGTTAAAGTTTAAGGCGGACTTGTCAATGATATCAGGGTAAAACGAATGATATCGCTGATTATTTTGTCAATCCTGCTGTTCGGTACGCCAAACCCTCTTAACATAGAAAAGGAACCGACACTGTCAATTCTGAAATTATTCATAATCAGAGATGTCTTCTGTTCTGCCGTTCCGGAGTAGTACTCCTGATTTCTCATTGCATAGGAAACGGCGATTTCAAAGATGCGACGGATCATCGACCTTGGAATCCCGTACTGTTCCAGCTCGGAATAGTACCTTGCATATTCCGTGTCAATGAGATTCAATATAGAATTAATATTCTGAGGGCGCTGATTTCGTAACGGCTCAAATAGCATCTGTTTTCCTTCTTTTATTCAATCCATTACATAATATGCAAAGGCGCAAAAAAGGTTTTATCTTGGAAAAGATAAAACCTCTGCATTTTCTTATTTAAATTCATGATTGCCAAGTTTGTAGGTAGAATTGCGTAAATTACAGCTAAAATACAAATATTTGATGAAATTCTTTTTATCGCCGTTTACCGTAATGTACTTCTCACCGCTTAATGCGGCCTTTGCGGCTTTAATACATTCAAGCTCCGCATCCGAGGTAAAATCACCGTCGTCATACTCTTTGAGGGCTCTGTCCAGAGAACCGTTCGAAGCAGGCCCGAATTGATACTTTTGATAAATGACACCCTTTACCGAGTCAGGGAAAGCACCCGATCTCTTTCTGTTCATTACTACAATACCAACTGCCAGCTTGCCCTGGTAAGACTCGCCGTTTGCCTCACAATAAATCAAAGCGGACAGCAGCCTTAAATCCGACTTGGAATACTTAACCTTTTTCGTTACCTTTTTTTTCTCTTTTTTCTCTTCGGGCTGTGCCTTTTCCTGATCCTCTTCCGAGTCCTCGGAATCTTCCTCTACTTCGATCACATCTTCTATAATATCTTCGTTACCTTCCGATAATTCCTCCGCCGATTCCTGAGTTTGTTCAGGGGCAATTCCCGTTTCGGCTGTCTGGGCCGGATCCGTCGGCGTGGTCACTGTTCCGGCCGGATTGTTATTTATAGTACCGGTTTTATCTGCATCCGTGCTTTCAATATTTGTAACATTCTCCTGTGAAACTATGGTTCCTTCTTCTGCTGCATAAGCGTAAACTTTCGGAAAACTTACCAAAAGCATTCCTGCGATTAAACACCCGACTAACATTTTGAACTTCATATGAATCTCCTTTTAATGGCTTTCATAAAAACAAGTCATCTCTGGTTACAATCATTGAATTATTACGTAAGCAATAAAAATTTTCCAAAAAAGTAATAATCCGTTAACATTTATGTAACATATTATATCATACTATTTCAAAAAAGCAAGTCAAACAGGAGATTTTTTTTAACGCTTTTAAACTACAAAATTTTACACGCAGCATTTTTATCGTGTTTTTTATTTAAATTGTATAAAAAAATACCATAATTTAGTGCAATACTTACAAAACAGATTGTTACCAAATTATTGCTATCAAACATTTTCATTAATATTTTATAAATAATAATTAAAATCTCATAGCATTTCACTTAGCAAAAATGTTACAATTTTTTCATATTTTTATTAAATATTCTGAGAATAAGTGCCTTATTTATACATTTCCTGATAATACTTCTGATAATCACCGCTGGTAACATGTTTCATCCAATCCGTATTTTTCAGATACCATTCAATTGTCAGACGGATACCTTCCGAAAACCTGGTCTCAGGCTCCCAGCCGATTTGCGCTTTTATTTTGTCCGGAGCAATCGCATATCTCCTGTCATGGCCTTTCCTGTCCTCTACGTAACGGATCAGATCCTTATTCAAATGTGCCTGCCTCGGATCGTCCGCCGGCAGCAGTTCAGACAGCGTTTCAATGATAATCGTTACAATCTCAATATTCTGCTTCTCGTTATGTCCGCCGACATTATAGATTTCGCCTGCCTTGCCCTGCTCCATTACCAGGTCGATTGCCTTTGCATGATCCTCCACATAGATCCAGTCCCTGACATTTTTTCCATCCCCGTAGACGGGAAGAGTTTTCCCGATTAATGCGTTATTAATCATTAACGGGATTAATTTCTCCGGGAACTGGTAGGGCCCGTAATTATTACTGCAGCGTGTAATATTGGCGGGAAAATGAAACGTATCCATATATGCCTTCACCAGCATATCCGCCGAGGCTTTGCTTGCGGAATAAGGGCTGTGAGGATCAATCGGCGTGGTTTCATAGAAATATCCTTCCCCGTCGCCAAGAGAACCGTATACCTCATCCGTCGATACCTGCAGATATCGTTTATCCTGCTTAAAACCATCGTCGGTTTCCCATGCGCATTTCGCCGCATCCAGCATATTCAGCGTACCCATTACATTCGTATTGACGAATACCTGCGGGTCGCGGATGCTCCTGTCCACATGGCTTTCCGCCGCAAAATGGACCACTCTGTCAATATCATATTTCTTAAAAATTGCATGGATAGCCTCTTTATTGCAGATATCCTCCCGGATGAACAGGTAATTATCTCTCTGCTCTGCCGCAGCCAGATTCTCCGGATTGCCCGCATAGGTAAGGCTGTCAACGTTAATAATCCTGATCCCGTTCCCATATTTGTTAAACATGTAATGAATATAATTTGATCCGATAAAACCGGAACCCCCGGTTACCAAATATGTCTTCATGCTGTTTCCTCCTGTTATTGCGTATTCAAAAATTCCTTCAATGCTTCCTTCCAGGGCTTCATACAATAACCAAGCTCCTTCAGCCCTTTGTTCTCTAATATGGAATATTTCGGGCGGACCGCCGGGGTAGGATACTCTTCCGTTGTTATCGGCCTTGCCGTTACGTCCCTGCCGGATACCCGGAAAATCTCTTCCGCAAACTCATGCCAGGAAGCTGAACCTTCGCAGGTCGCGTGATAAATACCGTAGTTGTCCGTCTCGATCAAAAAAGCTATCGCTCTGGCTAACTCCAAAGCACTGGTTGGAGTGCCGTATTGATCGCTTACCACACTGACCTCCGCATTTCTCTCAGCCAAAGAAAGCATGGTCTTTACGAAATTCCTGCCCTCCCCGTACAACCATGCGGTCCGTACAATGAAATATCTCCGGCAGCATTCCTTTACAAATTCTTCGCCTGCAAGCTTTGTTGAACCGTATACGCTCATCGGATTGGTCAAATCTTCCTCCGTATAAGGCTTCTTTGCTTTGCCGTCAAACACATAATCGGTTGACACCTGCACTAATTTTGCTTCCAGGGCATCGGCAGCTACGGCTAAGTTTTTTGCACCTATCGCATTGATCTTATATGCCCGTTCCTGATCGCTTTCGCACAGGTTAACATCGGTATGTGCGGCGCAGTTAATGATGACGTCCGGGTTCAGGTCCTGAACTAAATTCATTACCGCTACCGAATTCGTTATGTCCAGAATAATAGGACAATACGAGGTAGGCTCACCCATATCGGAATTAATAACGGTAATTCCGGAGTGCTGTTCCTTCAATATACGGTTTAAAGCACGGCCCAACTGTCCGTTTGAACCTGTAACAAGTATTCTGCCTTCCATCTTACCCAACTCCTTATCCGATCTCACTAAATTTTCCATGTTTCTTGTCTTTCTCCGATATTATCAGTTCCATACCGGCATCTATCGGCCATTCGATGCCCAATTCAGGGTCATTCCAGATAATACCGCCTTCGTCCTCGGGATGATAAAAATCCGTGCATTTATAACTGAATTCCGCTTCCTCCGACAGTACTAAAAAGCCGTGGGCAAATCCCTCCGGAATATAAAACTGTTTCCTGTTATCCGCCGACAGCAATATCCCGTGCCATTTCCCATAGGTTTCTGAATCAGGACGGATATCTACCGCAACATCATAAACCTGCCCTTTGACGATCCGGACCAGCTTTCCCTGCGGATGCTCCTTCTGAAAATGCAGTCCGCGCAAAACTCCCTTCCTGGATAAGGATTGGTTGTCCTGTACAAAAACCTGCCCTAAGCCTGCCGCCTTAAAGTCCTCGTAATTGTATGTCTCCATAAAATAGCCGCGTTCATCTCCAAAGCATTTCGGTTCTATAGTATACAAACCTTCAATCTCACATTCTGTAAATTTAAACTGTCCCATCTTTATCTCCTGCTATATTTTTACTCAAGTACAATGTTACCTCACGCATATGCCTTTTTCGTTACTATTCAGCCTTACGGCTGAACCGTAACAAATGATGTGCAGAAATTATGCAAAATGCATAATTTCGCACAGACATATCTCGGGTTTTCTGTGATTTTTGCTTCGCTTCACTCACAAAAAACACCTCGCGGTACCATAGGCTAAATAGTAACCTTTTTCTTATTTAAAGGCCGTTTGCTATATCGGACAGGTACCTGCCGTAATCTGTCTTTAACATAGGCTCCGCAATCTTCAACAGCTGCATCCTGTCGATGTAGCCTTGTTTAAAAGCGATTTCCTCTATACAGGAAATGTATAAGCCCTGCCTTTTCTGTATGGATGCGACATAATTGGATGCTTCCAGCAAAGAATCATGGTTTCCCGTATCCAGCCATGCCATTCCCCTTCCCAGGGTCTCCACCTTCAGTTCACCCATCTCTAAATAAGCGTTATTTACGGCGGTAATCTCAATTTCGCCCCGCGCCGACGGCTTTACCTGTTTTGCTATCTCAATTACCCTGTTATCGTAGAAATATAAGCCCGGCACCGCATAGTTGGACTTTGGCCGATCCGGTTTCTCTTCAATGGAAACCGCATTGCCTTTCTCGTCGAATTCAACCACCCCGTAAGCCTTCGGGTCTTTGACGTAATACCCGAAAATAGTTGCTCCCCGTTTCCTTCCCGCCGCTCTTCTTAAGGTTTCCGTAAAGCTTCTTCCGTAAAAAATATTATCCCCCAGTATTAAAGCGGCACCGTCGTCTCCCATGAACGTTTCCCCAATAATAAATGCCTCCGCCAATCCTCGCGGCTCTTCCTGTGCCGCATAGGAAAAAGCAAGGCCCAGGCTGCCTCCGTCCCCAAGAAGCTCTTGAAATACCGGCAAGTCCCTTGGAGTTGATATGATCAAAATATCCCGGATACCCGCCAGCATAAGCACAGAAAGCGGATAATAAATCATCGGCTTATCATATATCGGCAGTATCTGCTTAGATACCGCTTTCGTTACCGGATACAGTCTCGTCCCCGAACCACCGGCCAGAATGATACCCTTCATAACCGTTCCTCCTATATATATCATATGTAACCATCATCTTTGGGATGCTGGGTTTATTCAGAAACATTCCCAATACACGAAACATTTTACCACATCTTTATAAAAAAATCTTTCTCTTTTTTAAAGTATTTATACATTCCGCCTCATTTGATACGGAATTTGGCCCGGAAAACGCCGGAGGGCATGCGTATGCAAAGAAACAAAAATATCCCCTTACACCTTCCATTTTCCGAAGATATAAGGGGGATTCATTGTTGCTATGAAACTGCAAGGCTGAATAGTAACGATTCATTCTATTTTTTTTTTGCATCCGGCTTTTCTATACGTCATATTACTGGAAACATTCCTATAAGCTTAATATACGAACTTTATCGCAAGAAATTTTAAAACATCCTCTCCATTATTGGAGACCCCGTGCATTTCACCATCATAGCATACCGTAACATCTCCGGCATGTACGGTTCTCATAATTCCGTTATCATTATATTTCCCTGCACCATTCAAGAAATAGTAGATCTCTCCGTTACCGTTATGCATATGATCACCAATAGCGCTATTTGGCTGAAGTTCTATCAGATTGCAAAAGGAAATGTCAGGCGGACATTCATTCGGCGACAGTAAAATACTCTTATACAATTTTCCAAAACCTCCGGCAGGATTTTCTTCCCACTCGGATTTTATGCTTAAATGTTCTTTATACATTCGTATTACCTCTTCCATTCACATCGTCATAATTCACACACCATCTGGGACGTTTTCCGGTAAACACTTCAACTATGCCCATTGCACCCTGATAGCTCATATTATCCAATGCTTCAACAGATAATGCGGCACTGTGCGGGGATACTAAGACATTATCCAATTGCAGCAACGGATTATCTGATCTCACCGGCTCATCAGCAAAAACATCAAGTGCCGCGCCACGTATTCTTTTATTCCTGAGTGTCTCAACCAAATCACTTTCCACAACCAGTGCCCCCCTTGCAAAATTTACAAAATAAGAACTGGATTTCATTAATTCTAATCGTTCCTTGTTAACCAGACCCTTTGTTTCATCAGAAGCTCCAAGATGAAGACTGACAAAATCAGCCTTCCTGAAAATCTCATTTATATCCGTCTCTACTGTTACATAATCCGGTACTATATCCGCTTTAACATATGGATCAAAGCCCAATACATTCATTTCAAAGCCCATTTTAGCTTTTTTAGCAACGCTCCTTCCAATATTACCCAGCCCGATTATTCCAATCGTTTTGCCCTTTACTTCCTGGGCCAAAATCCGTAAAGGCGCATCAAAATCATTATTTCTGGCAGCAATGTTCATCCGGACAACATTCTTGGAAAGTGCTAAAACAGCCGCCATAGTATGTTCTGCAACAGACTCCATATTCGCAAGTGGTGTATTGACCACATAAAGCCCCAGCCGTGTAGCCGTGCCGACATCAACTACATTATCCACGCCGACACCATGCTTGGCTACCACCTTCAATTTTTTCCCTGCTCTCAGCACACTTTCATTTAAAAATAATGTTTTTGAAAAAACCGCATCACAATCTTCGATTAAAGATTGAATTGTCTGAAGATTCTCATCACCTGCCAGCACTATTTCAAAACCATTCTTTTTGAGTAAATCCTTACCGGATTGAGCAACATCCTGAGCGAGTAACACTTTATATGCCATAACTATACCACCTTTCACATATATTCTTTTTAATTATTTGACACCGTAAAGGTCTTAACTATATTTTTTGCCGATTCCATTATCATGCCTGTTTCACTGTTGCAGCTAAAAATACTCATCCCGGCCTTTTCCCATTTTTTCAGGAACGGAATCTTCGAAGCAACTATGCCGCATGGTTTGCCGACATTTTTAGCAGCAATAATTACAGAATTGATTGCTTCTTCCATCTCTAAAGTGTCTAAGCAGCCGGGAGTTCCCATGTCCGCAGCGAGGTCGTTAGGTCCGATAATCAGCGCATCTATTCCGTCTATTTCCGCTATTTCCCGGGCATTATTTATTGCGATTCTTGTTTCGAGCTGTACAAATACAATAGTCCTGTCATTTGCAGTCCGGACATACTCAGCAAGGACGGGCGGGTTGTAATCGGCATGTGCCCGGGTCGTAGAAATCCCACGACGCCCGAGGGGCAGGTATTTGGCATAATCCACAATATGTTGTGCTTCTTCAGCAGTATTTACCATCGGAACCAGAAGGCCGTCACAGCTCATATCCAAAGCCTTTGTTATAAATCCTCTGTCAATTGCCGGTACTCTTACCAGAACAGGCATCTGAAATCCGTTTCCAACCGATGCAATTGCAGCAAGCTGCGGAAAATCAAAGTAGCCATGCTCACAATCCACAATAATAAATCCAAATCCCGCCTGCTTCATCATGCGGACAATATTAGGATTAGAAACTTCAGAAATCATTGTTCCAAGTACAACATCCTTCATGATAAGCTTATTTTTTAACGAATTCATTCCACTACACTTCCTTTAATTTTAAAGTCAATTCCTTAGTCTCCTGTAAATCCTTACATGTTCCCGCACAAACCAATGCGATTCTGAATAATCCTGACAACGCCTCATCAGGAATGGCTGAGAGTACACAAGTATGCGACGTAACCAGTCCGATCATTTTCAACAGCTCCGGAATTCTCCACGAAACGCCGCCCGCACAAACCAATCTGTGATAGCCGGCACTTCCGCATAGTATCCGAATATTTTCCGAATAAGTTTTAGCCATATCCTCAAATGCCGCCGGAAATATATTGTGCAAGCTTAAATTGTCTGCTTTAATTCCCGAAATGCAGCCCCCATCAAGGTTCTTTGGGGTTTCATAAAATCCTGTATTCATTTTTATCCCTTTGCTGTCAAAGCTAAAATCTTTCCTCATTTTTTCCCAAATCTGTGCCGCCGTGACATCAACCTCCGCTACCAATGATATCAATTCTTGGATAAAATGAATCAATACATCCAGGTTCCGGCCGGCCGGCAAATTAGAAATCGTATTGATGTATCGGCCCTCAAAATACGGCCGAACCTCATAATCTCCCGGTATGAACGTATCCTTGGTAATTGAAACCTGAGAGGCGGTTGCAATATTTAATACTACATCATCTTTTTCCGGTATGCTGCCAAGGATAGCCACCTGCTGATCACCAAAATCAGGAAATACCCGGATTGTTTGCCCATTTGAAATCAGAGTGCCGCAGGGCTCAAATTCATTTGTAACAAGTTCCGGCAGCCTTATCTTATTAAAACCAATCACATTTAAGATAGACGGGTTCCAAGAATGCTTTACCAAGTCAACCAGACCCCAAGGCGCTGCATTCATGATATGACAAACATGATTCCCGGTAAGTTTGAAAATAATATAGGATCCGAGAGTATATAAGGTACCATTGGCAGGAACATTACCGGATTTAAATAATGTAAACAAATTGCACAATCCAAGAGAGGGTTTAATATAAACGCCACAATTTATCATGTTCCTCGCAGGAAAGACTTCCTTTAAATATCCCATATAGCTGTTATTCTGTCCCGGCATTTCATTCAGGCATCGCATATCTTGCCAGGAAATATAAACATCCTCCATACCGTCGACATGATAAACAAATCCATGCATTTGAGTTGAAAAGATAACTCCTGCAATATCCTTGTATTCTTTCGTATAATTGTCAATTAAGGATATAACAATAGCCAACAGCGAGGAAGCCGGTATCTCGAATTTCTTGTTGTCTTCAAGAGGCGTCCTGGCCGGAGAAGGAAACTTGTGCTGTGCTATGACGCTAAAGCTGTCCACATCAATCAGTGCAGATTTTATAAAACTGCTTCCAATATCAATACCAATATATCTCATAACGAAATGTCTCCCCTCTTATCTTCGTTTGCGGTTTCTATCCGGGATCAAAACAACCGCCAATACCAGAATGAGGCCATATAGAATTTGCTGACTGCTGGTAGATAAATTAATTGCCGATAAGAATGCTTTCAGCACAATCAAAATAATGGCTCCGGCGATCGTTCCAACATAGCTTCCGCTTCCTCCCATCATGGAAGTTCCTCCCAGAACTACTATGATCAGTGTCATAAACAGATAGGAGTCACCCATTCCCAAATAGCTTTGTCCCAATCTGCCTGTAAAAAGTATTCCTCCTACACCTGCCATTAATCCTGACAATACATAAGAGATCACAATTGTCTGCTTTACCTTTACTCCCGAAAAATAGGCAACCTTTGCATTATTTCCGACTGCATACAGTTTTCTGCCATAAGTAGATTTATGGAGCAGGATAATAGCAAAGGCTGAAAAGGCCACCCCAATAATAAACAAATTAGGAATTCCAAATACTGTTTTATTGCTGAGGTCAATAATTACTGAAGGTGCCATACCTCCGGGTGCGCCCTTTAACAATACTAATAAAGCGCCCTGTAAAATGCTATTTACACCCAACGTCATGATAATGGAAGGAATTTTTAAATATGCAACACCAATTCCATTAACAAATCCCACCAAAGAACAAAGCAGCAGAATTAGCGGTACCACCCAAAGCAACGCCCGGTTATTCTGTTCACATAAGTATGTCAGTAAAACCGCAGCACTATTTAAGGTCCAGGGAATTGAAAGATCAATTCCTCCGGTTATCACCACAAAGGTTTGACCCAAGGCAAGCAAAACAAGAATAACGCTTTCATTAATCAGGTTTTTTGCATCATTACCGACGCCAAAACCCGGAATAATTATCACTGCAGCCACATACATAATAAAAGCCATAAGATAGCTGAAATATATAATCTTATTCTTGGAGAAGGATTTTTTTAAATACTCAATCATA
This sequence comes from Bacillota bacterium, assembly GCA_023398615.1. Classification (GTDB taxonomy): domain Bacteria; phylum Bacillota; class Clostridia; order Lachnospirales; family Lachnospiraceae; genus Anaerocolumna. Next base: position 23,001 of record JAEWSD010000072.1, read on the forward strand.
ATTGTTGCCTCCTCTCTTTAAGATATAGGTAATCGACCCTAAAACAACAGACACAATTAATAACAATCCTTGAAATAATGATGTCCAATAAGAAGTAACTCCGGCAAAAATCAGGATATCACCAATAACCTTCAGAATAAATACACCTATAACGGTACCTGCCAGTCCACCCGCACCGCCTGCAAGACTGGTTCCTCCAATTACAACCGCAGCTACCGACATCATAATATTGGGTTCCCCAACCGTGGGTGATCCCGTACTCATCAAGCCGGCATATGCAATTCCTCCAAAAGAAGCAAATATTCCTGAAATTACATAAGTAATTACTTTTATTCTTGTAACATGAACTCCATTGCAAAAAGCAGCTTTTTCATTACTGCCTACTGCATAAATCGAATAAACCAAAGCTGTGTTCTTTGCAAATTGCCAAATGATTAGTATGATAACAATCAAAATGAACGACATTGCAACAGGTCCAATATTCAAGTTCATAAATGTAACCAGCGGTTGAGCAACCACTCCGCCGTCTGTCTTCATTATGGAAAGCGCAAATCCATCCAGAACCGTCCACGTTCCCAAGGTCGCTACAAAAGGCTGCAATTTGAAACAGGTAATCAAAAAACTGTTTACCAACCCGGTTACCATTCCCAATACTATGCATAAAGCAATCGCTAAAATTAAACTTTTATCACTGAGAGTTGCTATTATACAAGTAGAAATGCTCATTATGCCACCAACCGATAAATCCATTCCCTTGCTGATAATTACAAGTGTCTGGCCGACGCCTATCAATATCAATGGCAATGCAATATTACCCTTTATACCCAGGTACGAAAGACTAAAACTTTGAGGATTTGCAATAACCATAGCAATGTATAACGCTATGAGTACCACAATTGGAATAATTTGAGACCAAGGTATACTTTTCTTTTTTAATTCAGAGAAGCTCTTCATATCAATTTCCCTTTACACTAAATTTAGGTTGATTCAGGTAACCTATAACCCTTAGTTTTTATACAGGTATCAGATACTACTGCTTTTTCCAACAGAAAGTTTCAATATGTTTTCTTTTGTAATCCTCTTACCTTCCAGGATATCACCGATTTTATTGTCGCACATTACCATTACCCGATCACAGACATTAACAAGTTCATCGATATCTGTTGAATAGAATAATACACTATTTCCTTTCTTTGCGATATCTCTTACCAGTTTGAAGATTTCCACTTTTGTTCCAACGTCCACACCTCTTGTCGGGTCGAGCATCAAAAATATTCTGGGGTTGTTTACAAGATATTTACTGAGCAAAACCTTTTGTTGATTTCCTCCTGAAAGGTTCGACACTATTTCATCTGTATCCTTGGTCTTTATACTTAATTTATCAATAGCATTATTTGCATTTGCATTTTCAACTTTTTTGTTTATAAGTCCATATTTTGAAATCCTGGTTAAAATAGGCAGTGAAATATTTTCACGAACTGATAGCATTTGAACCAGTCCTTCCGTCGTCCGGTTTTCAGGGATCAAAGCAATACCTTGATCAATTCCATCTTTGGGACATTTGACTTTTATCTCTTTCTCCTCGAGCAGAAGGGTTCCTTCCGCATTATATACTCCTGACAAAGAAAGAAATAGCGGTATCTGACCTTGTCCTGCCAATCCTCCAACGCCTAAAACTTCTCCTTTCCGCATCCTGAAGCTGGCATGATTAAGCAGATTATCTATATTATAATTTTTGACTTCAAGCATTGTCATATCCTGATAATATGGTAATTTTTCCGGAAAATAAGCCGAAAGTTTTCTTCCAAGCATCATCGAGATAATTTCATCTTCATCCATGTCTTTTATTGTTCTTACTCCAACATCTTTACCATTTCTAAAAATCGTAATACGGTCACAGCTGTCTTTGAGCTCCTGCATTCTATGAGAAATAAAGATAACTATTTTTCCTGTCTTTGCATAATCCCTTGCCAAATCCAACAGCCATTGTACCTTATCCGAAGTCAGGGCAGAGGTCGCCTCATCCAAAATAATAATTTGTGGTTCCCGTAATATTACTTTTACAATTTCAATCATTTGTTGCTGTGACAACGCAAGATCTCTTACCAAAGCATCCGGATCAATTTCGTCAAGCCTGTATTCTTCAATTACTTTTTTGGCTCGTAATCTCAAAGCATTCCTATTAATCAATACGTTCTTTTTATTTTGCCAATTCTCAAAAAATAAGTTCTGCGCCACTGTAAGGTCAGGTATTAAGCTTAATTCCTGATAAACCGTACCAATCCTATGGTTGATTGCTTCCTGGGGATTTTTTAACAGCAGTTGTTTACCATTCAGTTGAATTTCCCCTTCATCCGCACTTTGAAATCCACTTAAGATTTTAATAAGAGTGCTTTTTCCCGCCCCGTTTTCTCCAAGAAGAGCATGAACTTCCCCATACTCCGCCGAAAAATTGACATTATCCAAGGCCTTAACTTTCCCAAATGATTTAGAAACGTTTTTTACAATCAGGCCATCCATTCCTTTTATCCCTCCGGTATTATATTCAGGTATTTGAGCGAGCCCGTTTTGCAATAAGCGGACCAATATTGCTTAACGTTTTCATCAAATTATATATCGTCAAGTTACAAACCACACTAATACTCCATTTCTCTAATATTTATCTAAATAGACTTTACACTATCCGTTTATTTCATATATAACGCCGGTTTGATAATGCACTGCCGCAGTTTATCAAAAAACTGCAGCAGCACAAACCTGTTTACTATTTAAAAATATCCAGGGGTACATCAACACCTACAATCGGATCCATAAATGGCATCTGAAATCCTGACGGCATATCCGGAAACGCATTTTCGTTTAATTCTATTTGTTTTACAGTCATTCCAAGATCCACAGTATCAGGATTCATTGCATATATCTCATAAGTAGCCGGTATTTGTTCCGTACGGTCATAGGTTTCTACCCCATTAAGCTCATTTAAGGCCATAACCATTGCTGTTGCGCCTAAAGAAGCCGGGTTAAGAATCTGAATACCATCACAGTCATTTTCAGCAAGAGCTAACATAGAACAATTATACAGGAATCCGGAAACCGGAACCAGCGGCCTGCCTGCAGATTTCAAGGCTTGAATAGCCGAATCCGCATAACCCTGCGTATAAACCGCATCAATCTTAGGATTCGCAGCGACAATCGCATTCATAGCCGTTAACGTGTCACCCTGCGAGTAATTACCATCAAACTCAGCTATAACCTTAATATCCGGATATTCTGCAAATACCTTCATCGGCTCATCATACATCGGCCTGGAGCCATTTGCGCCTGCAAGCCCGCGGTCAACAACAATATTTCCTTTACCCCCAATTGCCGCTACAAGATATTCTGCCATTTTCCTGCTTACCTCACCAAAATCGGTTCCCAGCTTGATGGCCTCAGGGGCTGTTACAATCTGATCAAACGATATTACTATTATCCCTTTAGCAGCCGCTCTAGAGATGGCTCCATTCAGTGCGGTCGGTGATGACGCATCAATGAGAATAGCGTCATAGCCTTGCAAAACCAGTGCATCGATAGATGCGGCCTGAGCTTCGGCAGTATTTTCGCAGTTAATGATATCAAGCTGCACCTGGTCCTTATATTTATCGGATTCGGCTACATACTGAGCTATTTTCTGCATTTCCTGACGATAATCATTGCCGACGAAAGAATTGCTTAATGCTACCTTCCATTTTTTTTCTTCTGCGGCTGTCTGATTATCAGAATCACTTGTTACCTGTTTACCACTATCATTCGTCTCTTTCGGATCAGAATCCCCTTTTGAGTTTGCAGATCCACAGCCGCTTAAACTTACCATAAGAAGTAAAAGCATTGCCAATACAATTCCAAGTTTCTTTTTCATAATACCATTTCCTCCTTGTTCTTCTTATCAATTTTTCTTTACATTCCCCACATGAAATGATTGAGTTCTTGTGTGCCCGTTTCAGAAATCCAAATAATCTTTTCCAAACGAACACCTATCCCGCTGCCCTCCTTCCCATATTGTTGAGGTTCAATGCAAACCACCATGCCGGGTTCCAGCAAATCATGTTCGTAACAGGTTATCCTGGGGAACTCATTAACCGCACACCCTATTTGATGTCCCGTATAAACGACAGGGGTTCTACTGTATTTTTTATAAACCTGACATGCAGCTTCATTGACGTCCGATAACCTATGCCCCGGCTTTAATTTTTCTTTTGCCGCCTCATATGCTTCCAAAACAATTTGAAAACAATCTCTTTGATATACCGTCGGCTCTTTTCCAAATACTACTGTATTACAACAATCGGACCAATAGCAATTTTGCCGAATGCTGATATCCATCCTGCCCAGCTCTCCCGGAAATATCGGCTTATCTTTCGGTCCGCCGGGATAATTCGGTTTTTGAGCATCCGATCCTGTTGCAAGCTCTCCCGATACTTCCAATCGTTCTCCGGCAACTTTATTCATTGCGGCCGTAACACCTGCCCAAACCTCAAAGGCAGTTTCATCAGAAAAATTCCTTGCATATTCCATCAAACGATTCTGACCACAATCTTCAATAAAGGCAGATCTTTTCATTCGTTCAATTTCGTCTGCCGTTTTAATACGCCGCGCAAATGACATGACAGGAATACAATCTTCCATTTCAAAGCCATCCTCTATCAGCATCCGATGGATTAATGCCGGCAGAACCCGATACTCAATCCCTATTGTTTTGTTGTGTCCATCATGAGGCAGAACAGACCGTAGCAACCGCGTCAGTTCTTCGCTCCCGTTGATTGCCTTAAAATGGTCATAATGCTGAAACACGAAAACCGAATCACCGGTAAAATTTTTTCCGGCAAGCTCTTCATAAAAATTCGAAACAATAAGATTAATTTTTCTTTCTTCGCGGGAAACCAGCACATAAGCCAAAGGAAATCCTCCGCCAAATTCAAAAGTTGCCCCGAGAGGCATCGGAAAGTCTACTTTGCTTAAGTATCCTACATTTTCACTGCCGCACACCAAGATATAATCTAATTTGGATTGTTCCATCGCACCAAAAAGACGTTCTGCGTTCAATTTTACACCCCTTTTCATAGTCGTTTAAAGTCCCTGCAGCCATTTTTAGCTAATTTCCACCAAAAAAGCTGCGCATTAATTGTTTGTTTGTGCATATTATAGCTTATTATGCGGTTACTGTCAATACCTTTTTCATCACTTTTTGCGTATTTTTGCTCATTTATGCATTTTATATCGCATTTTTGCCCAACGGTCAGCGCTTGCCATCAGCATCGGCAACCAATCAGTGACTGCTCTGCTTCAGGCGTTTATTCTCCAAATGTGCACACTTCTAGTACCTCTGTGCGAATTCACGCATGAATGCGCATATTTTTATTATCAACTCATAGAAATAGGGCTTTTTTTTTGGGGCGTGATTTGATATAATTGATACAATATATATCTTTTACTTGCATACTTTTGATTTTTTAGATTTATTAATGCATTATGTTTAGCTGCTTGTAAAGCCGTACTACTTAAAAATTTCTGACAGGTGATAAATTTGTTAACATATGAACGACTTCAAAGAATTAAACAAATTCTGTATGAAAAGAAAACTGTTGATGTATACTACCTCAGCAGCATTTTTAACGTATCCGAATCGACTATCCGGCGGGACCTGGACAAACTCGAAAAACAAAAGTTCCTGAAAAAAACCTATGGTGGTGCGGTACTTAACGTTATAGAGCCAACTCCCAGCTATGAAGAAATGATTGACAGGCAGGTCATTGATGATGAGGCTATGATCGCAGCAATTGCGGCTAGTCTCATCCAGAACAATGATGCCATCTTTCTCTCAGGCGGCTCAATTTGCCAAAAAATAGTTCCTCATTTAACCGATATCTCAACCTTGACAATAGTAACTAATGATATCCTTGTTGCAAGCCTGTTATATTGTCATTCTTCAATTAATCTTTTATTAATCGGAGGACAATTTACCGGCGGCGCTTCTCAGACATCAGGAGAGTTAGCACAGCTATGCCTGGAAAATGTCCTTGTAAATAAAGCTTTTATATCTGTGGACGGGATAGATTTAACCTATGGAATTACCGTTTCAGACCTTGGCATCTCCCAGCTTTATAAAAAGCTTTTTAATATTACCAATGAAGTAATTGTACTTGCGGATTTTTCAAAATTTAACAAAATAACTCTATCAAAAGTTTCGCCTATTAATACGGTAAACGCTATTGTTACAAATCAAAATATTGAAAACATTTATAAAGAATTTTGTATTTCAAATAATATCAAGCTGTTTACATCGTTTGATATCAAATAGATATCTAAGAACTCCCAAGAAATAAACAGTACAATTAGCACTTATATTTTCCATATGTATAGCATTTTATTTGCTGGAGGAATTCGGATGCAAAAAACAATTCTGCAATTTGTGAATATTACGAAGCAATTTTATGGAAATGTTATTTTTTCAAATTTAAATCTTACCATAATGAGCAATGACATGCATGCAATCGTTGGGAAAAACGGCAGTGGTAAAACATTGTTAATGAACATGCTGTATGGTTTGGAGCATCCTGATTCCGGAACAATACTTTATAAGGATCATCCCGTTTGTTTTCAAAACCCTTTTCAGGCCAAAAAGTCCGCTGTTCATATGGCGCAATGTAAGCCAACTCAATATCCCGATTTGGATATTGCCACCAACATTTTTTTTGGATATGAGCCGAAACATTTTGGTATCATAGACAAAAAGGAAATGCATGTACTTACACAGCAGCTATTTCATCATTTTAATTTAAAAATTGATCCTTTTGCCAAAGCAATTGCTCTAAGTGAAAGTGAAAAAAAAATTCTTGAATTTTTAAAAATCTATATTGCATCTCCCGACATAGCAATTTTTGATGAACCCACCTTAGGTCTGGACTTGCAAATGTGGCCGATATTTCTGCAAATACTACGTGAATTGAAACAAAACGGAACTACTATTATTTATGTAACAAACAAACTTTGTGAGGTATATAAATACTGCGATAATGTTTCAATAATAAAAGAAAAGTCAATAAAAGCCACTTACAAAATTCAGGATATCGATTTTGAACGTATTTCCCTCGAACTCTTCGGAAATACTTCTTCCACCGCTTATCCCAAGATTCATTTTACGAAAGGCTCCAACCTTCTTCAAGTCAAAAACCTCAATGTCCCCCCAATTCTTCGGGACATCAGCTTCAGCATCCGCAAGAAAGAAGTGGTAGGTCTTGTAAGCAGACTGGCATCGGAAGGTACCACTCTGGCACACGCAATTTTAGGCGCCGAATTTTCAAATAAAGAAATCTATGTACGCGGACAAAAGGTATCCATAAAATCTCCTTCAGACGCTGTTGCCTGCGGGATCAACTATATTAGTAGCGGGATAAGTGATTTAAGTCTGTTCCACAATGAAAATATAGGCTACAATATAGCGATCGGAAACCTGGAGACATCAAAAATGAACGGATTAGTCTCCAGCAAAATGGTTGGGGCGTTATCAAAAAAGTATATTAAAAGACTGGGAATTAAGGTTTACAACCGCAACCAAAGAATAAGTTATCTAAGTACAGGTAACCAGCAAAAGGTTGAAATTGCAAAAGTGCTTAATACTTATGCCGATATTATAATTATGGATCAGGCATCTAATGGCTTGGATTTTGCTGGTCGGGTAGATTTATACAATATCATGAATGAGTTATTAAAAAACGATGCTGCCATACTGTTTATCTCTTCAGATTTATCAGAAATTTTAGGAATATGTGACCGTGTTTTGATTATACAGGATAAAACCATAAAAACACAAAGATATTGTGATGCCACAACCATAGATATGTTGTTGAATGATTTGAATTACTAATTGAGGAACGAATTATTCGCTATAATTCGTTCCTCAATGCTCTGTAGCGCATAGCTACTTTATTTTTCCCTTTTATTGCTATAAACTGCTCGCAGTTATCTTGTATCGGCTTACTGTCGCCGCTTGTCGCGATATACTGCTTTGGTATGGCGATCCTGATCTTTCACAGGGGACTTAAACGGTATGAAAGTGCCGGGAATTAAGATTGGTTTTAATAAACGGCTTGCTTAATCACATTCCGCCTTGAACTTATTCCAGATCTCTCCGTGCAGATCCTGTGCCTCGGTGGAAATATTCTCAATGAGTTCCCCTTCCGCCACATTATCCGGGACTACGATGAAGTCTTTCATCTCATCGGAGATATATGTTTCCGCCGCTTTATTGGTACAGTAGTATCCCAGGAATTCAAAACACTTTGCCGATATTTCCGGCCTTAATACGTAATCAATAAAGGCATAAGCTGCCTCCGCATTCGGCGCATCGGACGGAATAAATCCTGCCATGACGCCAAAGCCCAGGCCTTCCTTCGGATAAACCACCTTAAGGTCATCCCTGGCACTTAATGCGGCATAGACCTGTGAGGTATACAAAAATGCGGCCGCCACTTCACCGCTTATCAGATAATCCTGGGTATTGCTGTCATTGATGACACGTATATTAGGAGCCAGTTCCAGAAGCTTGTCACCTGCTTTTTGAATGGTATCCAGATCCTCCGTATTAAAGGATTCCCCAAGTGTTTTCAGCGCAATTCCGTCGATTACCCTGTAATTCCCCAGGATTGCAACATTATCAACCAAGGATGGGTTCCATAAATCCGCATATCCCGTTATCTCAAAATCAACCAGGGCAGGATCATATACGATCAAAGGTATTCCGGCGCCGTAAGGAACCGTAAATTTATCCTCCGGATCATAAAACTGTCCCTGGTATAACGGGTTAATATTACTCCAGTTTTTTATCTTCGATCTGTCAAGATCCTGACTCAGTCCTTCCTTGCTTATCATTTCCAGAATGTAATCGTCCGCTATAACAAAGTCATAATCCCCGCCTTTTGTCTCTTCCAGCTTTGCCAGCATATCTTCATCATAGTCGAAATTAGAATAGTTGATTTTTACGCCCGTTTCCTCCTCAAAGCCGTCCAGTACCTCTTGCGGGAACATCCCGTCCCAGGTATACAGGTTCAGGGTGCCCGACAGCTTTTCACTGCTGCCGGTATCCGTCCCGGCTGTTTCGGTGGCACTTTTACCGCTGCAGCCTGCAAGCATGGCGGCAGCCAGCAAAACCGCGGTAAATACTTTGATTCCTTTTCCTGTTTTTATCATAATCTTCTTCCTCCTTTTTTATATTCGGCCGTCAAGCCTGCTTCCTTCCGATACGGTTTGCCAAAAAAATGACCAAACCGGTAACGACCAGTAAAACCGTTGCCAGCGCGTTAATTTCAGGTGTCACACCGGTTTTTAATCTGGTATATATTTTAATCGGCAGGGTATTGACGGTTGGTCCCGTAACAAAAATACTGATAACGACATCATCAAAGGACATTGCAAAGGACAGCAGTACTCCAGAGAGGATGGCAGGCAGGATTGCCGGCAGTGTGATGTCCCAGAACACACGGAATGCCGAAGCTCCCAAATCCCTTGCAGCCTCCTCCAGACTTTTATCCATTCCCGCAAGCCTTGCCCTTACCATCATGTAGATATACGGGATGCAGAATGCGGTATGTGCTATTACCAGTGTCAGCATACCAAAAGGCAGGCGCATAAATGAAAATACGGCCAGAAAAACCATTCCCAGAATGATCTCGGGTGTCATGATAGGAATCAACGACAGGTATGCAATGGTATCGTTTGCCTTATGTCTGGTCCGATGCATTCCCAGTGCACCCGCCGTGCCGATAATAACCGCACCGGTACAGCACAGGAATGCCAGGATGAGACTGTTTGTCAATGCCTCCCTGATATCTCCGTCCCTTAGCAGCTCCCCGTACCACTTAAGGGAGATTCCGCTCCAGACAGAAGATATCTTGGATTCGTTAAATGAATAAATCACCGTTAGTACAATCGGTATGTAGGTAATTGCCGTTATCACACCGATATAGATCAGTGGCAGCTTTGTCCTGGGTCTCAAAATAATCCCTCCAGTTCGTCGGTTTTTGCAATTTTACGGTACATTCCTATAATCAGAGAGGTCAGTATCATCAGGATAACCGATAAAGCCGCGGCAAAGGGCAGGTTTCTTCCCTTAGTGAGCTGTTCCTGAATCACACTTCCTACCAGTACAATTTTATTTCCGCCAAGGATGTCCGCAATGTAAAACAGGCCCATAGACGGGATAAACGTCAGCACTATACCCGAGAGTAAGCCCGGCAGGGTAAGCTTAAGTGTTACGGTAAGGAATGCCTGCAGATGCCCTGCGCCAAGGTCTCTTGCCGCTTCCACCAGTGTCCAGTCCATCTTCTCGGCACTTGAGTATACGGCTAAAATCATAAATGGCAGTAAGGTATAGACCATTCCGAATATCACCGCAGGATAGGAATACAACAGTTTCAGCGGCTTATCCGTAAGGCCGGTTCCCATTAATATCTTATCCAGAATCCCGTTGCTTCTGAATACGATAATCCATCCGTTTAACCTGATTAAGGCACTCGTCCAAAAGGGGATCATGATCAGGAGCATCATTCTCTTCTTCCATTTATCTCGCAGCTTTGCCATAAAATATCCGTACGGATAACCCAGAGCCATAATACAAAGCGTCGAAATAAATGCCAGGATCAGGGATTCCTTAAAGGTATCAAGGTACAACGGCTCCAATATTTTATTATAATTATCCAGAGTAAACCGGTTTACCGCTCCCCATATCTCCGCCCTTGTCATAAAGCTTAAAATGATCATGTAAAGGATGGGGAAAAATACGAACATGATACTGAATATGTATATGGGTGCGAGCAAAACCCAGGTTTGTCTGCCTTTGCGCTTTTTCTTATTGTCCATCGTTTTCCACCAAAACGGCCGCTTCCTGCTTCCAGCCTATCATAATTGCTTCCCCGACCGTCAGATCATAGTCGATTCCATACCTGCTTGCGGTAATAACCTGTCCGTCCTCCATCTTAAAGATGATACGGAGCTGGCCGCCGGCAAAGGATTTCTCGGTTACCACGGCAGGGATACGGCATTCCTCTTCCTGATTCAGCAATACATTCTCAGCCCTGACCGCATAGGTCCTGCCTTCCTTATTCACTATATTCGCATTCCCCACAAAGCTGGCCACATAACTGGTTTCAGGCCGGTAATAGATCTCATTCGGCGTACCGGTTTGCTCAAATACGCCCCGGTTCATCACTGCAATCCTGTCGGACATATTAATTGCCTCCTCCTGGTCATGGGTTATATAAATGAAGGTAATGCCAAGCTGCTTCTGCAGCCTTTTCAGTTCCAGCTGCATCTGGCGTCTCAACTTTAAGTCCAGCGCGCCGAGCGGTTCGTCGAGCAGCAGTACCTTGGGATGGTTTATAACCGCCCTGGCGATAGCTACCCTCTGTTTCTGGCCTCCGCTCAGTTCTTCCGGCTTCCTTTTTTCATAACCTTCCAGCTGAACCAGCCGAAGCATTTCCCTTACTCTTTCCTTTATTTCTGATTTCGGGCATTTCCTCAGCTTTAATCCATACCCGATATTCTCGGCTACATTCATATGCGGAAATAAGGCATAATTTTGAAATACGGTATTCACATCCCTCTTATCGGGCTCCTTATCCGTAATAACCTCCTGATTTAACAGCACACTTCCGCCGTCGGGTTCCTCCAGCCCGGCAATGATACGCAGCAAAGTGGTTTTTCCGCACCCGGAAGAACCCAAGAGGGTAATGAATTCCCCCTTTTTAATGTCCAGATTAATCCCCTTTAGTACCTCCACACTGCCAAAGCTTTTCTTAATATTTTGCAGTTGTAAAATTGCTTCACTCATTGGCTTTTATCTCACTCCGCATTCCCGTTATATAAAGTATTCGATGGTGTCCATTGTAAGTCTTGTTTCTTTATTATAAATCAGGACGCATTCGCGCTCCTCTTTTCTTCCTAATGCATAGTGCGTCCTTCCGGTATCATTCATCATCCCGTGCAGTACCCTGCGGTTCATTTTCTTCGGTTCGCCGTAAATGATCTCCACCCCTTTTCTGTCAAACGGCCTTTGCCTGTAGTAAGGGTCAAATAAATATACATATTCGTCGTCTATATCCGTTAACAGTACATAATGCCAGCAGCCTAACATCACCTTGGCAACCACCACGCCCTTTTGCTGGAGGCAGGAGGCGATCCTGGCATTCTGTCCGATATAGACTTCTTCCCCGGATATGGTTTCGCACAGGATCGGAAACTTGCGAACTTTTCCGAAATGGTTCAGCCAGTTTGCCAGAAAGTACATTGCCATATCCGAGGTCCCCCTTTTATGGGCTTCCCCTTTATTGTTATAGCCGTCCAGGCAATACTGCATGATCATCTTTGCAATGTCGGGGGGAATTTCCTCCCGTTTAAACAGATAGCTGATGGCATTCAGCATGGTGGTAGGACCGCAGTCATATTCGGTTGCCTGATAATTCAATGGATTTTTCATAATACCTCCGGTTGTATCAAAGCCGACTGGTCATAAGTTTAAGAAGGATATTGGTGCATTTGACAAGCTCCTTTATATCGCTGTACTCTTCCGCGGAATGTACCTGGTTCATGCCGCTGGCGAGTACGATCCCACGGATACCGTGTTTCAGGAAATTATTATTGTCACTGCCCCCGAAGGTTGCCGTCAGTTCCGTCTCATAGCCCAGTTCTCCGCATGCGTTCAGGAATCTTTTTACGACAGGCTCCGTTTGTCCGACCCTGTAGGCTGCGGCGTCAACCTTCGATATAAAGGCAATATCACCCCTATATTTAATAGCTGTTTTCTCAAACCTGTCTTTGATATTTTTTATCCGAAGTTCGGCTTCCTGCTGACTGTAGCTCCTGATCTCTCCTTTTATGACAACACGTTCGGATACGATATTCGTTGCCGTACCTCCGGATATCAGGCCAATATTAACCGTGGTGTCTTCATCTATCCTGCCCTGTTTTATTCCTGTGATTGCTTCTGCGGCTATGGCTATGGCGTTCACGCCGTCTTCCGGATTAAAACCGGCATGGGCAGCCCTTCCCGTTACCCTTATTTCAAAAGTGATGATCGCAGGTGCCTTAAGCGCCGCAGTACCGACCTTCCCGCTCAGGTCCAGAACGTATCCTTCCCCGGCTTTCACCTTTGTAAAGTCAAATACATCGGTTCCCTTGATATATACTTCCTCCGCGACAGGAAACAGCATCTCGATGTCCCGGTGTAAAAGAGAATTCTCTTCCAATACCTTAAGTGCTTCCAGGATTGCGGCGATGCCCGATACGTCATCCGCCCCAAGAATGGTTCCCGCACTTATGATTCTGCCGTCTTCCTTTACGATTGCCCTTTTGCCTGTTCCCGGTTCCACCGTATCCATATGTGCCGAAAAAAGCAGCGGCGTTCCCGGCAATGTTCCTTTCTTCCTTGCATAGACATTGCCTGCATTCCCGTTATATCGCTCCCCCGCCTTATCCTCATGAACCTCCAGGCCAAGCTCTGTCAGCTTCCTCTTTAACGTATCCGCCATCTCTCGTTCCCGGAAGGATACCGAATCGATGGAGACCAGTTCACAGAATTCCTTAAGCAGCCGCTCTTCATTTACCATGATGCCCTTTCCACAACCTTCCTGTATTTCCTATTGTTATAATATGATTTATGACATAATACACTTTTATTGATATACGGTCAAGTATATTTATAAATATTTTATTCCTGTCTATATTTTATTTCCGATATTAGTATCTATGATTTACATTTCAAAAAAGAGCCTGCCAAATCGGATATAATGGCATAGCTCTCTTTTGATGTTAGTATTTAAGTGGCTTTTGACACTCTGATCTTTATTCGCAAAACAGCAGCTTTGAACAGCTCCGGAATCAGCAATAGATAATTTTATCTAATATTCCGCTCAGGTATGCAATCACTACCCCATAATTGGACATCGGCACTCCCTGGGAACGGGCAAGTTCAATGCGGTTTACAACATATTTGCGATTGAACATGCAGGCACCGCATTGTATTACAAGATCATATTTCGTGAGATCCTTCGGGAAGTCGGAACCGCTTACCACATCTATGGCCAGGCCCTCGCCTATCCTTTTCCGCAGCATCCTCGGAAGCTTTTCCCTTCCGATATCCTCCTTTAGGGGAGCATGCGTACAGGCCTCGGCTATCAGCACCCTGGAATTCTCATTTAAACGCTCCAGTACCTCGGCGCTCTTTGCATAGTAACGGATATCCCCTTTATACCCGGCAAACAGAACGGAAAAGGAGGTCAGCATACTTTCTTCCGGCTTCTGATCATAGACCGTTTTAAACACCTGCGAATCCGTTATGATCAGCTTCGGCGGTCCGGAAAGGCTTTCCAGCGCCTGTGTATACTTATCGGTCGTGCAGCTTAATACGATACATTTCTTATCCAGCAGTTCCCTTAACGTCTGCACCTGCGGCAGAATCAAACGCCCCTTCGGCGCCTGGATATCCTGAGGCATAACCAGCAGAACCGTATCGCCTTCCCCGACAAGGTCCTTTGTGATGCTCTCCGCGTCATAATCCTCCGGAAGCTTGCGGATGATCTCCTCTCGGATTTTATTGACTCCTGTTTTTTCCCTGGCACTGACATAAATCGGTTTTTCTCCGCATTCCTTTATGAACTTATCCGCAATCTCATCCGCATTCGATATCATGTCTGTTTTATTAATAATAACGATATAAGGTGTATTCCGTTCCTTAAACCGCTTCACCCATTCCAGCTCCTCACGGATATCTTCCTCACAACAGACAATAAGCGCGATATCGGTCTTCAGCATGGCTGTTTTCGTTTTCTCCACACGCATCCTGCCTAATTCTCCCACATCATCAAAGCCTGCGGTATCAATCAATACGCAGGGACCAAGTCCGTATATTTCCATTGTTTTGTAGACAGGATCGGTTGTTGTTCCGGCCACTTCTGAAACCAGGGCGGTATTATGCCCCGTAATGGCATTAATCAAGGTGGATTTTCCGCTGTTCCGTTTTCCGAAGATTCCAATGTGCAGTTGATTGGCACGGGGGGTATCATGTAAGCTCATAGTAACCTCTTTTCTGCATATTCAACTTGCCTGCAAGTTTCATGCTGTGCTGAATTATAGTTGCTTTGTTTAAAATCTGAAATCTCTTTTTCCTTCATGCAATTCGCTTAAATGCTCTTTCGCTATCGCTTTCACTTTCTCATTGGTGATATTCTCAACCTCTTCCAGTATCAATGCTTCTCCGGCTTTCTTTGTATCCGGATCGGCATAATCCTCAAGATATTCCTTTAATGTCATCAAGGCATTCGGCAAACAGCAGTTTGCAATCTGGCCTGACTTGACAAGCGACATAAAGCGGTCTCCGGTTCTTCCTTCCCTGTAGCATGCGGTACAAAAGCTGGGAATATAACCAAGCTTTAAAAGCCAGTTCACTACCTGATACAGAGGGCGCTTATCCTCTACATCAAACTGTGCGGAATTATCCTCCTCCGGTTCCGGCTCCGCATATCCGCCGATACTTGTCTTTGAACCGCCGCTTATCTGGCTCACACCCAGACGCAGCACTTTTTCCCTGGTTTTCTGGGATTCCCGGGTAGATATAATCATTCCGGTATAAGGAACCGCAACACGGACGACGGCAACTATCTTTTCAAATATTTCATCCGAAACCGCATTTTTAAAATCCTCCGGGTCGATATCATCGGCCGGCCGGATTCTCGGGACACTTATGGTATGGGGACCTACTCCTTTCGCTGCCTCAAGATGTTCCGCATGCATAAGCAGGCCGACGAAATCATACCGGTACATGTTTAATCCGAACAATACACCGATCCCCACATCATCGATTCCGCCTTCCATCGCCCGGTCCATTGCTTCCGTATGGTATGCGTAGTCATGCTTCGGCCCGGTCGGATGCAATTCTTCATAGTTCTTTCTGTGATAAGTCTCCTGGAACAGAATATAGGTTCCGATCCCCGCTTCCTTTAACTTATGGTAATTTTCCACCGTAGTTGCCGCGATATTGACGTTGACACGGCGGATCGCACCGTTTTTATGCTTTATGGAATATATCGTTTTTATGCTGTCAAGTATATATTCAATCGGATTATTTACCGGGTCCTCCCCGGTTTCCAGCGCAAGCCTCTTATGTCCCATGTCCTGGAGAGCTATTACCTCTCTGCGAATTTCTTCCTGCGTAAGCTTTTTCCTTGTAATATGCTTATTCCTGAAATGATACGGACAGTAGACACAGCCGTTTATACAATAGTTGGACAGATAAAGCGGTGCAAACATGACGATCCGGTTGCCGTAAAACTTCTGCTTAATCTTCATAGCCAGCCGGAATATTCTTTGATTCTCCTCCTTAAGGTCACACTCCAGCAGGACCGCCGCCTCACGATGGGAGATTCCTTTCATTTCACCGGCTTTTCTGATGATACCGTCAATCAGTTCACGGTTGCTCTTATTACGTCTGGCGTAATCCAGCGTATCCAATATCTCCTCATCATTAATAAACTCATCTGCATTTCCCGATTTTGCATCATACATTTTAAACACTATCCTTTCTTAATTCTTAATCTGATAAGCTGACTTGTGTTAACGGTTTATAATCGCCCCGGTCGGTAACGATTTCATAACCGATATTCTTCATCCGGTTCTGCAGGCAAACCCTGCATTCCGCTGCCTCATCCCCGGTACAGATCTTGTTATCATACAGCTCATACTTTTTACGGACCTTCACAGGGGAAAGGTTCGGCATCACAACATTGGCACCGAATAGAACCCCGTTCTCCCGTCCTAACGGATGAATGGTGCCAAGCGCCGTAGTCGCAGGAATCAAAGCATTCGGTATCATCAGCCTGAGAACACCGATCAGAAACAGCGTCAGTTCGTAGGAACCCCG
>JAEWSD010000079.1 GCA_023398615.1 Bacillota bacterium
CTTATAGCTTACGAAAGCAAGCTTTTTACTGTCCGGCGACCAGGAATTTACGTTCAGAGTTCCCTGGCCTCCGAAGAGTTTAACCAGCGTCCTGTATTCTCCTCCGACCGGCATGATGCGGATCTCCACATTTTTATTGGCCGGATGATCGCCGGGCTCAACATCACCCTTTTTGTATGTGATATAAGCTACCGTTTTCCCGTCGGGGGAAATATGCGGGAACCAGTTATTGCTTTCATCAAATGTTATCTGTGTCTGTTCCGTTCCATCCGCTTTCATGCGCCAAACCTGCATGAGCCCGGTCCTAACGGACTGGAACCAAATATAGTTACCGCAGGGCGAATACTCCGGCCCGTCATCCAAACCAGGGGCATCCGTTAACCTCTTCTCGATTCCGCCTTTTGCCGGTATCGTATAAACATCGTATTCTCCGTTACGTTCCGCACAGTAGGCAAGCATAGTTCCGTCCGGTGACCAGCCGTGCAGATAACTGGGTGCAATCGGTGTGACAAGGGTCGGCGTACCGCCCTCAATCGGAAAAGTATAGATACGCGACTGGCCGTCCTCATAAGTATTATGACTTACCGCCATCCTGGAATTATCCGGAGATAATACATGATCGTTATTGCACCGGTCGCATATGCCCGATTCAATCAAGGTACTGGTATCCGAGGCAATATCATAGGAATAAATACGGCCTCCGGAATTATATATCAATTCTTTACCGTTCTTCTTCCAGTTCGGCGCTTCTATTAAGAAATCAAATTCATGCAGAAGCACTCTTTCACCTGTTGTGACATCGACCGTTTCCAGGCAGCTGATTACGTCCCTTTCCTCGATCCCGCGCCTGTTTTCCGTTAATAATACATTCATGTCAGCCTCTTTTCCGCATGGGGCGGTTGCTGCAGAAACCCCTGTGCCTTTCTTTATTTTATTCTATCATAGCATGCATGCGTTTTCGATGCAATGTTCTATAGCATCCTAACGTTTGTAATATATTTTCTCAACGATTTTATATAATCCTGTCTTTTTAAGAATGGGTACTGCAATTTTCTTTATTGCAACCTGTGTAAAGGACAGCCTGCCATATTTATTTATGATATCCTTACCGCCATTCTCTAAGTAATCCTTCCAGAATACCTGTCTTCTCGGAGAGCTTCCGGTGGGCGCTTCAAAGATCGGCTGATAGCATTCCTTATGGCTGCTTCTTATCAGGCAGATGTCCGGTTTTATTCTTTCTGTGATTTCTTTTCCCTTCTCCGTATTAGCTAACAGCAAAGATACTCCGGTATCATCGTCAAATGCTTTCCCGGCATTTTCGATCCCCCAGAAGTCGGCAAGCGTCAGATCCGTCACCCTGTGGTAAGAGGCATAAACACACCTGTGGCAGGACGGCCTTATGATAAGATGAGAGAAAAACATAATATAGTAAGGGTCCTCCTGCATATTTCTGAGGTAGGTATTTCCGTCAAATTCCACCTTCAGAGAGCTGTTCCGCCAGCCCCTGTCCTTACACCGGAAATTCACCCCGCGGATCTCTTGCTGATACCTGTCCTCCAGATAGCCTTTATACATTTCCCAAACCTTCGGGCTGGGTACGCCGTGACAGGCGATATCGCACAGGATTAAATTATCGTATTCTTTCCCAAGAAAGCTCTTTAAACCGTCATTCTGGCAGGGAGTACCCGTAAACAGCACTAATTTCCCCTGTCTTAATTCCATGCGGATATCCTCAAAGACGGTGCCAAGCTTACTTTGTACATATTTTGAACCTCTCATCCCGTCACGCTGCTTTTTGTCTGCGGCCTTGCCGTGTATTACCTCATATCTTTCATTGAAGGCCGCTCCGTATACGATACCGCCCCGGTCCAGGACATAGTCGGAAAGAGCGGTAAAAACACCGCCGGACGATGAATTCTTACGCACATTGGAATCTTGGTGCTTTACGGCCGATACTTCCTGGCCTTTTGGTATGGCATCCCTGTGATCTCTTGGATGAAACGGGCATACCTTAACACAGGCATTGCATTCCGTACAGGAAGCAGGATCGATCTTCGGATACGGAAAGCCTTCCTCATCCTCTTCCATAGTAATGGAACGGGTGGGGCAAACATTCATACATGCCGTACAACCGCAGCATGCTTCCTTACTGTCATATAAGCGAATCATTGCAGTCCTCCTAATCCGCTGATAAGCATCACCTTTTTTCATGCTTAAGCATTTCTTCCAGATAAGAACAGGAGTCTGCCCTTAACTCCTCAAGCCTCCGGTTTACCTTACCGTAATCGATTCCTTCCGTAATATCCATAGAGCCGGCATTTTCGGGAGAAATCAGGCGTTCCGTAAGCTGAAAAGCCGTAAGGATGTCCTCAATTCTCGAAGCCATAGCCCCACGAATTCTCTCCCTTGCGATCTCTACATAAAACTGTTTATTAAAGTTAATTGAAAAAGCAACCCCATGAAAGGAATTTGTCACGACATATTCCGCTTCCTTTAACTCCTTCAGCCATTCCAGCGGCCCTACATCCGTCCGGTAATCCTCGTTTAGCCTGTGTCCAAAGGTTTTTTTTAGCAAGTGCACGGGGCAGCCTGTCCTTTGGGAAAGACCGCGTGCAAAATCCAATAGTGCTTCCGAATACTCCAGCATATATACGACCACAGCCGGCTTAATCCTTCTGCCGTCTCCAATCAGACGGGACCATTCCCCTTTATCCAATAAAAGAGTAGGGTCCAATACCACGTTTGCTTCCCTGCCCGTCAATTCTCTGATAATATCGGCACCGGCACTTTCTCTGACCGACAGATACCTATACGCCGAAAGCAGGACTTTATATTCGGCACGGTACTTATCCGGCACCGACTTAATCCCGAAGCTTGCGGCATAACTTCCCTTCCTGTTATCATCCTCAACGAAATCCAGGAAATAATTCTTATCCAGGTATACTCTTCCGCAATTCCATACCTGATCACTTCCGGATAGGAACAGGTCATATTCCCGGTTTAATTGCCTGACCGAATCGCTGTTAACCGGCCTGCTCATCGGAAGGTGTTTCCTGAATGCGTTGAACTTTGCGGCTACCTTTCTATTGTTAAAGAATATGGTATCGCAAACCATGCGGATAAACTCCGCGTTCGTATACGGCTGCCGGTCCGGCCTGCCCTTTAATAAACTGCCGGCCTTATTTCTTTGCCACAGGAATATATCCCTTACATTTTTTCTCCTGTAATCGATAATCTCGCAGTCAAAGCCAAGCCTGCGGATGGTCTTCTGCAGGGCATAGGCCTGTAATACCGCACCGTAATTATTTACTCTATGGAATGTGATAATCCCGACTTTCATCAATACTCCTTCTTCACCGGCGTTTTTTTAATTCGTTCGAACGCTCTGATCTGGCATACAGATTTGCCAATATCCGGGCTATACATGCTGGCCAGAAAAGGCGGAACATGTCATAATCCTCTTTCGAACGTACATGATCCCCTATAATTGCGGTCGTTGCAGATCCCTCATGAATCCGGTGAACAGTCAGCGGTTTACGAATATAGACAAACTCACCCTTGCGCTTCGACAGCAGCTCCCAGGCCTGCCAGTCTACGTCGGAGCGGTAGCCCGCTTTAAAAATCTGTTCCGGCAGATTGTCCTTATGATAGGTAACGGACGGACAGCAGATCGGACAGCCAAGGGAAAGAATTCTTCTTCGGACAAACCTGCTTTTATGAAACAGGGGAAGGATAAGCGGCAGCAGCAGGGAACGTTTCACTTTGAGCATAGTGCTGTCCTTTTGAAGCTCCCCATTCCTTAACTCATGGTAATCCGTAAATGCAATAACGGGATTTTCCGCCCTGCCCATCGCTTTCAGGACTTCTTTGACATAATCCTTCCTATAGATATCATCCTGATGCACCAGGGTAACATATCTGCTTTGCGCCGTCCTATAGGCATAGTTCCAGTCACCGGCTATTCCCTTTTCCCCGTCGTTCACACGGCATTCAATACCGTACCTTTCGGCAATGCCGCTGATATACGGGTTAGGCGTCGAAGTAATCATAATGATTCCGGAGGGGACCGTCTGGGCTCTCAGGGATTTGATGCAATCCACCAGATACGGACTTTCCCGGTATGCACATATCACAAATGTATGAATTTGGTCTTTATTCTTTCTCTTCAATTTTCTTCTCCAGCTCTCTGATTCTTTTTTCCAGGAATGCATTATACTGAGCCAGGCTTTTAATCTGGCTGCTCTGCTTTGATACGATCGAAGTAATCGACATAAGAAGTATCAGAATAAAGAATATGCTGAGTGCAAATAATCCGTTCATCGCGGACTTAATGTCCACGATTGCAGTGAAACAATCCAGCAGTTGTGGGAATATCAGCAGTATTCCCATCATAATACCGGCAAAGATCCATAGCAGGATATACTTTAAGGAAAGAGATTTTCTCTTTAAAAATAGAGCTATCAGGAAAAAATACAGGATCAGTGCAATGAATAAAAAGATCCTAAGTGAATGTGAAAGCATTTATACTATCCTTTCGTCAACAACCTGTGTGTGTCATGCGCATCCGCAGCGGAATATTTTTTATGACCGCCTATCGCATAAAAAAAGATTGCCAGTGATACTTTTATCATATAGTAAACGGAGCCCCACAGATTAATGGAGCTGATACCCGCTTTTCTCTCATGCA
>JAEWSD010000100.1 GCA_023398615.1 Bacillota bacterium
AGTCCTATCTCTCATAACACTTTTTCAAGGCAGCTATAAAGGTGCTTTATTTGTCATGCGATTTTCAAGGTACAATTATATAACAGTAAAACTAATATAAAATAACTACTTGACATAGTTAGTCTATACGATAAAAAAGGGACTATTCAAATAGCCCCTTTTACAACTTTATGCCTTTTCACCCGCATTTGGTTTTTCTACCTCAACCACTGCGGTTTTTTTCATCGGGATACGGCAATTCTTATTGCTGCCGAACTCCACAATGATAACCTCTTCCATTACGTCAATCACTACCCCATAGAAACCACTGGTGGTAAGTATACTGTCACCGGGCTCAATCGTTGCAATTAATGCATCCTGTGCCTTCTGCTGCTTTTTCTGCGGCCTGATAGCCATGAAATAGAATGCGACACCCATAACTACAATCCAAATAAGTGTAAAGCCGATCGGTGAAGATGATGAAGTCTGTGCTAAAAAAAGATTACTCATGATAAATCCTCCTAATATATATTATTATGCTTCGCCTTCGGCAAAGCCTTTAAGCCTTGCCTTCTTGTACTCCTGATACCTGTGTCCTTCAATAGCTGCCCGGATCTCCTCCATCATATGGTTATAGAAATAAAGATTATGGATAACCAGCAGCCTTAAGCCCAGCATTTCCTTTGCTTTCAGCAAATGCCTGATATAGGCTCTGCTGTAATGACTGCAAACCGGGCAGCCGCAGTCCTCCGAAATGGGGCGGTCATCCAGCTCATATCTGGCATTCAGCAGGTTCATTTTACCGCGATTCGTATAGGCATGTCCGTGTCTTCCGTTTCGTGAAGGATAAACACAGTCAAAGAAATCCACTCCTCTGTCCACAGCCTCCAGGATATTGGCAGGCGTTCCGACACCCATAAGGTAAGTCGGCTTCTCAAGCGGCAGATACGGTACCGTCTCCTCCAGAATCCGATACATCTCTTCATGCGTTTCACCGACCGCCAGCCCACCGACTGCATAGCCGTCCAAATCCATGTCGGATATCCTTTTTGCCTGTTCTATGCGGATATCCGTAAAGGTTCCTCCCTGATTGATTCCAAACAGCATTTGCTCTTTGTTGATGGTATCTTCCAGAGAATTCAGCCGGGACAGCTCTTTCCTGCAGCGTTCCAGCCATCTTGTAGTACGGTTTACGGATTCCCGCATATATTCCCTGGTGGCAGGATGCGGCGGGCACTCATCGAAGGCCATTGCAATAGTCGAGGCCAGATTGGATTGTATCTGCATACTCTCCTCCGGACCCATGAATATTTTCCGCCCGTCGATATGTGAATTAAAATAAACCCCTTCCTCCTTAATCTTTCGCAAACCGGCCAGGGAAAACACCTGAAACCCGCCGGAATCAGTCAGGATCGGCTTATCCCATACCATAAACCTGTGAAGTCCTCCCAACTGCTTAATTACCTTATCACCGGGCCTTACATGCAGATGATAGGTATTAGACAGTTCCACCTGTGTCCCGATTTCCTCAAGATCCAGAGTAGATACTGCGCCTTTGATGGCGGCAGCTGTTCCGACATTCATAAACACAGGCGTCTGAACCGTACCGTGGACGGTATGAAGCTCACCACGTTTGGCACAGCCATCCCTGCAAATTAATCGATACATATCATTCTCCGTTCTTATACCTGTGGTGCGGATATCTTTGAGATATCTAATGTTACAAGTATAACTTGATTACTGTTCTTTTTCAACTAAAATTTATCCTTTTATAATTTAAACCTGTTAAAAAGTTGACAATTTGTGATGCGGCGAAGCCCTATCCATCATTATTCTTTCCCTGTAATTTAAGTAACTGATTAATCTGATTCTCGATGAAGGCCCTATATCCCTGATCCAGTTGGTTGTATTTTTCGATTATTTCCTTTGTGTTATCAGCAGAAGGCTGTTTTGGCGAAACCTCGCCAAAAGCCTTATATACATCCTCTACCTCATATAGGTTCAATAGCTTCAGAAATGTATATCCGTCAGGTTCCGATTTGCCGACTTCCCAGGAGCCCAATGTGCTTTTATTTTTCAATCCCAGCATATCGGCCACCTGTTGCTGCGTATAACCTTTAGAATACCGGAGTTCACGCAAGGTATCCCCAAATTTCTTATTTGCCATTATAACCACCTCCTAAGTGGATGATACATCAAAGATAGTCGATAGTCAATAAAAAAATCGAAAAATTCAACTATGAGGCTATTGACAAACGAATTTTTCAACCTTATAATGCAATTATACACGAATTTTTCAACCAAAAGGAGGTGACTAAGGATGAACGCAAAAATAACTCAATTCTTAAAAAGTATCATTGACCGCAAAGGCATCAAGTACAAATTCATCTCTGAAAAAACAGGGATAGAATACCAGCGCTTGATGCGAATATTCAACCAAAATGCAACTATTAGCGGCAGTGAACTGATCTGCCTGTGCAGAGTATTAAAGGTAGAGCAATCTGCTCTAATGGAATTGATTGACGGTGCAGCATGACAGTATATGAAAAGACAGTAATATTGATGCAATAGGTGGAGCGGTTTTTTCGATAGACCCTCCACCGCTGAGTTAAAGTACTAGTACTAATTTATTATATAAGTATTCAGAATATTTCCATATTTTGTTGCTATTTAATGTTTTTTTTGATAAAATATAGAAAAATGTGATATACTAAAGAAGGATGGTTATAATGTCTATAAAAAAGACTTTACGAATTACATTAATAGTATCTTCTATCCTGCCGATCATTATTGTATCCGTTATAGCTTATTCTATGATAGCCGACAGATTGGTAGCCATAAAGCACGATAATCTCAAACAGCTTGCAGAAACCAACAGCAATGGTCTGGAAGCTTTGATTCAGACTCAGCAGACGGAACTTAACCTTCTTTCCATCCAGGATCAGGTATATCATTTGGTATTATACAGTCAATATGCAGATTCCAAGGAATCCCCCTACTTCAATTACAAAAATGTTTACGAGAGCACTGCCAGCCTGCTGCAACAGCGTCTTAAGCTATACCCTTCCTGCGAGAAAATGACCGTTTATAATGCCGACAGAAGGGTTGTGGCCTGTACGGATGATACACTCGTCGGTACGGATTCTTCAAACAGTGCAACTCTTTCCTATATTAAAGCAACAGGCAGTACGGTATGTGGGGTCAGCGGTCTGATCCAGCATATCAATCCGGAACGGGGAACCACCTATAACATAGAGATAGGATGTCCGATTCTGCATAAGGCCGGCGGCAGCAATGAACCTGCCGGTTATATAGTAAGCACGATGAACGCTTACTATATCAAAGACTTTCTCAGTTCAATCGAGATGGGGAAAACCGGCATCAGTATGGTCCTGGATAAAACCGGTACCGTCGTTTACCATCCGGATACGGAATTAATCGGTACCCCAACCGTTTCCGTTAAGCTTGGCAAGCTCGTAAGCGATTACTATACGGGCAGCATTTCAAAGAGCGGCACCTTTGACAATAAGGAGAACGGTATCCAAACCATATACGGTTATAGTGTGATTCCGGAACTGGACTGGGTCCTGATCGTAAAACAAGAGGTACCCGAAATAATCGATCTTGCGAATATCATTCTTTATGTTCTCGGATGGACCGCATTGGTATTGTTTATCAGCATCTTTATTATGAGCAATTATATTACAAAGATGTACACGGCACCCTTAATTAAATTAAAGGACACCATGCATACGGCTTCTAACGGCAATCTCGAGGTACAGTCCGGTATTGATGCAAAGAATGAATTCGGAGAGCTTTCCAGAAGCTTCAATAAGATGCTTCATATAATCAGAGGAAACTATAATGAACTCGCAGCCATGCGGGATCAGCTTGTTATAAACGAAGAGCAGCTCCGTTCCAACTATGACCATATAGAGTATCTGGCTTATCATGACATATTGACAAATCTTCCGAATAAGCTTGCTTTTATCAACCAGGTAAACACCGCCCTGACTTCCTCTCTTGGGCTTGACAGACTTCACGCGGTTTATTTTGTGGATCTGGATAACTTTAAAACCATTAATGATACCCTGGGACATGATTACGGTGATAACCTGCTGACACAAATTGCAGAACAGCTCTTTTCCATGATTTCTGCGGATGATATCCTTGCAAGAGCGGGCGGCGATGAGTTCCTGCTGTTCCGCAGGGATATCAAAGATCAAAATGATGTAACCGCTTTTGCCGCGTCTATCATTGACAATTTTAAAAAACCTTTTCATTTAAATGGTGAATTGACCTACATATCCATGAGTATCGGTATTGCAATCTATCCGAAGAACGGAACCGCAACCAATGTGCTGATTAAAAATGCCGATATTGCCATGTACAAATCCAAGGATACCGGCAAAAATAAGTACACATTATTTGACAGCAGTATGGAGGAGGAATTAAACCGTAATACCGTCATCGTTGAAGTTTTGCGGAATGCAATTGCGACTCAGGAATGCTATGTCGAATACCAGCCGCAGATAGCCATCAATAACAGCCAGATTATCGGTTTTGAAGCTTTAATGAGAATAAACAACTCCAAACTGGGTCCGTTATCCCCGGTCGAATTTATACCAATTGCAGAAGAAAGCGGCCTTATTGTGGAACTGGGCGAATGGGTGCTGCGTGAAGCTTGCAGGTTTAACCGCAGTCTGATTGATCAGGGCTTTTCCTATATTGTTTCTGTCAACATATCAACAGTTCAGATCAGCAGGGGAGGTTTCGTTACGATGCTTGAAAACGTATTAAACGAAACAAAACTGCCTCCTCAGAATCTGGAGCTGGAGATTACGGAAAGTGTTTTACTGTCTTCCCCCGTAGATGCGGCCGCTCTGCTTAACAGACTCCAGGCCATCGGAGTACGCATCTCGCTGGATGATTTCGGAACCGGTTATTCCTCTCTGAATTACTTAACCAATATGCCGATAAATACGCTTAAAATCGATAAGTCTTTCATAGATAATATCGATAAAAAAGGCAAGGACTATCATATAGCGGATAATATTATCCGGTTAGCCCATAGCATAGACATCAAAGTAGTCGCCGAAGGTGTCGAGAATGAAGTACAGCTTGCCTTACTAAAACGGAAAAAATGCGATATCATACAAGGCTTTATTTTCAGCAAGCCTCTTTCCCCGTCCGCATTAGTTCATATTCTGAGCAGCGAATAGTTCAATTTATAGCAATTTATTCCCAAATTAAGTATGTAGACTTTATACAATGATTGTGATAAACTCTCCATAGATTAAGAAATATTTGACACTTAGGCTTAAGACACATACGGAGGCTTTATATAAAGCATGTTAAACAATCTGATGTACATAAACCGGTATCTTTTAGGTCAGATTCGAAGAATCTATTTCATGGCCTTACCGGAAAGCAAGAAGGATTTTAAGAACAGCAGAATCTGCTACACGATAAGTGATACTGCAGTTCAAACGATAGTACAGCTTTCCGGCGGTACTTTTCTGGCTGCACTTATGTCGGCCTGCCGGATTCCCGAGGCACAGATTGGTATTATTACCTCTCTGGTCAGCCTGGCTGCAATATCGCAGATATTCCTTATTACCTATTATAAACGTATCAAGAAATATAAATTCCTGGTATGTATTACCGCAATGCTAAGGTTTCTATTTGTTTTAATATATTTTATTCCGCTTTTATCCATCCGGAGCAGTACAAAAGCACTCTTTATCGTTATTCTATATGCTCTGGCACAGATCTTCGTACAGATTGGCACACCTGCTTCTCAGGACTGGATCGCCAGCCTGGTTCCCAGCCGTTTAAGGGGCAGATATTTTGCGATAAAAGATTCCATAGCCGTATTTGTGGTTTCTACAACGATGCTGCTTATGGGTATCCTTCTTGACTACTTTAAGTCCACAAATATCCTTCTGGGCTTTATTTTTGTGGGGATATTTATCCTTATATTGGTTGTCATTAACGTTGTAACCCTGTCCATGATGAAAGAGCCGAGGGTTTCCTATGTAAACGAAGACGGCAAGGAAATGCACGGAAGGCTGGCCAAGAGGAACCGGCAAGCCGAGGTCACTAAAGAAGGGAATGGGAGCGGTATCCTTTCAGAAATAAAGGAGGCTCTCCAAAACAGGAAATTCAGAAAGGCCTTCATGGTTCAAGGTATGTATACGCTGGCCTTTTATATTGCAACTCCCTTTACGGCAAGCTATCAGATAAATCAGCTGGCACTGCCTTACACCTTTATCATGCTGGTTAACTTTCTGGCTAATCTATACCGGATATTCCTGTCGCCCAAATTAGGCCGGCTGGCAGATAAGTACGGAATGGCAAAAATACTTAGATATACGTTATTTGCACTTGGACTCAATCTGCTTGCCACCGCATTAACCGTCCCGGGAAATGCTTACCCGATGCAAATAATCAGCTCCATTCTGGCTTCCACAGCCTGGGCATTTGTGGGTATCGGCCTGTTCGGACTGCAGCTGGATTTCTTCAAGAATGAGAAACGGATGGTCTGGCTTACCTTAACCTCCTCTATTAACGGAGTCCTGGGTTTTGTCTTTTCAGTCATCGGCGGTATCCTTTTGGATTATCTTCAAAAATCACCTCTTACCTTAGGGGGCGTGCAGATTTACGGGCAGCAAGTATTAAATTTTATTGGATTTATCATTCTGGTCATTACTGTTCTGTATATCCGCTTTCGTATCGAGACCGAAAAAATCGAAACCAACCATAACGACGGACGGACTGCACTATAAGAATAGATAGATGTCAATGTTATAAGATTGTGCAAGGTCTTTCCTCGTATGAAATAAAAAAGTGCCTGGCGGCACTTCAACTCCCCTAACCCCTCATTCATGAGGGGAATTAGGGACTTTCTTTTTGTGCCACTTTGTTCCATAATAGTCTTATGAATATACTACAAAAGATTTTTAATGACCATTATGAAGAAATGTTATATACCCTACATCCTCGTGACTCTATCACCCAGAATGTCGATAAGATGATTCACTGCGGCGATCCTTCCTATGGTGGTGCCATGTACGGATGCCCTCATTGTGGTGAACTTAAATTTGTTCCTTTCCGTTGTCATTCCAAGTTTTGTCCTACCTGCGGCAACAAGTACTGCAATGACCGTTCAACCGCCATGTCTTTCAAACTGATTCGCTGTACTCATCGCCACCTCGTCTTTACCATTGATGAAGACCTTCGCCATTTCTTCCTTGATGACCGCTCTCTTCTAAACTGCTTATTCCAGGCGGTGCGTTGTGTTATTCTTGCATTGTTCCATAACATGAACAAAAGTAAAAACTTCATTCCTGGCTTTGTCTGTGTCCTACATACCTTCGGACGTCCTCTGGAATGGAACCCCCATATCCACTGCCTTGTCACCGAAGGCGGTTTCTCTGATGATGCTTTCTGGCGTATCGTAAAACATTTCAACTATACTTATCTAAGAAAGGCCTTCCAGACTGCTCTCCTTGATGAACTGGAAAAACGCATCGGCCCTTCTTTTAAAAAGACAAAGGCTTCCATTTACCGGAAAGATAAGAATGGCTTCTATGTGTATGCCAAGCCAATTCTTTGCGATCCTAACACAGTGGTAAAATATATCAGCCGTTATCTCGGCCGTCCGGTGATTGCCACTTCAAGAATTGATTCCTATGATGGGGAATACGTGACTTTCCACTATAATAAACACGAGGATAATTCTTTTGTCCGCAAGACGATTCCTGTTCTGGATTTCATAAAACTTCTCATCCAGCATATCCCGGAAAAACAGTTCAAAATGACCCGCTATTACGGTCTTTATGCCCGCCACCGCGAATCAGACAAAAAACTCACAAGGGCTGTACCGCAAGCCAAACACCATATCATTCTGGACTTTAATCGATGGCGTATGCTTTTTCTTCTGTCTTTTGGATATGACCCTTTAAAATGTCCAAAGTGCGGCCATATCATGGAGTTTCTGGAACTCTACCATAACCATAAACAGGTATCCCTAGTTGAACTTTATGAAAGGGCAAAGGCAAAGCTCCACTGCCGCTCCAGCGGCAAATCTGCTTGATTTTATATCCCATCTGCTTCATAATGAAATCATTCAAAGATGGGAGGCATTTCAATGGATCCAAAACAACTAGAGGAACTCAGGCAAAAATATATCAAAAATCCTCCGGAAGGAATGACTGCTAAGCTTGTCAGGAACATGACGGATTCCGATCTACTCGACATGCATTACTTTCTTATTGAGGATGATGACCTTGAGGATGACGAATTTGAAGAAGGGTTTTATATCTTCTAGCAATATCGTCTGTTTCTCATACCTACTTTCAGCAGGCCTTTTCATTATTAGGAGTGCTCCTACGGAGCACTTTCCTAATATACAAGAAAGAGTTTGCCAAGGGCAAACTCTCGCGCCGAGCGCGGCCGGCTTTGCCGGTAAAATTCCTAAGCTTTGCTTTTTAAGCTTTTCGTGCTGAGTGCGCACCCATAGCGGAGCGCTTTTTTATTTCATAGGATTATTGTACTTTAGCACGTCACCGTAACAAGGTATTTTCTATGAAATAAAAAAGCCCTATAGCCATTAAGCTATAAGACTCTTTGAAGAACAGGGGTTAAGGGATTCGAACCCCTATGAACGGTTTTGGAGACCGGCATGCTACCATTGCATCAAACCCCTATGCGTCGTAGCCATAATCAATAATGCCTTTATATCTTACAATGAATTGTATTAATTGTCAAGAAAATTTTAAGAAATGTTCCCTTTACGACGCCTTTGTCTCGAAATGTATATAATGCACATCATCATCTAAAATCTATTATTCACAAAAATTATTCCGGCTGTACGGCTTCTGTTCCGTCAGAAATAAGAGCCATGTTTTCAATTGCCTTCCTCGCATTG
This sequence comes from Bacillota bacterium, assembly GCA_023398615.1. Classification (GTDB taxonomy): domain Bacteria; phylum Bacillota; class Clostridia; order Lachnospirales; family Lachnospiraceae; genus Anaerocolumna. The sequence goes on from JAEWSD010000100.1 coordinate 8,912, forward strand.
TCCGTAACATCTCTCTGATAAGCAATTTCATGTTCCATATTGCGTGAAACATCATTAGATATGTATGCGGCCTCTAATATTTTTTGAAATACGGTTTTCACATCACTTACCATTGCATTCTGCTGTTCCACAGTTTTATAGATATTATTCATTGCTTCAACCGTTTCCGATACAAAGGACTGAATGGATTCAATGGTCTCGGAGATTTCCTTGGATGATTTCGAAGACTGGGAAGCAAGATTCCTTACTTCGCCTGCCACGACAGCAAATCCGCGCCCCTGTTCACCGGCTCTGGCCGCCTCAATGGAAGCATTTAACGACAGCATGTTTGTCTTATTTGAGATACCCGCAATAACACTTGCAAATCCGGCTATCATTCTGGATAGGTTCTCCATCTGAATTATATTCTTTGATGAATTCTCAACTGCCGTATTCAGTGTCTTAATTTTATCCAGAAGCTCGTCCACACACTGAATTCCGTCCTTCACCAAATTAAGGGAGGTATCCGAGCTGTTAATCGCATCAAATGCGTTCTTTTCAACGGTTAATTGAGATGAGTCCAATTGCTCCATAATCGCAGACAATTCCGCCATGTTATGAATGTTGTATTTCTGTTCTGCCTGTACCGTATTACTTTCCATATTAACCTCTTTCCTGCATATTCAACCTGTCCTCAAGTTAAATAGCGCTTAAAATTCGCAGCCGGAAAAACCTGCTTTCCAGCCTGACTTTCTTCCTCTTACGTAACACATCCTTTGTAATCAAACGGCAACCCTGAATATTCCTGCACATTTCCCACAGATTCCAAGTCTGTCAGGTTATGCATTCCACTAACTCCCGGATGTTTCTTACTCCAATTAACTCAATCTTTGAATTCTTGCAATTTTCTTTGTTCACCTGCGGCAGAATGCACCTGCCAAATCCCATCTTCTCGGCCTCAAGCACCCGCTGCTCCGCCATATTTACCGCCCGTATCTCACCGGTCAGCCCGATTTCGCCAAAACACACGGTATCACTGTTAAGTGCCCGGTTCCGGTAGCTGGACAGAATAGCCATTACTATGGCAAGGTCTAAAGCCGGCTCGTTAATTTTCATTCCTCCGGCAACATTGATATAGGCATCCATTCCTGACATTTGGATTCCCAGACGCTTCTCCAACACGGCCATTAACAGGTTAACCCTGTTATAATCGGTGCCTGCCGCGGTTCTTCTCGGCATGTTAAAGTTTGTCTGACAGATTAAGGCCTGCACCTCCACAAGGATTGTTCTTGTGCCTTCCAGGGAAGCCGTTACCACGGAACCCGGTTCTTCCTCAGGTTTCCCCTGGAGCATAAATTCCGACGGATTGCTTACCTCCGCCAAGCCGTCATCCCGCATCTCAAACACACCAATTTCATTGGTGGAACCAAAACGGTTCTTCACTGCCCTGAGAATACGGTAAGAGGCTTTGCTTTCTCCCTCAAAATACAGCACGGTATCCACCATATGCTCCAGCACTCTTGGCCCTGCCACGACTCCTTCCTTGGTCACATGTCCTACGATAAACACGGTAACTCCCGTTCCCTTGGCCAAATGCATGAGGGTGCCCGTACTTTCCCTTACCTGACTGACACTTCCGGGAGCGGCCCCGATATCCTCCTTGAACATCGTCTGGATGGAGTCTATGATTACGATCTCCGGCAGTAATTTATGAATAGTCTCTTCAATACTGTCCAGATTCGTTTCACAAAGGAGCAGCAATTCGCCTTCGAATCTGCCCAGCCTTTCCGCACGCATTTTAATCTGCCTTAACGATTCCTCGCCGGATATGTAGAGTATCTTTAAGCTCCTGGACGATAATTCACGGCACATCTGCAGCAACAATGTGGATTTACCGATACCCGGATCACCGCCGACTAATACTAAGGAACCTTTGACAATGCCGCCACCCAAAACACGGTCGAATTCTTCCATCCCGGTCATGGTTCGCTCATCCTCGGAAGCCGCTACCTCCGAGAGCAATTCCGGTTCCGAGGATCGAGCCCGCACACCCGAAGAAGCTTTCTTCACTACAGGCTCTTCCACAAAGGTATCCCATTGCTTACAGCCCGGACACTGGCCCAGCCATTTTGAAGACTCATAACCGCATTCCCTGCAAAAAAAAACTGATTTGTTTTTTGCCATCACTTCCTCCGTACAAAAGCAAAGAGAACCATCCTGGGGACTATAAATTCCCAAAACAGTTCCCTGCTTAAATTGAAATTAATTTCTTTATTGCTTATGATTTTGTTTCCCGATTTATAATTTCACAATCCTGATACCTGATTTACTGTTCTCTTCCAGCTCCACACTTAGCATAAGCTTTCCGCCCAGATTCGTTTTCATCTTGCCTACGTTTGTATCGTTAATAAATATCTTATATTCCTTCTCCGGCTCAAGCTCCAGGGTAATCTCCGCATCCTTAGGACCTTCAACGGTAAATGTAAATTCTTTCTCGTTAACCAGAAGATTTTCGACTACTGTTCCCGGAACGGATTCGTATACGAACAGCCCGTTTCTCTCCAGCTTCGTAATATCCTTAAACGTCTTTACTTTATATAAATCACCGTCATGTTCAAAATCAGCCACCTTTGATTTCGTAGCCAAATTATAGTTCCCAAAACTGATTGTCCCATTACTTTCTTCACGTATTAATTCTTCAATGACTGCCATTTTTTATACCCTCCTAGTTTCGTTAAATACCTAATCCGCTAAAACTCCTATTCATTTAATGGAACATAGATAAGCCTGCTAAGCTATCTCTATTATATAATATTTACATAACAATATCTACAACTATCTGCACAAGTTTTGAATTATTTGCGTGAAATAACAACTTTTTTGTCAACCAGCTTGAAATCTACGGAATCCCCCTGATGTATATTTCCTTCCAAAATCCCTTCGGCAAGAGTATCTTCAATATTCGTCTGTATTGCCCTGCGAAGCGGTCTTGCGCCATAATTCTGGTCAAATCCCACCTCGGCAATGTGATCAATAATCTCATCCCCGACCTCTACCATTATATTCATCTGCTGCTTTGAGCGTTTCGTGATGGAGTTTAACATGATCCGGACAATACTCTTAATATTCTCTTTCGTTAACGAATGGAAGACGATGATTTCATCAATACGGTTGATGAATTCAGGCTTAAAGATTCGTTTTACCTCCTCCATGACACCTGCCTTCATTTTTTTATAATCTTCCTTTTCATCGGAGACGGAGGCAAACCCCAGTTGCTTCGGTGATATAATCCTTTGCGCCCCGGCATTGGAGGTCATTATGATGACCGTATTCTTAAAGCTGACTTTTCTTCCCTGAGCATCGGTTATATGGCCGTCATCCAATACCTGCAAAAGGATATTAAAGATATCGGGATGCGCTTTCTCCACCTCGTCAAACAGAATTACGGAGTAAGGATTCTGTCTTACCTTTTCACTAAGCTGCCCGCCCTCGTCATAACCGACATAGCCCGGCGGTGATCCGATGAGCTTTGAGACACTGTGCTTTTCCATATATTCCGACATATCTACACGGATCATTGCATTTTCACTGCCAAACATGGCTTCCGCCAAGGTCTTCGAAAGCTCGGTCTTACCGACACCGGTAGGCCCCAGGAACAGGAAGGAACCAATTGGCCTGTTCGGGTCTTTCAGTCCCACACGGCCCCGGCGAATCGCCTTTGCCACTGCTAAAACCGCTTCCTCCTGCCCGATAACTCTTTCATGAAGAATGCTCTCAAGATTAATTAATCTTTCACTTTCTTCTTCCGCCAGTTTTTTAACCGGTATTTTTGTCCAGCTGGATATGATATCGGCAATCTCGTTTTCTCCGACAATCAGCATGGTATCCTGCTTTTCCTTTTCAGAACGCACCTGGAGCAAATTAATCCGGTTCGTTAGTTCCTCCTGCTGCTTTTTTATCTCTCCTGCTCTTTCATAAGCTTCGTTCTTAATTGCAAGCTCCTTTTCCGCTTCCAGCTCGGCAACCTGGTTTTCCAGCTCCTTAAGCTCCGGTGACGCGATATAGGTACTGAGACGTACCTTGGAGGCCGCTTCATCCATCAGGTCGATTGCCTTGTCGGGCAGATAACGGTCATTAATATACCGGCTTGACATTTTTACTGCCGCAACCAATGCATCATCCGTAATTTTCACCTGGTGATGCGCTTCGTAGCTGTCCCTTAAGCCTTTTAATATCAGAATCGCTTCCTCTTCGGAAGGCTCTTCGATCACTACCGGCTGGAAACGGCGTTCCAGAGCGGCATCCTTCTCGATATATTTGCGGTACTCCTCCCGTGTGGTCGCACCGATTAACTGCAATTCCCCTCTGGCAAGAGAGGGCTTTAATATATTCGAGGCATCGATGGCACCTTCCGCGCCGCCGGCACCAATAATCGTGTGAATCTCATCGAGGAACAGCAATACGTTACCGTCATTCATAACTTCGCTGATTACCTTTTTAATTCGTTCCTCGAATTCCCCTCTGTATTTTGAACCTGCAATCATGCCGGACAGGTCCAGTGTCAGCACCCGCTTATCCTTAATAATATCCGGGATATTTCCTTCCACAATCTTGATAGCCAGTCCTTCGGCAATCGCCGTCTTACCGACGCCGGGTTCTCCAACCAGGCATGGATTATTTTTGGTTCTTCTGCTCAGAATCTGTATGACACGCTGGATTTCCGTTTCCCTGCCGATTACGGGGTCCAGCTTGCCTTCCCTTGCATATTCGGTTAAGTCCCTGCTGTACTGGTCCAAGGTCGGGGTACTGGATCTGGCTTTAGCCTTGCTTTTATTTGCCGTATATTCGTTCTTGGCGGCATTCATATCCGCACCGATTGCCGTCAGGATATCCACATAAAGCTTTTGTACGTTGATGCCGAGGGTATTCAGCAGCCTGACCGCAATGCAGTCTGTCTCTTTAATTAACGCAATCAGTATATGCTCCGTTCCGACCTGCTGTGTTTTCAAACGGTATGCTTCCTTTATGCTTTGGTCCAGGATACGCTTTGCCCTTGGGGTAAATCCGTCCACTTCTACCGCTTCCATCGTTGTGCTCGGAGCGATTAACTGATTTACCAGCTCAATGACTTTATCCACTTGAACTCCGTTCTTTTCCAATATCGTAGACGCTACCCCATCTGCCTCCAGTAAACCGATCAACAGATGCTCGGTTCCCACATAATTATGGGATAATTTATATGCAACCTCAGTAGCAAAAGAAATTGCCGCTCTTGCACTTTCCGTAAATTTATCATTCATAGTAACCTCTTTCCTGCATATTCAACCTATTGCAAATTGAATCATGCGTATTTAATAATAACCCTGTTTACTGTTTACTGATGTCGGGTAATTTCTTGCGGATATAATCCGCTCTGTACTTATCCCTTTGCACACTTCCGACGTTTTTGTCCAGGTTGCTTTGCAGGTTACCCGGCTGAATCTCCATCATCAGTTCATGGACATTATAATTTTCTCCAAGCTGTATGAGTTTCAAATCCATTCCCAGCTTTAACTGTGCCAGCAGCGTCATTGCATCACTTGACGAAAGAAGCTTTGCATACTTTAAAACACCGTAGGAACGATGTACCTTATCCTCTATTTCGTCATAGCTGTTGGTAAGGATATAGTCTCTCTGCCTTCTTTCCTGCTTCATTACCTGTTCCACGATGCGGTTCAGGTTGTCAATAATCTCACGTTCCGTACTTCCCAGTGTCTTCTGATTCGATATCTGGTACAAGCTTCCGACACTTTTCGTAGCTTCTCCGTAGGTACCTCTCAGAGCAATCCCGTATTGGCCCAGTTCTTCTGCCAGTTTAATGATTTTTCCTGCCGCCGTCAGCGCGGGAAGAAATACCATATAGGAAGCACGAAGTCCGGTGCCCACGTTTGTAGGGCAGGCGGTCAGATATCCGTACTGCTCGTGGTAGGCAAAGCCAAGAACCTCATTTGCTATATCATCGATCTCATTTGCCGTCCGAAAAGCCTCCGCAATATTCATACCACCCGTGATGGACTGGATACGCAGATGATCCTCTTCATTGATCATGATGCTTATTTTCTCATCTTCAGACAGGATCAGGCCCGTGCTCTGCTTCTTCTCAACCAGCAACGGACTGATGATATGTCTTTCCACCATTGCGGTTTTATCCGTATCCGAAAGCATATCGACATTGCAGCTGAAGAACTTCTTGCCTGACTGTTCCTCCATTGTACTGCTGGCTTCCTTCGCTTCCTTCACCATCTCGGTTGCCTGCTGCTCCGACAGCTTCGGTGAAAACGGATATTTCTTAAGATTCCGCGCAAGTCTTATCCTGCTGGAGATTACAACATCATTATTCTTGGCAGACTCTTTATACCATTTAACCATGCTGTATCTCCTCCTTTTTCAGATCCCGGATCCTGTCCCTGATCTTTGCAGCCTCTTCAAATTCCTCTTTTTCAATGGCATCCTGAAGCCGGATCGATAATTTATCTATTTCCGATAATTCCTTAATGATCTTATCCGTTTTACTCTCAAACCCTTTCGGTTTCTTGCCGATATGGGTATCCGAACCCTGTATGCTCTTAATGCTTTTCTCCAATACCTTTTGGAAGCTGTCATAGCACTTGTCACATCCGAACTTGCCCAGGCGCATGAATTCCGAGTAGGTCATTCCGCAGCCTTTGCAGCATATCTCCTTTTCCTTCGGTTCCGATTCATGTGCATTGGAACCGTAATAGTTTCCAAGGATAGTAGATAAAAGATTTCCCAAGGTGAACTCCTGATTCATTATAGATGTTCCCATTTGAAAAGAAGTATATTCAGCAGCACATTCTTCACATAAATGCTGTTCTTTCATTTCCCCGTTAATGATTTCCGTATAATAAATCTTCGCTTCGTTTTTCTTGCATTTATCGCATAACATAGTAACACCTCCTGTTCAATATTATTCTGCTCCCTTTTTTGCTCCTCTCTTTTTGAAGCCTTTCCTAATCATCATTCACCGAAAAATCTCTGTAAATTCCTTCTATTATTTCATGAACTTCCTTACAGGATATATTCTTACATATTGCCTTAGCCAAAACAACTCTCAAATCGCTTATCATTTCTTCCATTGCCTTGTATTTATCTACATCAACTGAAATAACCGCTCCTTTTCTGCGATCCAGCTTTACATAGCCTTCCTGTTTTAAAATAGTATATGCTTTGTTAACCGTATGCATGTTAATACCGACATGGTCAGCCAGCTCTCTGACGGAAGGCAGATTATCTCCTTCTCTTATTTCAGAATTCGCGATTCCTATAATGATTTGATTGCAAAGCTGGATATAAAAAGCTTCTTCGCTGTTATAGTCTATGGTCACTATCAAATCATCCACCTCCCTGTTGTTCGTTATACTTGTTATACATATAGTATAACAGAAATAGTTCTTTTGTCAATACCGTAAAAATATTGCCGTACATTGCCTGTAACAGTTCCGCCGTAAGGCTGAATAGTAACCATTACCTTATTCTTTCGAGTCCTTTGATTTCATATACACATGTATTAATGCTATGGACAGCATAATCAGTATCGCGCCAAGTATGGCAATCACAATACCCATATTAGTTAACCTGCTCTTATATTTATCCGAACGGATGATCTCTTCGGTCATGACATATCGGTTGTCTGCTGCCTCACCCTGTCCGCGGCTGTATCTTTGCATTGTCCCTTCAACACGGTCATACTGGTAGAATCCCTCTTCCCCGGATTCGTTCACGGCATACAGCAGCAGAAAATCGCTGTCCGGATTACTCTTTGGCATGTAGGCATTAATCATTGTATCATCTATAAGAACTGTGGTTCCGACAAATCCGGCAGGTATTCTGCTTTCATCCGGCACCGGAAGAATCTGGTATCGGAAACCGTTCTGGATATAAACCGTTTCCCCGTCTTTTATAGTCAATATTTCATTGATCCGGGCATCTTTATTCTCCAGAGTGTATTCCTCCCCCGCTTCCGTATCATCTGAGGTTTCCTCCCCGGAAGTTTCCTCAAGGGAATTACCGGATTCCTCTTCTTCACGAATCACCTCAATTACATACTGTTTTTTACTCCCCGATTCCGACGTTACGGTAACGATTGCTTTATTTGAGCCGGGCTTAAGCGCATCATTTCCTTTCACCGCAACGGTAGCTGCTTCATCCTCCGCCACCGCACTTATAATCATTTGTTTGATATCACTGCCCACCCGCGCCGAATATTCCGTTACCTTCCTGTTAAATTCCGGCTTTAAGGTACCGGGATTTATCTTGAGGGATTTAAGATTCGTATTGATAGAAGCGGTTTTTGGGGCTTCAATGCTTATATTTAATTCATTCGATGACACAGACATATCGAGTCCGCTTTCATAATCATAAATCTCTGGGTTATCTTTCAGCGATATCGTACTGTTCCCAGTCTTTTTGGCGGTAAAATTAAGGATATACTTTCTCGAATTCTCTTCCGTACCTACATTCTTATCCGATATCTTTATCAACCCGTCACCGCCTGCAATATGAGACCCGCTTTTTTTAAATTCCAATACATCATCATTATATGACACAAACGCTTCAAAGTCGCCTAATATTGCTTCTGAGGACAGCTTTACGCTGACGCTGATTTCATCACCGACCGTAAAGGAGGACTTATCCGTACTTAAGGTTATGGCCGCACTTGCAGCTTTGCACTCCGTATACGGCAGCAATGCCGTTCCAAGCAAAAATAGCATGATAAAAGCTTTTATTATAAATATAACCGTTCTGTTTCCTGTTTGAATCATCTTCAACTTTATCTCCTTTTCGGTGGCAAAAGGGACTGCCGCAAAATCAAAAGTCCTATAAACCTGTTCATTTGGTTCATAGCAGCCTTCTGCCTGCAACAGCCCCTTTACATTTTATGAATTCCATCCGCCTGCAAAATTTCCCGGCCTTTTACTCCCTGACAATATTAATAAGATATTCTCTGATATTGCCGTTTTCCGCAATAACCTTAACCGTAACCGGATTATTTCCGGTCTGAAGGGTAATAATGCCGGTTCCGAGTACCGTCGCCTTGCTGCTTACCGCCGCGGCTGTGACTTCAACGGATGAAACACTGCTGTCTACGATTAATGAGTAAGGCTGGTCAACAGATATATTAAACGTCGGAGTGAGACTGTACCCTTTAACTGCCAGAGTTTTCAGCCAGTTGTTCGGATTGGATACCGGGGCCGGCACCGACGAAACGGTTTCCGGCATATCATTATAGACCGGTATGGAAAATACAATCGGCACACTTGTCATTCCACTGTATGCGTCAAAGGTCTTTTTCGCTTCCGCCTCCGGGGCCTGCACATTCGCCATGTACTGGTGCGAGTAGGTCGAATCGGCGGTTACGTTAAACTTCTGCAGATAAATCGTATCCTGTCCCCGGCTGATATAGTTCCTTCCAATACTGTATGCCCCTCCGACAATGGAATCATACGGGCTGTCCCAGGGTATCAGATACTGAGCGTTCAGTTCGGCACTTGTTGTGCCGTTCCTTGCATATTTTAAGGCGTTTGCAACACTGCCGCCCGCGGCGGTACTGTGATAAGCGCCGATATTAAAGAAATTGTACAGCCCTTCATAGCCCTTAACCGTTCCGGTCACACTTTGACTCAGGGAATTTACACCCGTCACGACCTCCTGTTTTACCCGGGAGGCCAAATGATACGGGCTTACTCCGGAGTATTCCGCCGCCTTAATAAAGGTCTGCGAATAACTGTAATCGAGATTCTGTCCGTTGTCATCAATAAAAGAATATCTGTTATTATAAAGCGGCGTATTATAAAGGATTCCTTCGACTCCCGTCGCATTCTGATACTCGCTCTGATAAGCCAGCAGCTCAAATTGGAAGATGCCCTTCTCGGTCAGGAAGTTTCTCGGGTCCATATAGTAGGATACCGCCTCCCTTGACGCCGTTACCCAGCTGGAACCGTCAAATGCTATAAAGCTGTCCTTTTCCCAATTGTAAGCCCCGGTATCAAAGGATTTCCATTCGTTGGTCTTTCCGTTCGTTATCAGATTAATCCCAAGGGCACTTTCCGCCTGAATGACCGTATTCCAATTCAGCCCGGTATGGTATGTCTCAAAAACCCAGGTCGGATACTGCTGATGGAGCTGCCGCAGATAAGGCTTGTAGCTTTCCGGGAATCCGTCATTCGTCATCTTCGTTTCAAACTCGGCATCGGACAATATTCCCCCGGCAGGCGGTGTACTTCCGCCCGGGTCCGTTATACCGCCTTCGCCGACCAGGATATACTCCGCTTCCACATAACCCTGGTATACCATCCCTGATTTCGTAAACTCCACATAATACCAGGGTACGGAATTTACCCTGACCGTGCTTAATATCGCTACCTTTTCATTCTGTCTTAAAACAATCGGGGTATAGGCGGCATCATATAATAGCTCCATTCCTGAAGATACATCCTTTATAACGTTTGCAACCGATGCATAATACAGCATGCCGTTTGTCCTGGTATTGATCTCCTGTATGTAGCCGATAGGGGTAGGCGTCGGGGTTACCGTCACCTTAGGTGTCACCGATGGTGTTGCATCAGGCTTACCGGTAACTGTCGGCTGTGGTTTGGGGGTCGGAGCCGCATTGGCGGCCGGTTTCAATAATATCTGATTAGCCGGAATATACCCGCTATATCTCACCTGTGCAAGGTCAAAGGATATCTGGAACCATTTTACGCCTTTGGCATCGGTTACTTCCTCTGTAATGGCTACAAACTTACCGTCCGGCAGTGCAATCTGAACACCCTTCTTATTCGTAAGTAAGGAATACTTGGTTCCCGCGCCCTTTCTTATTTTGACCGCTTTCACGGTATTTATGTTTGCATGGATATTCGTTTGAATACTCAGCTTAACATAATCGCTTAACACATAGCCCGTAAACGTCCCCTGGGTCGTATTATAGGTGATCTGATACCACTTTTCCGATTTTTTTATTGTCTCACCTATAATCGTAACCTTTTTATTCTTAATAATCGAACCAACCTTTGCACCGGTCATCTCCGGTTTCTTACGGACGTTTAAGGTGGAGGCAATTACCGTTGCACTAACCTTAAGTGTTGTCTTTGAGCTATTCTCCCCTTGCGCTTTCGGGGTCGGCGTAGCCTTCGGAGTCACCTTGGGAGTCGGCGTTGCTTTAGGAGAAGAGGAACCGGCAGAATCCTTTGCCGCATCCCCTGACTTTCCCGGCGCCTTGCCGTCCAGCTTGATAAATTCACTCTTTACATAGCCCTTCGCCGGTGTGCCGTTAAATTGAAAGGATATCTTATACCAATCCTTCAGCTCTTCCGTTATCGTTACCTTATCATTCTGCCGGAGAAAGGCATCACTCCCGTTTATCCGGACTTTACCGTAAGAGGTACCGGGACCTGATCTGATATTCAGGCTGGTAGCCGTTACCTTTCCCGTTACGGCTGCGGAAGCCTCCTTCGGCCTCATAAAAAGCCCTTGCGGGCAGAGCAGTGCAACACAAAGCAGCATAATAATCCATTTATATATAGTATTCCTTTTCATTTAAGCTTCCTCCTATCGCTGCCGCGATATAAAACCTTTTCATCCTTCGTTCATACATGTAAGTCTCGGTACCATAACTGAACTGTAACATTATTTACTATATAATACTATTGATTACTTGTGGCACTTTTGTGACATTGCATAATATTTGTAATTATATCAATTTTTTACGGAAATCAGCAAGTAATTTGTAAAATACTATCTCGAACACAAAGTTTGCTGCAAAGAACATAAAGTAATTTTTGATATATATAAAGATGTAGGACAATTTTTGATTATCTTACATCTTTTTATCATACTCATAAATTGTGGTACTTATTACACAAACCCATACTCAGCTATTTAGTGGAGTTATTTGAGGTACCGGCATAAAATATAAGATATTTTTCAATATTCGCTTCCCAATACGCTCCATCATGTTCTCCTTGATTCAAATAATATTCTGATTCCACACCTTTAGACACCAATAAATTATTCAGCTTATCACAACCCTCAAAAAATTTGTAACTGTCCTGAGCTCCACAATCCAGATATACCTTTAAACCAGTAAGGTCTTTATTTTCAGCCACTCGAAGGGGATCCCGTTCGTTTCTCAGTTCATCGGTCGGATACACAAAGGACATTGCACCGCCGGCATAGCCATCTAAAAATATCGCCGGACTATGCCCGCCTACCTTGCTAAACGCATCCGCATATGTAAAAGCCATATGTAAGGCTACCCAACCACCCATAGACATTCCTCCTATATAACGGCCTTCTCTGGAAGAAACGGTGCTATAGGTTGCATCAATATAGGGAATTAATTCCTTATAGAGATAATCCTCATACATACCCGTATTGAAGGAAGAAAAGGAAGACTCTGGCCCGCTTGAGTTTATACCATAACTATTATCAATTTGCGGAGCGACAATGATTAATGGCTCAATCTCTTTACTATCTATTAGGGCATCTGCCTTTTTATCCAGTTTAAGATCGGGCATCCATGAGTCCTCATTCCCTGTGTATCCATGAATTAAATAAAGTACCGGGTATTTATTCTTATCACTATAGTCTTTTGGCAGATAAATATTGACCTTCATCTCCCTGTCCAGTGCCTTACTTGATAAAGAGATTTTTATAATTCGTTCCGAATCATCTTGCGTCTTTTCAAGGGTCGCTGCCACTGGCGTGTCAACATTCTTTTTACCACATCCGCTTATTATGTAGAAAAGCATACTAACCAAAATAACTATACTGATTTTTTTCAATTTCATAAAATATATCTCCCTCAAAATATTTTTGTCTTACTGTTTTCATATATTGAACCCCTAATAAAATTTAATTTTTAGGAACATCTATATCAAGATCTAAAACTCTTAACTCTTTTAAAGCATTCAGTTCACTCCGGGTAACAGCAATTTCACCATTCTTTACAAATTCAACATTTAAATCCAGGTATTCGGCAAGAGCCTTACCCAGATTTTCAGAACCATGTTCGGGAATTACTATTTTAGGTTTTAGACTATCGATAATGGTTTTTGTTTCTTCCAGATTCAGCTTTGAATTGGCATATTCCGGTTTTATGCTTGCTTGTATGAGCAAGACATCTACATTTCCTATTTCCTCCAATGTATCATCACTGGGTAATTCACCCTGTGAAGCAAAATGCGCTACCTTTATTCCATTGATTTCATACACAAATATAATGTTTGTTTCCGTCGAATCACCCTTATTGTGTTTCCCGGAATATCCCGTTATACTTATACCCTTTTCAATATATGAACCTGTTTCCTTTATTAATTTATAATCACCCTGTAGTTTTGAAACATCATTGTGATCCGAGTGCTGATGACTTTCCGTTACTATATCCGGTTCGACAGTTTCATTCATCTTGTAAGGGTCAGCTATAATTATTATACCTTCAGGCGTTTCAAATTTAAAACAGGCGTAATTCTCAGGATATTTTTTTATCCGGATTCTCTCGGTAAAATCATCAGCACTCTTTTCTTCCGGTTCATCCTTTACAGTTGACTCTTGCTTATTTGTGGAAGCGATCTCATCTTTAGTCGTTAAAAATAGAACTGCACCGAAGAACAGAACAAGTATTAATAAAGTTCCGATTATAATTTTTATTTTACTCACTGCGTATTTTCCCCCCTATGGAAATTATAATAACATATTTTTCTAATATCAATTTCCATTATACTACAATAATACATATTTTGTAACCTATAACCGGCTTTTACTCTGTTTTTGAAGAAAGCAGGCGTGTACCGGGAAAAAAAGGATGCGGAGAAATCCTTCCGCAGACAGGCTGACTGCCGCCTGTCACGAACATCGGATCTGTCCGCATCCTGTTATATCAATGAATCGGCCTTCCCTTTATGACGCCGCCGGACGGCACACCAACAGTACCCCGGTTATGCTTCATCAATCGCTCTCCCGATATCATTACGCATATATTTATTCTCAAATGCAATCAGCTCTGTGGCCGCATACGCATTCTTTCTGGCTTCCTTTAAATCCCTTCCGACCGATGTTACTCCCAGTACCCTTCCTCCGTTCGTAACAACACCGTTTTCTGAAAGTCTGGTTCCGGAATGAAAGGCATAAAAGCCCTCTTTACCCTTGAAATTCTCCAGACCGCCTATCACAAAGCCCTTCTCATAATATTCCGGATAACCTGCCGATGCCAGCATGACACACACGGCGGCATTATCCTCAAACTCCAGCTTGATTTCATCCAGCCTGCCGTCGATACAGGCTTCAAATACTTCAACAATATCATTCTTCATACGCGGCAGAACGACCTGCGTCTCCGGGTCGCCAAAGCGCGCATTATACTCCAGAACCTTTGGACCGTTCTTCGTCAGCATCAGTCCGAAAAATAGGATACCGGTGAATTCCCTGCCCTCAGCCTTCATTGCATCCAGGGTTGCCTGATAGATATATTTCCTGCAGTAATCATCCACTTCTGCGGTATAGAAAGGGCTTGGGGAGAAGGTTCCCATCCCGCCGGTATTAAGCCCTTGGTCACCGTCCTTTGCACGTTTATGGTCCTGTGCGCTTGTCATCGGTGCGATATGGGTACCGTCACAGAATGCCAGTACGGACACTTCCCTTCCTGTCATAAATTCTTCGATAACCAGCCGGTCGCCGGACTTGCCAAACTGCTTATCCAGCATAATCGTTTTCACGCCTGCAACCGCTGCCTCAAAATCCTTACAGATTAACACGCCCTTGCCAAGCGCCAGGCCGTCCGCCTTTAAAACAATGGGGAACTCACAGGTTCTCAGATATTCCTTTGCCGCTTCCGGGGAATCAAAGGTTTCGTATGCGGCGGTCGGTATCTTATATTTCTTCATCAGATCTTTTGAAAATGCCTTCGAGCCTTCAATGATTGCCGCATTCTTTTTGGGACCGAACGCACGCAGCCCTTTTGCTTCAAAAATATCTATAATTCCGGGTACCAGGCAGTCCTCCGGACCAACCACCGTCAAATCAATCTTCTCTTTCTGTGCAAAAACCGCCAGGGCCTCAAAATCCATAGCGGAAATATCGACACATTCGGCATATTCCCTGATTCCTGCGTTGCCCGGAGCACAGTATATCTTATCCACGAGCCTGCTCTTTGCTACTTTCCAGGCGATAGCATGTTCCCTTCCTCCACCGCCTACAATTAATACTTTCATGAAGGTTCCTCCTTAAAAATCCATACCGGTTATTCTCTTATTAAAACTTTATTATCTATTATAGTTAAGCGGTTATTTGCAAACAGGTCGACCGCTTCCGGCAGGATCTTCCATTCCGCTTCTTCCATCACTCTTTTTTGCAGAAGCTCCGGTGTGTCGCCTCCCGATACCTGAACTGGCTGCTGCAGGATAATAGGGCCGGTATCCGTGCCTTCATCAACAAAATGAACGGTAGCACCCGTTACTTTAACACCCCGTTCCAGCGCCGCTTCATGCACCTTAAGGCCATAATAGCCGGTTCCGCAAAAGGATGGGATCAGGGAAGGATGTATATTAATGATCCGGTTCTTATAGCTTGAAACCAGAAGCTCCGGCAATATAACCAGATACCCTGCCAGTACGATAAGTCCGGCATTGTAACGGCTAACGGTATCAAGCAATTCCCTGTCAAACGCTTTCCTGCTGCCGTAATCCTTCGGGGAGACAACCTCGGCGGAAATACCGTGTTTCCTTGCACGTTCCAAGGCGTAGGCATCCCTTTTATTACTTATGACAACGGCAATCTCACTGTTTGTAATCCTGCCCTGCTCTATACCGTCAATGATTGCCTGGAGGTTGGTACCACCGCCCGATACCAGCACCGCAATTCTTAACATACTGTCACACCCTTCTCACCGGCTTTTATTTCCCCTATGATATAAGCCGTTTCACCTGATGCCTGAATGCAGCTTACGGCCTTGCCCGCTTCCCCGCTGTCAACCGCTATCACCATTCCGATACCCATATTAAAGGTATTATACATGATCTTTTCTTCAATCGATCCGTCGGTAGAAAGCATACGGAAAATCGCAGGCACCTCATAGCTGTTTCTGCGAACTACAGCATGCATGCCCTCACAGAGCATTCTGGGTATATTCTCATAGAAACCGCCGCCGGTTATGTGGCTGCAGGCTTTTACCGCAACCTTTCCGGCTTTTAAGGCTTTTAAAGCCTTTACATATATTTTAGTAGGTCTTAATAACGTCTCACCCAGGGTCTCGCCTAACGCTTCATAGTAGCTGTCAAGAGCTTCCCTTGTCATGCTGAATACTTTTCTTACCAAAGAATAACCATTACTGTGAATTCCTGAGGAAGCAATGCCAATCAGCGTATCTCCCGGCTTTAAGGACTCTCCGGTGATTAATTGCTTCCGGTCAACGATACCAACGGCAAAACCGGCAAGATCATACTCGTCAACCGGGTAAAAACCAGGCATTTCCGCCGTCTCACCGCCTATTAATGCGGCACCTGCCATTTTACAGCCTTCGGCAACACCGCTTACGATCGTAGCAATCTTCTCAGGCTCATTTTTACCGCAGGCAATATAGTCCAGGAAGAATAACGGTTCACCGCCCGCGCAGGCGATATCGTTTACGCACATCGCAACACAGTCAATCCCTATGGTATCATGTTTATCCAGGATAAATGCCAGCTTTAACTTCGTTCCTACTCCGTCCGTGCCGGATACCAATGTCGGCTGCTCCATATTCTTAAAGCTGTCTAAGGAAAAGGCTCCGGAGAAACCGCCTATTCCGGTCAATACTTCGCTTCTCATAGTTCCTTTTATATGATCTTTCATGAGCTCAACCGCTTTATAGCCGGCTTCTATATCTACTCCCGCATTTTTGTAATCCATGGTTCATCCTCCTTTAGTAATATACCTTAATATTAACATAACTGCAGGATTTTGTCTTACGTTTTTATTTCATTAATTTCTTATCTTATTTATTAGTCAGTCTAATTAATATTTTGCTACTATAAGTGTATTCAATAAATTCAATCATCAGCCGTTTTCACAAAACAAAGGTTGCCACAATGCCGTGTTTCCAAGAAACGTTATCGTAACGCGCCCCTATTAACACAGTACTGCAACAACCTCCCGGTCATTACTGTTTCATTCCGTCCATATAAGCCTGATAGCCTTCCTTTTCCAGCTTCACGGCCTTCTCCGATACACTGTCCTTTAATCCGGCCGAATAAGTCTTAATACGCTCCAACAGTTCCGGATCGGAAGTGGCAAGAATCTTTGCTGCAAGAAGTCCGGCATTTAGTGCACCGTTGATTGCCACCGTTGCAACCGGAATCCCTCCCGGCATCTGAACGATGGAGTAAAGGGAATCCACCCCGCCCAGGGCTTTCGTCATGATCGGGACACCGATCACCGGCATAGGGAAGATTGCAGCCGACATACCCGGAAGATGTGCGGCACCTCCCGCACCTGCTATGATTACCTTATAGCCTTTCGCTTCTGCGGACTTTGCATAATCAAAGAATATGTCAGGCATCCGGTGGGCGGAGATGATTGTCATATCATACTCAACCTTAAGCGTATTCAGCGCTTCCGCCGCCTTGCTCATAATCTGAAGATCCGAGTCACTTCCCATAATAATTCCGACTTTAGCAGCCATTTTAAAATCCTCTCTTTCTGTTTCTTATATAGTGAATATCCTTTGTCTGTACCGGCACAACATCCCCGGTGATCAGGAATATTTACCACTTATCTTTTTTAGTTCAACCAAATGCCTCATTCAGCTTTTCCGTACCGGGCAGTACGAATCTGCCCTCTCTGATAATCGGAATATCCATACCGTCCTTTCTGTAAACGGTTATTTCCCCCAACTCATCGTAGGGGA
This sequence comes from Bacillota bacterium, assembly GCA_023398615.1. Lineage (GTDB taxonomy): Bacteria > Bacillota > Clostridia > Lachnospirales > Lachnospiraceae > Anaerocolumna. The sequence goes on from JAEWSD010000100.1 coordinate 26,829, forward strand.
TCGTAATGTCCGTATGGCAGTTAAAATATGCCTTATCCATATCCGTCTTCCGATTAATCGATATCTCATTATCCTTTGCCGCAATCAGCTTACCGTCCGGATTATAAAGCTTTAAATCCTCGCTCATCTTATAGCAGGTATCACCTACCGCAAAATGAGGGCCCGTCTTTTCCGCGATCAGTATCGGAAGCTTATCCGAAATATTATATGTCTGTGCCATTACGTAGGCTGTTGTATTGGTGCCTATCGCAAACTCTCCCAGCGGAAGGGTCTCCTGGTTATAAAGTAAATTTTCCTTAATATATTTTTTATTCTCCTCCTGCGTATCAAAGTTCCCGCAGGAATAGGAAGCGATCCTTCCGTCATAAAAATCCAGCTTTAAATCAAGGTATTCCAGACCATTCAGGTAGACCTTTGTAACATGAAGCAATCCTTCGGTACCGGTCAGCTTAGGAGAGGTAAATACTTCTCCTACCGGGATATTGATATCTGCGGTACAGTTTTCAAAGATCGTTTCCGAAGCCGGGGCCTTTAGTTCATAAAGCATGACCTTAAAATCTGTTTTATTCCTGCCCCGTCCGAGTATCCTGACATATTCCCCCTGATCCAACGCATCAATGATCGCCTGCTGAATCTTTTGATAGATCCGGTTATCCAGCGTATTTACCTTTACCGTATCGGCAAAAATCTCTTCAAACCGGCTTCCGA
>JAEWSD010000143.1 GCA_023398615.1 Bacillota bacterium
GCAGGTCACAAATGTTGATTTTACGGCAAACGGTACGGTCAGATGGACGGATGCAGTGAATGAGAGCGGCTATTCCGTACAGCTTTACAAGGACGGTCAGCTGTTTGGCGCTCCCGTCGTGGCGGCGGCAGATACGACCGGCTATGATTTCCTTGCCGCAATAAGGGCAGCCGGTGCGGGAGCTTATACGGCTGTTGTAACGGCGATCGGAGACGGTATCAATTATTCCGACGGTTTACCGTCGATGGAATCACCAAGCCGTACGGTATCGAGGCTTGCCGCGGCGTCAGGCCTGGCATGGGCAGGCAGGGTTGCCCACTGGTCATCGGTTGCGGGTGCGGTAAGCTATACCGTCCAGCTTTATAAGGACCATGTGCCGACAGGTTCTCCGGTAACTGTCTTAAGCTCTGCCGCAGGAAGCGGGGCAGATTTTACGGCGGCGATTGCAAGCGGCGGAACCGGTATCTATACCTTTTCGGTAGTAGCAAACGGAGACGGAGTCCTGATCCTGGATTCGGCTGTCGCAACGGATGAATCGGCCACCAATGTCGAGGCGGTGACGCTTCCTCCCGTATCGGATGGGCTTACCTGGAACGGAACCGTTGCAAGATGGACGGAGGTAGCGGCTGCGATAAGCTATGAGGTACAACTATATCAGGATGGCGCGGCTTTGGGAGCGGCAATCAATGTGCCGGCAGGCGCCGCGGCAAATGGTGTTGATTTCGGAACGGCGATACAGGCGGCCGGTTACGGGGTATTTACCTATACGGTTACGGCAAAGGGAAACGGAACTACACTGCTGGATGCCCTTCCATCCGCCCTGTCTTCAAGCATAGTTAATATTTTAAATGTATCGGCGTTAACCTTTGATACAAACACATCTTCTGCGAATTACAGGGATATCAGGGTTGCGGTAGTGACCGGCGGGGCGATATCGGGAAGCGCCATTACGGTAAGGAACGGTACGGAGACTTTAACACAGGGTACGGATTATACGGTGGAGAATAATGAGATCGTGTTATTCAAAGCCTATCTGGCAAGGCAAGCTGTGGGGACTTTAAACCTGACGTTCGTCATTCAGCCGGATATTTCGCAGACAGTGACCTTTACCATCCAAAGATCAACCTCGGGAGGTAATTCCGGGGATGGTTCGGGAGGCGGCTCAGGCGGCCCTCCGGGTAATTCAGGAGGAACAACCCGAACGGGTTCCGTATCAATTGACAACGGTACTACACAGGAGACAACCGCACAGGTTCCGATCACGAGAACGGTAAATCAAAACGGTACCAAGAAGGACACAGTCAGACTCACTCAGAATGAGATATCGCATACCATTGATAAGGCTGTCGAGTCACAAACGAATACGGTGACGATTTCGGTAACCGACATTCCGGGCGATAGCGCAGATGAGATAGAGGTAATTCTGCCGAGGTCTGCGGTTACGATGCTTAAGGAAAATATGGCGGCCCTTACGATCGATACCTCGAAGCTGAGCCTGGCGCTGCCGGATTCGACGGTATCCGGGCTGAACGATCAGGATATCGACATCCGGATTACAGAGGTAACGGATAAGAAGGAGATCGAAAATACGGAAACCCTGCTTTCACAAATGTCTCCGGGAGCTCAGACCTTAAGCACGCCGGTGGATGTCAGTACGAATTATTCCAGAAGGACGTTCATTACGATACCAGTCGCCAGTGAGGATATTCCGGAGGACCCGACGGAGCTGGACGAATTTATCGCTTCTCTGGCAGTCCTGGTTCGCCACAGTAACGGAGAGGTAAGGCTGCAGAAGGGTACGATCCGGTACGACGAGAATGGCAGGCCGGTTGGAATTACAATTCCCGTTGACAGCTTCAGCACCTTCACCCTGGTAAAAGCTTCTATGGAAGCAACGGAAACGGTAATCAGTAAAAAGCAGATGCCGGATAAGTCCTGGACGGTTACTTTTAACGGTACCCTGGATGCGGCGACAGTAACGGAAGACAGTGTATACGTATTGGATTCAAAGGGCAATTCCGTAGAGGTTACCTTAAAATCCAGCGGAAAGAGCATTAAGGTAAATGCGCCTGCAGGTTACTATAAGAACGGAGAAAGCTATACTCTTTATATGACTTCCAATATTAAATACAAATCCGGTAAGTCAATAGGAAAAGCAAGAAAATACCGTTTCACCGTGGGAAATGTTTCGCTTGGCGGGAAGAAAATCAAACAGTATACCAATATGGCTTCCTCAAAGGTGTTTACCGTTAATTTAGATAATGCAATTAATAAGAAGGCATTCCGTGCGGACTCCGTAACGGTTGTAAACTCGGAATGCACCAAAGTAAAAGTAAAAACCGAGGTATATAAGAACAAATATATTAAAGTCTCACCGGCAAAATCCTACGCATCCGGCAAAACCTATTATATTATAATAGACGGAGTGGAATATTCGGACGGAGCAAAGCTGGAGGAACCGGTTTGGATTAAGTTTACGGTAAAGAAATAAAAGGATAAGGGCACGGATTTTATCCGGATTATATTAGCTGAAATACTTCATAAATATGGCTCCGCATATCCAAAAAGCGATGATTGAAGCTTTTGATACGCGGAGCTTTTCTGTGCATTATAGATAAGGTAACGCCTGCGGAGCTTGCGGAGGTTTTAGTATTGTACTATAATAAGAGCATTAAATGGTTTGACCGGCAAATCCGTTCATTATCTTTATAAAATATACTTAAACAGGAGGACAGGATATGAAACTATTATGGAGACTTGGCAGGGAAGCAATCAAATACCGTACCCTGTATGTAATTTCCATTCTTTCAACCTTGGCATTGACTGTAATTAACCTTATAGCCCCCAAGCTGCTTTCTAATATGACTGCTCTCATTCAGCAGGGAGCGGACGAAGGTGTAAAAGTGAAGATTATGTATATTACGGTTACCTTGGTTGTTTTATATCTTGCAAGGATTTTATTCCGGTACTTAAGTAATTATCTGGCACATAAGGCTGCCTGGAACCTGGTAGAGGACATGAGAGTTAAGGTATATCATAAGATCCAGGACTTTTCCATGAATTTCTTCCATGATAAACAGACCGGTGAATTAATGAGCAGGGTAGTGAATGATACCGCGACCTTTGAATTGCTTTATGCACACATCATCCCTGAAATCATTACGAATATCGTGACCGTTATCGGTGTTATGGTAATCCTGCTATGCATAAATGTAAAGCTTGCATTGTTAACGTGTATCCCGATTCCGTTCATTCTTTTTTCCGCATGGATTTTTGCTGTCAAGGTACGCCCGAATTTCAGGGTATCCCAGAAGGCTCTGGCGGAATTGAATGCAAAGCTGCAGGACAACTTTTCAGGAATTCATGAGATTCAGGCCTTTGGACAGGAGGAATATGAGAAGGATCAGATTACGGGCCAGGCCGGAATATTTACAAAAGCAATGCTTCATGCCCTTAACATAAGCGCGGTATTTCATCCGGCGGTAGAGTTTCTTTCCTCAGCCGGTACCGTAATCGTTGTCGGAGCAGGCGGGCTGCTGGCATTCGGCGGCGAATTGTCCGTATCCGATATCGTGGCATTTCTTTTATATTTGTCCCTCTTCTATACTCCGATATCCGGGCTGGCAAGGATTTTGGAGGATACGCAGCAGGCGTATGCGGGTGCCGAAAGGGTTATGGCGGTATTGGATACTCCGAATGACATCAAGGATGCTCCGGATGCAAAGGAGCTGGCCGGTGTTACGGGCAGTATTATCTTTGAAAATGTTGATTTTAAGTATGAGGAAAAGACGGATGTACTGAAGGGAATTAACTTTACCTGTGAACCGGGACAAATGATCGCCCTGGTCGGTCCGACCGGTGTCGGTAAAACGACCCTGACACAGCTGATTTCCAGATTCTATGATCCTACAAGCGGAAGGGTTTTGGTAGACGGAACCGATATCCGAACAGTTACCCTGCAAAGTCTCCGTTCCAATATTGCGCCGGTGCTGCAGGATACCTTCCTGTTTAACGGGACGATAGGGGAAAATATCGGTTATGCCGATCCGGATGCGGACCGTGACGCAATCATTGCCGCATCAAAGGCGGCGCGTATCCATGACAGTATCATGGAAATGCCCGACCAATATGAGACAAGGGTAGGAGAGCGCGGCATGCGCCTGTCCGGCGGTCAGAAACAGAGGATAGCAATTGCCCGCGCCATCTTAAGAAAAGCCCCGATCATTATTCTGGATGAAGCAACCGCCTCGGTTGATGTGGAGACGGAACGGGAAATACAAAAGGCAATTGCCGACCTTGCAGGAACCAGAACTGTGATAGCGATTGCACACCGCCTTTCCACTATCCAGAATGCGGATAAGATACTGGTATTGGAAGAGGGGCGGATTGTACAAAGCGGAACCCACAAGGAACTGATAGGGCAGGAAGGGCTTTATAAGCGGTTAAACCTGGCACAAAATACCGGTAACCACCATTCCGCAATGATAGGTAATTGAATCGCAGTCTAAAAACATTCGATTCTTGGAGGAAATATAAATGTGGCTTCTATATGCTTTCGGCTCGGCGCTATTTGCAGGAATGACGTCCATTTTAGCGAAAATCGGGATTAAAAATACCGATTCCAATTTGGCGACGGCGCTTCGTACAGTTATTGTTCTCTTGTTTTCATGGCTGATGGTTTTCGCTGTGGGTTCACAGCATACCATCGGCACGATTTCCGCTCACAGCCTTGTGTTCCTGATTCTTTCAGGCAGCGCTACCGGCGCATCCTGGCTATGCTATTTCAAAGCCCTGCAGCTTGGGACCGTTAATAAAGTAACTCCCGTGGATAAGAGCAGTACGATACTGACGATCCTTCTTGCATTTCTATTTTTGGGGGAAATACCCACCATATGGATGGGAGCCGGGATCATACTGCTCGCTGCCGGGACCTGTCTTATGATACAACGGCAAGAATCAGAATCCTCAGATGTTAAGAACAAGTCGTGGCTTTTCTATGCCGTTCTGTCTGCCGTCTTCGCTGCGTTGACCTGTATACTCGGTAAAATCGGGATACAAGAGATCGAATCAAATTTAGGAACGGCAATCCGTACGAGTGTCGTACTGGTTCTGGCTTGGGGAATTGTTTTATTTCAAAAAAAAGCTGTTTTTTTAAAGGATATCGACAGGAAGAGCCGGATATTTATTGCACTCTCCGGCCTCGCAACCGGTATCTCCTGGCTTTGCTATTATCGTGCGTTACAGGAGGGTAAGGCCAGCCTGGTTGTACCCATTGATAAATTAAGTATTGTTGTTACAGTTACATTTTCTTGTATCTTTCTCAAAGAAAAGCTTTCGGGAAAAGCCATTGCCGGTTTGTTACTGGTTATATCCGGGACAATGTTATTATTGTTTTAAATTTAATGGCCCTCCAATGAGATTATACATCTGCCCGATTACAGGATTTTCTTCAATACCGGAATCCGCCTGATGTAATTGCACAGCAAAAACGTGGGCGGAATGCCGATTATGCAGGCCAGGATATACTTAAGGACCGGATGTAAAGTAATAGGAATCAGTATTAATGACAAGGCTATAATGATCGGGGCGTGAAACATATAAACGGTGAAGGAACTGTCGGACATTGCCTTTACCAGAGCGTTCTGTTTGTTATACTTTTCTTTAAATACGGCGATTAAACCGATAGCCATTGCAACGGACGTAAAGGATTCCCAAAGGGAATACAGGGCGCTTTGCCACCGCAGACCCCCTTTGAAAAGGTATAAGCCGTCATCAAGGGCTCCGCCGGCGAGCAGCATAACGACCCAAACAATAATTCCGGGAACAAAGGCCGATACCAACCATGTCCGGCCTTTTTTATAAGGAAGCTTTGAAAACCAGTCATACCTTCCGGCTTTTATCCCGACAATAAAGAGAATTATGTATTGTGAGAAGAAGCATAGCTGCATATTTAGAATACTGGTGTCAATCGGCTGAACGATACGGACTAAAAATGTAAAAACCGCGATCATGACAATGACGACCGATGCAGACCTTAACCCGGGCAGGGCCTTCTCCGAATCTATACTTCGGGTTTTGGTAATACTCCGGAACAGTGCATAGAAGCAGTTAAACACTAACAGCGCAAAGGCGAACCAGAGCGGCCCGCTTGATCCCAGGAAATCAAAGCTTGCGATATAATCCGTATAGTATTTCAGGAACCCGGGGTTTTCCCACCGGCTGCCTAAGAGAACGTAAATGATAAAAGGATGAATTACCAGCATATAGATTAATACCGGGATGCCTAAACGGATAAACCGGTCCTTTAAGAACCTTTTGCAGCCCTTCCGGTCGTAGGATTTCGCTACGAAATATCCGGAGATCAGAAAAAGAAATCCCATAAAATAAGCCTGAGTGAACGATTGAAATAAACCAAAGAACAATAAAGATACGATATCCGGCTCTCCGGCATCCATTATATACCAGTCACCTATTCCACTATATGTAACTGCCAGGTGTACCATTACTACCAGAATAATTATTGCTAATCGAAGATTGTCAATATACAGATATCTGGATTTTGCATCACTATTTCGCATAGAATTCTCCTATCATAGATATAGTTAAAAACAGTATGGTAAATTATAACATGGAAGTC
>JAEWSD010000113.1 GCA_023398615.1 Bacillota bacterium
TAATAATATAACGCTTTCCCATAAAATAATCAATCGGATTTTAAAAGAAAGAGCCATAATATTGAATTTACAAATATTAGTATGGTAATTCATAGTAATCGGATTAAACTAATGAAATTGTCTTGACATTCAATGTCGAAATATGTATTATTTTAAGGTATTAAGTCGAATAGTGCGAAGCAGGGGAAGCTATATAAGGATGGAGGCAAATATGGGAAAATATATTGTGAAACGGATTGCTGCAGCATTATTTACGATATTGGTTGCGGCGACCATAACATTTTTTGTTATGAACATGGTGCCCGGGGACCCGTTTATGAGTGAGAAGGCACCAAGTGAACAGGTGCTTAACGCTCTGAAGGAAAAATATGGACTGGATCAGCCGTTAATTATTCAATACAAGAATTATATCGTTAATTTATTGCACGGCGACTTTGGTGTGAGCTATAAGCTTCAGAAAAATAGACAAATTGTTGATATTATTAAGGAATCCTTCCCAATTTCGGCAAAGCTTGGTGTATGGGCGATCCTGTTTGCTATCGTATTTGGTATTCCGCTTGGCTGCATTGCGGCTTTTCGAAGGAACAGATGGCAGGATAATATAATAAGACTGCTGTCAACAATGGGAATTTCTATTCCGGGATTTGTTATAGCAACAGCCACAATGATTCTCTTTGCCGTTAAGTTAAAATGGCTGCCTACTTCCGGACTCAATCATATATCGAACTATCTGTTGCCTGTGTTCACACTTGGCTTTTATCCAATGTGTTATATCGCAAGATTAATGCGCTCCAGTATGCTTGAAGCGCTTGGACAGGATTACGTCAGAACTGCAAAAGCAAAGGGATTGAACGGTTATGCCATTACCTTTAAGCATGCCTTGAGAAATTCCTTAATTCCTGTCATTACGTATCTGGGGCCGTTGATTGCCAGCGTATTGACCGGAGGATTTGTGGTGGAGCAGGTGTTTAATATACCGGGCCTGGGAAGGTATTTCGTTAAAGCAATCAGTAACAGGGATTATATGGTTATCATGGGGACAACAATTTTCCTTGCCGCTTTCATTATACTTATGAATCTGGTTTGTGATCTTTTATATAAAATTGTTGATCCGAGAATTAAACTTGGTGAAGAATAGGAGACTATTATCAACTGAAAATTCAGGAGAAAGGTTTGATTGTTGGATATGAAATTGCAGAATTTAGGTAAGTTAAGCTTACAAAGTGATATATCAGCGGAGGATTTTACACCGGTTACAAAGCAGGAACAAAACAGTTTAACGGAATATTCGGGGGATACCAGTTATTGGAAGGATGCATGGAGAAGATTAAAGCAGAACAAAATTGCTTTGGCCGCATTGATTGTAATTATTCTCTTTATTCTTTTTGCTTTGATCGGTCCCCGTTTATCTCCGTATACCTATGACCAGCAGATCCGCGGGGACGAGAATCTGTCTCCGACCTATGCCCACCCTTTCGGCACGGATCAGCTGGGACGTGACCTGCTGGTACGGGTTATGGTCGGTGCCAGGATATCTCTGATTATAGGTATCGGATCGGCGCTTATCGTATTGCTGTTCGGATCGGTATATGGAGCAGTATCCGGATTGCTGGGCGGCAGAATTGATAATTTTATGATGCGTGTCGTTGAAATAATCTATTCATTGCCGGATATATTAATTATTATTCTTCTGCAAATTGTGATTAAGGAGCCTTTAACCCGGGCATTTGATTCCGGCGCTCCGCTTGGAGGGCTTCAGAAGCTGGGTCCGGGAATTGTGGCTGTCTTTATCGTATACGGTTTGCTGTATTGGGTTGGAATGGCCAGAATCGTAAGAGGCCAGGTATTGCAGTTAAAGCAGATGGAATATGTCAATGCCGCTACCGCACTGGGGGCAAATAACAGCAGGCTGATAAAGAAACATCTCCTGCCGAACTGTATCGGAACCTTGATTGTTACTACAATGCTGCAGATACCGTCCGCCATTTTTACGGAAGCATTCTTAAGCTTTCTCGGTTTGGGTGTTGCGGCACCGATGGCGAGCCTAGGAAGCCTTGCTTCGGAGGCTTTAAACGGAATTCAGTCCTATCCGTACCGGCTGCTATTCCCGGCTGTAGCTATCAGTATTATCATATTGGCATTTAACCTGTTTGGTGACGGGCTGCGTGACGCCCTGGATCCAAAGCTTAAGAAATAGGAGGCGGAAGCATGGCGGAAAGAAAGCTTGAAAATAAATCTTCGAACCTGTTGGAAGTGAATAATCTGAAAGTATCCTTCTTTACCTATGCCGGAGAGGTTAAGGCCGTACGCGGAATATCCTATCAGTTAAAGCCCGGTGAGGTTCTGGGGATCGTAGGTGAGTCGGGAAGCGGTAAATCCGTTTCCTCCTATGCCCTTATGGGAATCATACCGGAACCCGGCAGAGTAATCGGAGGGAATATCCTTTTTGACGGCAGGGATATCACGAAGCTGAATGAGAAAGAATTATTGAAAATAAGGGGAAAGGATATCGGGATGATATTCCAGGACCCAATGACTTCATTGAATCCGGTATTTACCGTCGGCAATCAGATTAATGAAGCCTTAAAGAAGCATACCGCAATGAATAAGGCGGAGCGGAAGGCAAGAATGATAGAATTATTTCGCCTGGTTGGGATCAATCAGCCCGAGAAACGGATTCATCAATATCCTCATGAGTTTTCGGGCGGAATGAGACAGCGTGTCATGATTGCGATGGCTTTGGCCTGCAATCCGAAGCTGCTGATTGCGGATGAGCCGACAACCGCACTGGATGTAACAATACAGGCGCAGATCATAGAACTCATGAAAGAGCTGCGTTCCAAAATTAATATGAGTATTATCTTTATTACGCATGACCTGGGAGTAATTGCGGACGTATGTGATAAGGTGGCGGTTATGTATGCCGGGACAATCGTAGAGACCGGAAGTATTGATCAGATTTTTTATGAGCCGAAGCATCCGTATACCTGGGGGTTACTAAAGTCGATGCCGAAAATCAATGCGGTAGGCCACGAACGCCTGGTACCGATCGAAGGCAATCCGGTAGACCTGATCCATCCGCCGAAGGGGTGTGCTTTTGCTCCGAGATGCGGTCATTGTATGAAGATCTGTATGGAAAAGGTGCCGCCGGTATACAGTTTATCCGAAGGACATGATACACACTGCTGGCTTGAAGTAAAGGAAGCGTATGAAAAGGAGGTTGGCTGATGGGAGGCCAAAATGACACAACGAATCTGATAGAAATTGAAAATCTTAAGAAATATTTCCCTGTAAAATCCGGATTTAAGACCTCCAATGTAAAAGCGGTGAACGATGTGAGCCTTTCCATTAAAAAAGGTGAAACTCTGGGATTGGTGGGGGAAAGCGGCTGCGGTAAAACAACCCTTGGAAGGACGATTATCAGGCTGTATGAACCTACCTCCGGCAGGATTTCATATAACGGCAGCGATATTACAAAAACGGATATGCACAGCTTTCGCAAAAAAATGCAGATTATCTTTCAGGACCCCTATGCTTCTCTGAATCCAAGAATGACGGTTTCGGATATCGTCGGCGAACCGCTGGATATACACAAATTGTACGGTTCACGGAAGGAACGAATGGAGAAGATAGATTCCCTGCTGGAAACCGTCGGCCTGAATAAGGAGCATGCGAGCCGTTTTCCGCATGAATTCTCCGGAGGCCAGCGTCAAAGAATAGGCATAGCAAGAGCTCTTGCCGTTGATCCCGAATTTATCGTTTGCGATGAACCCGTTTCCGCGCTGGATGTATCCATTCAGGCACAGATCGTTAATATGCTGGAGGATCTGCAGGCGGAGAAAGGCTTTACGTATCTTTTTATTGCTCATGATTTATCCATTGTAAAGCATATCAGTAACCGGATCGGTGTTATGTATCTCGGACACCTGGTAGAGTTAACGGACAGTAACGAGTTATATAAAAATCCGCTGCATCCGTATACACAGACACTTCTTTCGGCAATACCGATTGCCGATCCGAAAGCGAGCAGAAATAAAAAAAGAATCGTTTTAAACGGTGATATTCCCAGTCCTCTCAATCCTCCCAGCGGCTGTCCGTTCCGAACAAGATGTCCGCGTGCAACGAAGCTTTGTGCAGAGCAGGCTCCGGACTTAAAAGATTACGGCAGCGGCCATTTCGCGGCTTGTCATATGATCTGACATAGAATATGCATGAATGGGTATTCTATATAGTATGAACCGGGCAGTTATTGAAATGGTTTCAGCAGTATTTTTAGTACAAGGAGGAGTTTTATGAGAAATACTTTGAGGAAATCTATGGTTATATTTTTTGCCTTAACCATGATAGTTACCACAACCTTAACCGGCTGCGGTAAGAAGGATTCCGGCACCGATCAGAATAATACCGGAACGAATACAGATACGGGTACAAATACAGATACGAATTCAGGGGAAGGTCTTACCATTAACGTAAGCGTAGGTCCGGAACCGGAGACACTTGATCCTACGAAGAATACCGCGGTTGACGGTGCAACGTATATCAATCATACCTTTGAAGGGTTAATGAAGCTGGACAGCGAAGGTAATATAGTGGAAGGTGTTGCGGAAAGCTATAAGGCCAGTGAAGACGGACTGGTATACACGTTCAAAATCCGGGATGATGCAAAATGGTCCGACGGTACGGATTTAACCGCAGATTCCTTTGTTTATTCCTGGCAGAGGCTGGTAGACCCGGATGCGGCTTCCGATTATAACTACATGATTGATATGGTAAAGAATGCAAATGAAATTATGGCAGGAACCGTTGATAAGTCCGAGCTGGGAGTGAAGGCGGTCGATGCCAAGACTTTTGAGGTGACATTGGCGGTTGTGACACCATATTTCCTTGAGATTTGCGCATTTCCCGCCACCTATCCCCTGAGAGAAGATATCGTATCGGCCGATCCGGATACCTGGTACCAGGAGCCTTCCACCTATATCGGCAACGGCCCTTATATGGTTGAATCCTGGGAACACCAGTCGGTGATCGTAATGAAACAGAATCCGAACTATTACGGAGTAGATGATTTGGGTCCTGATACGATCAATTTCCGTCTGATGGAGGACCAGAATACGATCCTGGCGTCCTTTGAAAACGGGGAGATCCTGCTTGGCGACGACCTTCCAAGCGAGGAGATTGACAGGATGACCAGTAACGGCCTGTATATCGAAGGCCAGCTGGGGACCTATTTCCTTTGTCTGAATGTTGAGGATGATACATTAAAGGATGCCAAGGTAAGAAAAGCTTTATCTCTTGCAATTGACCGGAATTATCTTGTCGAATCCGTGGCAAAGGGCGGTCAGCAGCCGGCAGATTCTTTTGTTGCCACCGGATTGTTTGATGTGGACAACGATAAAGAGTTCCATGATGTTGCGGAAAAATGGTACAGCGTTGATCCTGCCGATTATGAGGCAAATGTTGCGGAAGCAAAGCAGCTTCTTGAGGATGCGGGTTATCCGGGCGGGAAGGGCTTCCCCACGCTGGAGCTGATGATTAATCCGGGGCATGAATCCATTGCGGAAGCGGTTATCTATATGTGGCAGCAGGAATTGGGCATTAATACCACAATCTCTACCCAGGACTGGGCAGTGTTTATTGAAACAAGAAAGAACGGGGAGTATCAGATTGCCCGTCATGGCTGGCTGGCCGACTACAATGATCCGATTTCCTTCCTTGATATGTGGGTAACCGGAGGCGGTAACGATGACGCGCAGTATTCCAATAAGGATTATGACGAATTAATACGCAAAGTAAAAGCTTCCTCCGACAGGACGGAAAGAATTAACCTGATGCATCAGGCGGAAGCTATCCTGGCGAAGGATATGCCGATCATTCCTCTTTATTTCTACACCGATCTGTATCTGAAGTCGGATAAGCTGCAGGGCTTTTATACCTCGCCTTTAGGCTTTAAATATTTTATGTATGCAAGTGTAAAGTAAAATTGTCTTTATATTTAGGTGGGAGCTGTTATAAAACTCATAATTATGGTGAGTCTATTTGAATTGTTCCTAATATTTCTCGAAATTTGTGCTCTGTCGCGCGAGAACCAGCGACATTCTCTATCTTGTCGCTTCTCGCGCATACCTCGCACAAATTATCTCGAACTATTAGGAACAAATTCATTACAGGGTCATATTCATTATGAGTTTTGTACAGCTCCTTTTTTCTATTTTGACTTTTGAAATTCAACGACAACGATCGGCAGGAAGGACATCAGGAAAACGAGCGACCATTGCGCCGGGTTTAACGGGACTACCTTGAATATGTCCGCAAGTGGTTTTAAGGTAATTACTATAATTTGCAGGAACGAGCATATGATAAAGGACAGCAGCAGCTGGATATTGGAAAATATTCCGACCGTCGCCAGTTTATGTTCACTCCGCATATTGAAGGAATGGAAGAGCTGTGAGAGGCTTAATACTGCAAATGCCATTGTGCGGCCGATTTTCGGTGTGACCGCACCGGCTATTGCCACCGTACTTCCGTGCCGCAGTACCGGGTCGGATATCAGCTGGCTGTCATATACACGTATGCCGATGATAAAGGCCAGAAGGGCAAGGCATCCGATCATAACTCCTTCGAATATTATTTTGAATACCAAACCGTCGGCAAACATCCCCTTGCTGGGAGGGATGGGTTTTTTTCGCATGATATCCCTGGCGGCCGGTTCCACTCCAAGCGATATGGCTGGCAGCGAATCGGTAACAAGATTTACCCAAAGAAGCTGTACTGCCAGGAGCGGTGACGGCAAGCCCAGCAGGATTGCAACGAATATCGTCATGATTTCTCCGATGTTACAGGATAAAAGGAAATGGATTGCTTTCTTGATATTATCATAAATACCGCGTCCTTCCCGGACAGCCGACACGATCGTTGCGAAATTGTCATCCGTCAGAATCATGTCGGAAGCATTTTTAGCGACATCCGTACCTGTTATTCCCATAGCGCAGCCGATATCGGCGGTTTTCAGCGCAGGTGCGTCGTTTACACCGTCACCGGTCATGGCGACTACCTCACCTCTTGCCTGAAAGGCTTTCACGATCCGGACCTTATGCTCTGGGGATACTCTGGCAAATACCCGGTAATCCGGAATCAGTTTAATTAAAGTGTCGTTATCTATCTGTGACAGTTCGGCACCGGTCATAGCCTTGTCGGAAGGAGTCATGATGCCTAATTCCCTGGCAATCGCGCATGCGGTTGATATATGGTCACCGGTTATCATGACCGGTTTAATCCCTGCCATCTGGCAGGTTAATACTGCGGATGCGACTTCCTCCCTCGGCGGGTCGATCATTCCGACAAGGCCGGCCAGTGTTAAACCGGATTCGAGCGGATTCTTAAAGCTCATGCATTCGCTCCCTCTTTCGGATTTGTCCCGGCGGAGAATATCGGAGGGCGGTATATCCTTATATGCAACCGCAATGACCCGCAGTGCACGTTCCGCCATAGATTGGTTCAGCTTATTTATAAATTGGATATGCTGGCCGGTAATCGGAACGGATCTTCCATTCTGACAGATATGGGTGCATTTGGTAATCAGAATATCAAATGCACCTTTTGTTATACTGCGTGTACCGCCTTCATACTTATGTACGGTAGTCATAAGCTTTCTGGCGGAGTCGAAAGGAATTTCGTAGACTCTTGGATAACTGAGGTCTAATTTCGGTTTGATAAGCCCAAGCCGGTAAGCTGCCATAATAAAAGCTTTCTCGGTCGGTTCCCCCGTAACGGTAACATCCGTTTTCTTACCGCTGCCCGATATCTGCAGGATGGAGTCGTTGCACAGCGAGGCAAGTGTTAAAATAAGGCGGCTGTTTATGCTGTACGATTGTTCTTTTCCCTGTAAGGAGGCTAATTCGGTAACTGTCATTTTATTCTGTGTCAGTGTTCCGGTTTTGTCCGAGCATATGACGGTCGCACTTCCTAATGTCTCGACTGCCGGGAGTTTCCGGATAACCGCATTCTTTTTTGCCATGCGCTGTACTCCCAGGGAAAGCATGATGGTAACGATAGCAGGCAGACCCTCGGGAATTGCGGCAACGGCAAGGCTGACGGCGGTCATGAACATATCGAAGATGGGACGATTCTTAAGAATTCCCATTAAAAATATAACGATGCAGATAAGCAGGGCGGCAATGCCGAGTGCTTTTCCGGTATCGGCAAGACGTTTCTGGAGGGGAGTCATAGGGGTATCATCCTCCATAATAAGCCTGGCGATATGGCCCACTTCCGTCTGCATGCCGGTTGCCGTAACGACGGCGGTCCCTCTGCCGTAGGTTACGATACAGGTGGCCATAAGCATATTATGCCGGTCGGCAAGAAGGGTATCGTTATGTAGTATAACATCCGCATCCTTTTCAACAGGATGTGATTCTCCGGTAAGCGATGCTTCATCTATTTTCAGATTCACGGCGGACAGGAGCCTTGCATCCGCAGGAACGAAATGTCCGGTTTCAAGATAAATAATATCGCCGGGAACCAGCTCTTTTGCGTCCACAGTCGTGATAACCTGATCACGCAGTACCAATGCCGTCGGTGCAGACATTTTCTGTAAAGCTTCCAGTGATTTTTCCGCTTTCGTTTCCTGTAATACACCCAGAATAGCGTTCAGGGTTATGATAAGAAGTATGATGACCGGATCTACGAAATCAAGCTGGCCGTGCAGGAAGGAAACCAGGAAGGACAGGATGGCCGCACAAATGAGTGTAATGATCATAAAGTCGGCAAACTGGTTAAAAAACTTTATAAAGATGCTTTTTTTCTTCTTGGTTTCCAATATATTAAGGCCGTAATTGCGCTGTCTTTTCACCGCATCCTTTCTTGTTAAGCCGTGATCCGCCGAGCTTTGCAGGATTTGCACGGCTTCTTCCTTGCTTATGCTGTGCCAGTTGATGATTTTTTCTTTCTGCATATACCAATCCTTTTTTATGTTTGTCTAGATAATTATATGAGAAAGGGCGGAAAACAATTCGCAAACATGCCGAGCAGGAGCATGCAATCTTAAGGGCCCAAGCTACTGATTTTAATAAGCAAATTCAGTTAAATCAGTAGCTTGGGCCCTATTTTTTCAGAGCTGTTTGACATATTAATTATTTTTGTATTGTTATTGTATAGGTGTCCGCATCCCACGTATACGCTACGGATAGTTTTTTCATTAATGTTTTTGGTGAAATATATAGTACCTTATTTATTACTTTTGCTTTACTGTCCATAGTTACTGCTTTGCTATTGATAGTAGCTTTTTTATTATTTGCCTTTAAGCTGACTACGGAAGATTTCTTTGTAGCTTTTAACGTCTTTGTTTTTGCATTCCAATTTACTTTATACCCGAGTTTTTGCAAAATTTCACCGGCCGGTAATAAAACAGTATTACCTTCAATGACTGCCGAATTCTTAAGTGTCAACGTCTTACCATTGATTATTACTTTAATCTCTTTTTGAGACGATTTTGCAAATAAAGGATTACCATTGTAATCTATGTAAGTGGTTTTAAATTTGCAATCATCGAGATAATCAATATAGGAAAACCTTATCATTTTTTCATCGTCATATTTAACGATTGTCATGATGTCCCTATTGCTTATCCATTCATCTGTTGTAAAGAATACTTTGCCGTTTTTGAGTAACCGTCTTTGCGGCGCTCCGCCTGCCCTGGTCTCTTTTATTACAAATTCATCACCGATATCATATTCTTCAACTGATATAGTAAAATTTTCTTCATCTTTAACAGTATATTCTTTAACCCTTGTACTAAGATCAACAAGCTTACTATCTTTGATTACTCTGAATTTTGAATCGGAATAATCTTTTCCATCATAGTCCACTAAATTCCCTTTTATATCAATGTATAATTCTTCTCCACCATATTCCTTGCTTACCTGAGCCACTTCGCCTATAAAATCATCTGCGTAACCATAGTCTGTTTTTAATACTTCATTACCATTGATATCCACGTAACGGAATCTTCCGGATTCACTAAGCGGATATAATTTCTGTGTTTGCGTCGTTGATGTACTTTGTGCTTGTGTTGTTGGTACACTTTGTGAAGTGCATAGTACAATAAGACTAATTAAAAGTGCCAATACCCTTATCTTTTTTGTTTTCATTACATTCCCTCCATAATCTTGCCATATTTGTCCTTAATACCGACATATTCAGTTAAAAAAACTCCGACACCAATAATAGCAAAATTATTCTTAAATGTCAAATTAAGTATAATATTAGGCCTATTTTTATTAGGTTACTCTTGGGCGTAAGACTCAGCGCTGTATTTGGATTACGGCATCAGGAGATATGGATATAAATGTATGTTATTTGACTGAAGAGAACAGTAAGCTATATAAGAATTATAAAAATTAACCTCGATTTACAACATAGGGCATTTGCAAAATTAGATTGTAAATGAATAGATATATACAATTATAAATGTAATATACGACATTTACATTAAAGATAATTGATATATAATAATCTAAACAGAATGTTCAGGCATAATTTTATGAGAAAAGGGATGAAAAATATGAAAATGCAAACTACGAATGATATGACAACAGGGAATCCACTCAGCTTGCTGATTAAATTTTCCATACCTATGTTAATAGGTAATATATTTCAACAGTTATATAATATGGTGGATGCTATCGTAGTAGGTAACTATGAAGGACCGGATGCGTTAGCGGCAGTCGGTACCGCCGGGCCGCCTAACTTTTTTATTTTTGCATTGGCGGCCGGGCTGTCTGCCGGTGTTTCCATTGTAATATCACAGTACTTTGGCGCTAAAGATGAAGAGAATGTCAGGAAAAGCTTTGCTACCGCTGCCTATACGATAGTCGGGGCTTCCGTTCTGATGGGAATTATAGGATTTTTTGTAAGCAAACCGATTTTGAGGCTGCTGAACACACCGGATCAAATAATCGGTCAGGCAGATATCTATATGAAGATATGCTGTTTAGGAATCATAGGCGTGGGCGTCTATAACGGAATTTCCTCTGTGTTAAGGGCATTGGGAGACTCCATAACACCCCTGTTTTTCCTTATTATTGCATGCCTGATCAATATTGTTCTGGATTTGCTGTTTGTAATCGTATTGCATCTGAGTGTGATGGGTGTGGCGCTGGCAACGATTATATCTCAGATTGTGGCGGCGGTGGGCTGTACCGTTTATGCGTTTGTCAAGGTAAAAATGCTGCGGATACCGATAAGGCAATTTTACCCCGACAGGAAGATTTTTAAAAAATGTCTTGCGCTTGGTCTTCCGGTAACCTTGCAAAATGCCTTTATATCAACTTCAACGATGGCGCTTCAGGGAGTTATCAACAGCTTCGGAGGGACTGTAATGGCGGCCGCTACCGCGTCAAGCCGTATAGAACAGCTGATACTCCAGCCGGGCATGTCGGTGGGCGTGGCAGTTGCAACCTTTACAGGGCAGAATGTCGGTGCCGGTAATATCGAAAGGGTCAAGAAAGGTTTTGCGGCTGCGACCAAACTGATCATAACCTTCAGTATTATTATGCTTCCCGTTATTTTCTTCGGCGGCAGGTATATCATGGAACTCTTTACTACCAAAAACGACGCCGACGTGATGAGAATCGGCATGGAGGCATTACGTGTACCTTGCTTTTTTTACTCCTTTGTAGGTATTATTTTTGTCAGCAGAAACCTGTTAAGCGGGGCAGGTGACGTAAAAGTTCCTATGTTCATGGGATTGATCGAGGTTGTATGCAGGGTGCTGTTTGCCAATATACTGTCCGTATGGTTCGGTTATCAGGGAATCTGGTGGGCCACCGGTTTTACCTGGTTTGTTACCTCTATTGTCGGTTATGTCAGATACCTGTCCGGTAAATGGAAGTATAAATCTATAACAGTTCAGCGGTAAGGCTGAACCGTTACAAATGATGTGCAGAAATTATGCATAATGCATAATTTCGCACAGACATGTCTCGGGTTTTCTGTGGCTTTCGCTCCGCTTCACTCACAAAAAACACCTCGCGGTACCATAGGCTTAACAGTAACCCAAGATTACTACAGTACTTTCGTTTATCTTGATAAATGACCACATTTGATATAAATTGTAAAATACATATCATACCTTTAATGTGATTATATATCAAATTCTGTTTTATGACAATATCAGTTCATTACTCTCACCCGGTAAATTGTCTGCTTTCTCCGGAAGCATTCCTTTCACTTCATAGAAGATGTCCATGAATTCTTTACCGGTTATCGTTTCTTTCTCCACCAGGTATGCGGCGATTTTATCCAGCACGTCACGGTTGCCTGCCAAAAGGCCTTCCGCCTTCT
>JAEWSD010000002.1 GCA_023398615.1 Bacillota bacterium
TATTTAAAATTATAGCAGATTTAAAAAAGAAGAGTGTTTCTATTATATATATTTCGCATCGTATTGATGAGATTATAAGACTCAGTGATCGGCTGACCGTATTACAAAATGGTACCATAGTCGGCGGCGCAGAGACTTCAGAGGTGACGAAAGACCAGATTATAAAAATGATGGTAGGAGAAAAGATTAATCAATCGATATCTAAGAATCCGGCTATCAATTCTGAAGTAGTTTTAGAAGTAAAGAATATATCGAATGAATCTGTGAAAAATATCAGTTTCGAAGTAAAAAAAGGAGAGGTATTAGGAATTGCCGGTTTAGTAGGGGCCGGTCGCACGGAGATGGTGAGAGCCATATTTGGAGCGGATAGTATATCTTCCGGAGAAATATATGTAAATCAAAAGCTGAAAGTCATCACAGGACCTGCGGATGCGATAAAGAACAGTATCGGACTATTACCTGAAAGCCGGAAAAGTCAGGGATTATTTATGAATTTGAATATCCGCAGGAATATTACTATTGCAAATATAAAACATTTTTTAAAGGGACACTTCATTATACAACAGCTGGAAAGGCATGAGGCTCAGAAATATATTGAATCGCTTAAAATCAAAACGCCTTCCACAGAGTTCCCCGTAGCTAATCTAAGTGGCGGTAACCAGCAGAAAGTTGTATTGGCGAAATGGATGTGCAGAGGATGTGATATCCTGATTATGGATGAACCAACAAGAGGTGTTGATGTAGGTTCGAAAGAGGAAATATTCCAGTCGATCAATGCACTGATAAGAAAAGGGAAATCAGTACTTTTTATATCCTCGGAATTGGAGGAAGTTCTCCGTGTAAGCAACCGTATCATTACGATGTATAACGGTGAAATTACTGCTCTGATGCAACAAAGTGAGGCCACAATGGATAAAATTATGCATTATATTACAGGGGGTATGAAAAATGAATAAGTCTATCAAGAGGATAGTATTAGACTTAGTAAAGCGCAGAGAGTTTATTACATTTGTTGCACTTGCTATCATATTTAGTATTTTTAGTCTGTTGAGTGAGAACTTCATTACGTTATTTAACGTGATGGGTATACTTAGACAGGCCTCTATAAACGCAATTCTTGCCATAGGCATGACATATGTTATAATCTCAGGCGGCATTGATTTATCGGTTGGATCAACGATTTCATTATCGGGAACAGTTGCAGCACTGTTTA
The DNA here is from genome assembly GCA_023398615.1 of Bacillota bacterium. Taxonomy (GTDB): domain Bacteria; phylum Bacillota; class Clostridia; order Lachnospirales; family Lachnospiraceae; genus Anaerocolumna. The sequence goes on from JAEWSD010000002.1 coordinate 1,214, forward strand.
TGGTAAGCTTAGGATTTGGAGTGGTACCAGGCATCTTAGCCGGAGTATTAGTAGGATTGCTTGCAGGTTTTATTAATGGGATGGTTATTACGAAGGCAGGTGTTCCTCCCATCATTGCTACCTTGGGTATGATGACCATAGAAAGCGGAGTTGCGTTGGCGCTGACAGGCGGATATTCTGTTTCCGGACTTGCCGAAGGCTTTGCGTGGATTGGAAGAAAAAATATATGGCAAATACCAGTACCGGTTTTGATTATGATAGCGCTCTATGTGATTGGACATATCCTGTTGAATAAAACTAAGTTCGGAGCATCGGTATTTGGAGTTGGCGGTAATGAAGAAGCGGCAAGACTAGCCGGTATATCAAACCAGCGGGTAAAAATAGGTGTATATATGCTAAGCGGTATCATGGCATCCATAGGTGGCTTAATTCTGGCTTCAAGGCTTGACTCCGGCCAGCCCATGGCAGGTACCGGAATGGAGCTTAATGCCATAGCTGCAGTTGTAATTGGTGGAGCCAGCGTAGTCGGTGGTTCAGGAGGTGTAGTTGGGAGTCTGTTTGGTGCGTTAATTATGAGTGTATTGAGCAATGGTTTTGACTTGATTGGTGTCGGCAGGTACTATCAGATGATTTTTACCGGTATCGTTCTGATCATAGCAGTATCGATTCAAAAGAAATCCAAGTCAATATAATATTTTAATATTAAAAGAAGGGTGATCTGATGAAAGAACATATAAGGGAAGAAATTAAGAAGAATATAGCTATGAATAAAGAGCAATACCTCGATCTTATAAAAAAGCTGGTTTCATATGACAGTAAAATCATCAATTCGGGTGAATACGGAGAGGAAAAGGGTATTCAGGATTATCTGAAGGGTCTGTTTGAACAAATGGGTGCCGAAGTAGATGCATTTGAACCGGATAACCAAACGATCAGCGGATATCCCGGATATAATCCGTATCATAAATATGAAGGCAGGGAAAATGTCGTCGCTACTTTTAAGGGAAACGGTAGCGGTCGTTCGCTCTTATTTAATGGGCATTGCGATATTGTACCGGCCGATAATGCTGACCAATGGACAAACTCGCCGTTTGAATGTACCTTAAGGAATAATAAGCTTTACGGCAGGGGAACCAGCGATATGAAGGGCGGAAGTGCTGCCGCAATATTGGCAATCAAGCTGCTCCAGGATATGGGATTTGAATTTGGCGGCGATATTATCTTTGAGTCCGTCATTGATGAGGAAGGAGGTGGAAATGGAACAATAGCCTGTTGTGACAAAGGATACCATGCCGATGGAGTCATCATAATGGAACCTACAAGAATGGCTATTATGCCAACAAACCGAGGTGCATTTTTAGCTGAATTTACGGTTATTGGCAAACCAATTCATGCCAGTATGAAAGGTTATGGAGTGAACGCAATTGAGAAAGCGTTCAAACTGATTGATGCCCTGAAAGAACTTGAAACGGAATGGTTATTATCAAAAAAACATCCTCTATTGTCAAATCCTACAATAAATATTGGGCAGATATCCGGAGGGGACGGAGCATCAGTTGTGGCCGGAGAATGTACGGTTAGATTTGATGTGGAATTCTTTCCGAGTGAGTATGATGATAATTTTAACTCAGTGCCGGTTGATCCCGAATTAATAAAAAAAGAAGTGGATGACTATATAAGGAGAGCTTGCGATGGTGATAAGTGGTTATCTGAGCATCCGGTCAGCATTAATTGGTATCAGGAAACCCAATGTTTTGAGACGGATATGCAATCTGAATTCCTAGTATCTGTTCGAAATACTTGCGAGGAAGTTATGGGCAGAGTAAACATATCCGGGCTTCCGTGCGGTTGCGACGGAGCACAGCTTTCTAGAATTGGGAAAATGCCGGTGCTAATTATCGGCCCTGGAGACTTGAAGCAGGCACATACAATTGATGAAAGCATGGAATTGGATAAATATTATCAGGCAATTGAAGTCTATGCCAACATTATCGTAGCTTGGGCCGGAATAACGCAGAAGATTGGAGATTAAAATGATAACGAAAGAACAGTATGAAGAAAAGAAAAGGCAGGTTTTATCTTACTTTGATAAAGCACATATTGCCCTGACAGAAACTGAAAAAAATCAAATTGAGATATCAGACTTTGGTCTCGGAGATATAGAGCATAATGGCCTGCAGCTGATTACTTATATTAATACGGACAGAGTATGCTGTAAGGAAATGGTTCTTTTTCCGGGACAAGTATGTCCGGAGCACAGACATCCGCCGTTTGATAAATATATTGGGAAAGAAGAAACCTTTCGCTGCAGATATGGAACCGTATATCTTTATGTAGAGGGCGAACCGACTGTAGACAGGGCTAAGGAACCACCTGAACTGGGACGGGAATATTATACCGCTTTTCATGAGATCAAGCTGGAACCTGGTGAGCAGTATACGATCCCGCTTAACACAAAGCATTGGTTTGCAGCAGGTGCCGAAGGAACGGTTATATCGGAATTCAGTACACCAAGCTTTGACGAAAAGGATATATTCACCAACCCTGATATCAAAAGGATGCCTGAAATTGGAGAGGAGGATGCATAACTATGTTTGAAAAAGATATTTGGAAACGACAGGCAGATATCATATCCGGTGTTCTGGAAAAAGCTCCTGTATTTGATAAGGACTACTTACTTCCGCCTGAGGAATTTAAGCAGCGCCAAAAAAAGGTACTGGATATGCTAAAGCTGGAGGGATATGACTGCGGTATAGTATATTCAGATGAGCATTATTGTGGTGATGTTCCTTATCTAGCAGGGAATAATAATATCATCGTTGAGCCGATTGCAGCCGTAATCGCTGAGAACGGACTGTATTTTATTGCCGGATTGGAAAGCGGTATAGTTGCGGAGCAATTCTGTCATCGCTCCGGAGTAAAAATTCGCAAACTGGATATTATCAATGTGGATTCGGATAATTATCCGGATGACATGCTGACGCCGGCAGCGATTGTGGAAGAAGCTTGCGGAATGAAGCCAAAGAAAATTGCGATGCTTACGACTCCCGGTATCTTCCCGTTAGCATTATACAACAGTTTGGCTAAGTATGTCGGAGCTGAGAATATAAGCGATATTTCTGAAAAGTATTATGAAATAAAATATGAAAAATCTGACCTGGAGATGAAGTTAATTGAAGAAAGCTGCTTAATCAGCGACGTAATGCTGGAAGGCATGCTTCGGATACTCAGACCCGGATTAAGGGAAACACAGGTTGCACAGTGGGGGTATGCAATTGCAAATGAACTGGGAGCAGACGATTTGGGTTTTAAAATCATGGTCACATCCGGTATCAATAACCGCACCATCGTTGCGAGGGCATCCAATCGAATTATTCGGGAAGGTGATATTGTTCATATCGGTGTTTCTCCAAAACGTGACGGATTATGCGGAGCTCAGAGAGCATCTGTTATGTGTGTAAAGAGCCCTGACCTGGTTACAGAGGATTATAAGATATGGATGGGATTTTTGGAGGCAGCATTTCGTTATTCGGTTGAGAGCTTCCAGCAAGTAGCTCAGGAGGGTCTGACCGGTAACTATCATGAAGAAGCTATCATCGAGTACTATAAACAGAAAGCACCGGAACTGGAAAAATTAACAGGACTTAAGCTGCCGCAATTTGAGACATTGAAAGGATATGTTACTACACATAATTCCGGATATACGGAATGCCAGGAATTTTATGGTGCGCTATCCTGTGATTTTAAACGTAAATGTGCCAAACAAATGGTTATGATGATTGATGTGGGTCTCAAGGGCTATTATGATGCATGGAATGATATTGCAATTCCTAATCTCGATTATATTGTTATAGAAAAGACAGCCGCTAAATTCGGAAAAAATACAAGAATTTTAAATACTTTGCCGGTGAATCTTCAGTATCTGATGGGAGAAGCATTCTGAATTAAGGGAGATGTTTAGTCGGAATATGCTCTTAGGAGGAAGGTAAAATGAATAAATTGGAGCTATACCGCAGGGTAGGAACAACTGCTCAGGTGTTCGGTATTAAGGATTATCGATTAATCGGAGGTAAAGCAGATGCAATGCGTGCTCTTGAATTGTATAACGCAGCAGGTGTATCCCTTATTGTACTTCCTGACAGGGGAATGGATATCGCATCGCTTTCCTGTCGCGGTACTAATATTAGTTTCCTTTCAAAAACAGGCTTAACAAATTCTACTTATTTTACAGAAGATGGTGCAAAGGGATTTTTGAAAAGCTTCTATGCAGGTTTTTTAACAACAGGAGGGTTAACCTACATGGGGGCAGCCGACAGGGATGAGGGTGAAAACCTGGGATTACATGGGGTGGTGTCCAATATACCTGCCAGCGAAGTCTGCCCGTATATAGAATGGAATGAGAATAAAGATAACGCGAGTATTGAGGTTTCGGGCCGGGTAAAACAGGCGCAGGTTTTTGGAGAACATATTATAATGGACCGGAAAATAACTCTGCAAACGGATCAAAGTGTTTTTACTATTGAAGACAAGATAGAAAACCTAAGCTTCGAGAGAACTCCGTTCATGATTCTTTACCATATGAATTTCGGGTATCCCATGCTTTCGCCTGAATGCGAGTTGTTGCTGCCCTCGATGCGCATCATACCAAGGGATAACGCAGCAAGGGAAGGGCTGTCTGAATATCTAAAAATAACTGATCCGGTTGATGGATACGAAGAACAGGTATTTTTCCATGAGATGGTGGCGGATAAGGATGGGCAGGTAAGGTATATGCTGATCAACCGGGATCTGGAGCTTGGTGTTGAGATATCATATCCGGCTGAACAACTTACCCATTTCACGCATTGGAAAAGTATGCGCAGCGGGGAATATGTTCTGGGGCTTGAACCCGGGAACTGCCATGTCATGGGCAGAAGTACGGCACGTATGGATGGAAGCCTTAAGTATTTGGAACCGGGTGAAAGCCGGAACATAAAAATAGAAGTTCGAATATATGAAGGAGCGGACTGCATTAATAAGGCGCGTATGAAACTGATCAAGGATTTTCCAAATATTGGATTACATTAAGAGAAGCCTTTTGAATTAATGAAGGTTCCCATTCTGAAGTGTACCAGGCTATCAAATATATATCTGATAGCCTGGTGCACTTATTTGCAGGTATACCTTTCATTCTGACATTGCATTTGTACATAGAGTGCCCATCTTTTGAGCAGCCTTAAATTCCGGTCTTGATATATAATTTTTATTGCGC
>JAEWSD010000025.1 GCA_023398615.1 Bacillota bacterium
CTTAGGCACCTACGACTTATTGAGCGGTGTATCGAATAAGGTGGAGGGATACGAAAATTACTACGGCATGAAGCTCTGGGGGCTTAAAGTAGCAGAGTAAAATTTAACCGGATAATTCGAGTATATAAAGGGGCTGCAGCAAGAACTCATAATTATTATGACCCGGTAAAAAAGGGGCTAAATATAGTTATGAGTTTTGCGGCAACCCCGATTTTAAATGATAAAGGTGGTGTTTCGATGATCAAGTATTTAAGAAACCGAATCGTTTCTGTTATCTGTACGCTGTTTATTTTGTCCGTGTTTATTTTCAGCATCATCCATCTGACTCCGGGTGATCCGGCAAGGATCATGCTTGGTGCGGATGCCTCCGCGGAGGAGGTTAGTGCCCTGACCGAACGCTTGGGTTTAAACAGGCCGTTAATCATGCAATATTTCTCATGGCTGTTCGATGCTCTTCACGGTGACCTGGGGGTCAGCTATTCCAGAAACGGAACGGTGGCGGAGGAAATCAAAACAGCCCTGGGGCCGACGATCGTCCTGGCGGTCTGGGGGCAGATCCTTGCAATTATCATAGCCATTCCCTGCGGTGTGTTTGCGGCAAAGAAAAAAGGCAAGATACAGGATTCGGCTGTGATTGCCGCCTCTCTTTTAGGTATCTCCATCCCGTCCTTCCTGTTAAGCCTGCTGCTTGCAATGCTTTTTTCCGTAAAACTTGGCTGGCTTCCCGTGGCCGGCTATAAAACGGTTGCGGGAAACGGCCTTATCACACATTTAAGATATATCGTACTCCCGGTGGTGTCCCTGTCTCTGATGCAGGCCGCCATGCTGACGCGTATGACGAGAGCTTCTATGGCCGAGGTCATTAACAACGACTACATAAAAACGGCAAAAGCAAAAGGGTTGAAGGAACGTGTCATTTTATACAAGCATGCTCTTAAGAATGCGATGATACCGATCCTGACCACGATCGGACAGTCCTTTGCCAGCCTCTTATCCGGGGCGGCGGTAGTAGAAACGGTTTTTAATATTCCGGGCGTCGGACAGCTGATCGTAAGCTCCGTATCCAAAAGGGATTATCCGATGATTCAGGGAATCGTACTGGTAATCAGTCTGATTTATGTTGCAATTAACCTGTTCATCGATATTTTATACGGTGAGATCGATCCGCGGATAAGAATAGCCGGAAATGTAAAATGAGGGAGGTGAAGGATATGGGCATATCAAACAGTTCAAAAATGAAAAAAGGGCTATGGGAATACCGGAAGCTGGTCATAAAGAATTTCCTGTCCAAGAAATTAGTCGTATTAGGCTTTATCGTAACCGTAGTCATAGCAGTCATCGCTGTCTTTGCTCCGTCCATTTCCAAAATGGACCCATATGATATCGATGTTGTAAAAAAACTGTCCGCACCGGGCAGTATCCATTACTTCGGAACGGACCAGTTAGGAAGAGATATCTTCACCAGAGTCCTTTACGGCACCAGGATATCCATGCAGGTCGGCTTCTCGACGGCGCTGATCGCTTTTGTAACAGGCACCCTTTTAGGCTTGATCTCAGGCTTTGTTCATGTTCTTGACAATATCATAATGAGATTTTGCGAAGGACTGATTGCCATTCCCCCGATACTGATGGCGATCGCCCTCGTGGCCGCTTTGGGAGCGTCTACCACAAACGTTATCATTGCTCTCTCCATCGTATATATACCGACGGTAGCCAGAGTGGCAAGGGCATCCACCCTTTCGGTTAAGGAAATGACTTATATCGAAGCGATCAGGGCGCAGGGGGCAAGCGGAAAAAGAATTATATTCCGCCATATTGCACCGAATATCCTGTCGCCGGTTATCGTTCAGACAACCTACATCTTTGCTTCCGCCATTATCACGGAAGCCGCACTCAGCTTTCTGGGTGCAGGGGTTCCGGCACCGGCGCCAAGTCTTGGCAACATGCTTTATGAAGCCAAAACCTATATCTACAACGCCTGGTGGATGACCTTATTTCCGGGCTGCTTTACCGTTTTGATTGTGTTAGGGTTAAACCTCTTCGGAGACGGCCTCCGTGACATTATTGATCCGATGTCGAATTAGCCTTCTGCAATTAGCCTATTGTGAAACTCCCTTTTTGTATCTAATGATGTTCCTGTGTGTTTTGGCTGTCTCTACAACTTACCGGAATTGTCTGGCTTACACATACAATAAAGACATTTGCATGTGACGTTTAAACAATTCCGGTAAACAGTAACGACAGACAAAACAACACATTGGAACAATCGTAGACACAATAGGAGACTCACAATAGGCCGGTGCAGGAAAGTAAATGGAAGGAGGATATTATGAGTGAAAAATTGCTGGAAGTGAAACAATTGAAAACATCATTCCGGACTTTGCGCGGAAGGGTGACAGCGGTGGACGGCGTCAGCTTCCATGTGGATAAAGGGGAAATCTTGGGGATTGTCGGAGAGTCCGGCTGCGGTAAAAGTGTAACATCACAGTCTGTCATGCGACTGTATGACGAAAAGAATCTGGTTTCCTACAAAGGGGAAATCCTGTTTAAGGGGAAAGATCTCCTAAAGAAGCCGGAAAAGGAGATGGAAGCTATTCGTGGCAACGGAATCGCGATGGTATTCCAGGATGCTCTCAGTTCTTTAAATCCGCTGTACCGTGTAGGGGATCAGATTGCGGAAATGATTCTGAGGCATAAAGCCGTAAGCAAGAAGGAAGCACACCAGACCGCGGTGAAGATGCTGAAGCTGACCGGGATTCCGGCGCCGGAGGAAAGGGTGAAGGCTTACCCGCATGAGATGTCGGGCGGTATGCGCCAGCGCGCCATGATTGCAATGGCGCTTGCCTGTGAACCGCAGTTTTTAATTGCGGATGAACCGACAACGGCACTCGATGTTACCATTCAGGCCCAGATTATGAATCTCATTGTGGATTTGAATCACAAGCTTGGCATGGGCATCATGCTGATTACCCATGACCTTGGAGTGGTTGCTCAGACCTGTCAGCGGGTCATCATTATGTATTTGGGCCATATCGTCGAGGAGGGACTGGTGGAAGATATTTTTGACAGGCCGCTGCACCCGTATACGAGGGGGCTGATTCAGTCCATCCCGACACTGGACACCAGGCGCGGTGAAAAGCTGTATATGATTAACGGAACCGTGCCTCCCTTAAGTGAAGTTCAAAAAGGCTGCCGTTTCTTCGGCAGGTGCCCGTACGCGAAAGAAAGATGCGAAAACGAAGACCCGGAACTAAAAAGTATGAACGATACGCAGAAGGTACGTTGTTTCTACGCGGGTTATCCGGATGAATCGGATAAAGGAGTGTGAAACCTATGGCAGAAAAAATAATGGAAATCAAGCATCTGAAAAAATATTTTCCGGTACAAAGCCATGTCCGCATGGAACCTAAATCCGTAAAAGCAGTGGATGATATTTCGCTGGATATTTATAAAAGGGAAACCATCAGTTTAGTAGGCGAATCCGGCTGCGGAAAAAGCACGACCGGACGCTGCAGTATTTGTCTTCTGCCTTCGACCTCCGGCGAGATCATTTACGAGGGTAAGGATATCACCAAGGTAAAGGAGCGGGAGAGAAGAAATCTGGCAAAGGAGCTGCAGATGATTTTCCAGGATCCTTACTCCTCCCTGAATCCGCGTATGACTGTCGGTTCCATCATTGAGGAGCCTTTGATCATTCACAGAGTTTGCAAAAGCAAGGAGGAACGCATGGAACGGGCAATGGAAATGCTCCGCAAGGTAGGTATGCGGGAGGACCAGTACTACCGCTATCCCCATGAATTTTCAGGCGGCCAGAGACAGCGTATCGGTATTGCAAGAGCACTGATGCTAAGACCGAAACTGATTGTTTGTGATGAACCGGTATCGGCGCTGGATGTTTCTATCCAGTCGCAGGTCCTGAACCTCCTGGCGGAAATGAAACAGGAGCTGGAGGTGACTTATCTGTTCATTTCCCATAACATGAGCGTGGTGCGTTATATTTCGGACCGGATCGGGGTAATGTATCTGGGACATCTGGTAGAGCTGACTTCGACGGAAGAGCTTTACGGCAATCCTCTCCATCCGTACACTCAGGCCTTGCTTTCCGCAGTTCCGGAGGTCAGTCCGCATATTAAGAAGGAGCAGATTCTGCTGGAGGGCGACATTCCGTCCCCGTTAAATCCGCCGAGCGGCTGTGTATTCCATAACCGCTGCCCTTATGCGGATATTATGTGCGGCGATGCCATGCCCGAGCTGCAGGAAGTGTCGCCGGGACATTTTGCGGCATGCTTTCGGCACGAGGTTTATTAAAGACAGTCAGGAGGTTTTTGCCATAAAACGAATTTTATACTATCATACCGGTTTTGATATATCGTATGAACAAAGCCTGATAAAGGAATGGGGGTATGAGGACCGCATTTCTCTGCAGAGTGTTGATAAGGAGGATAAAGGAAGCCTCATACAGTGTGCCAACGACCTGCGTGCGGAAGGACTTCTGATTGTCTATGAGCCTGTAACAGAGGAGGTTCTGAGGTCCGTGCCGTCGCTGGAAATAGTTTCTATTCCAAGCATCGGTTATGATAACATTGATACGAAGACGGCAAGGGAATGCGGGGTAAAAGTGACCAATGTACCGGGATACTGTGTGGAAGAAGTTGCCCTGCATGCGATTGCTATGGCTATGGACCTGTCCAGAAAGATCACCTTTCTTGACCGGGATGTCAGAAACGGAAACTGGAATATGGATTATGCATATCCCCTTAACCGTATGAGCGGTAAGACCTTCGGCCTTGTCTTTTTCGGGGCTGTTCCGAAGTACATGGTACCCGTTTTAAAGGCTATGAACCTGCGGATTCTTGTGTATGCACCCACGAAAACGGCGGAATATATTGCCCGGTCCGGCTGTAGAAAGGCAGGGACACTTGAGGAGCTTTTAAAGGAATCGGATTATGTTTCGGTGCACGCACCTTTGTCGGAGGCTACGTTTCATATGTTCGGAAGAAATGAATTCAAGCATATGAAAAGAACGGCCTTTTTCATTAATACGGCCCGTGGGCAGGTCGTTGAGGAAGCCGCGCTGGCAGCAGCCTTAAGAGATGGGACAATCCGCGGAGCGGCGGTGGATGTTATCGAGAAGGAAGAGCAGGGGGAAACAGAGCTTCGGAAGCTGGATAATGCTATTGTGACGCCGCATGCGGCATTTTTATCGGAGGATTCCCTGGAGGAATCCAGAAGAAGAGCGTTAAGACATCTGACAGACTGGCTGGCGGAAGGTAAGCTGCCGGATAATACGATAGTATGACGGAAAGGGACGGTTATGATAATTCAAAAACAGATGACGGTACTGTTTGTCATCATGCTTATCGGGTATTATGCCTATCGCAGACAGTTAATTACGGAAGCGTCCGGTAAGACAATATCCGGAATCGTCGTTAATATAGCGAATCCGGCATTGATTTTAAGCAGTGTCATATCAGGGGGAGAGAGAATAAAGGGCAGGGACTTACTGTTGACCATGACGGCTGCGATTGTTATTTTTCTTTCACTTCTGGCGGTTGCCGAGATTTTGCCGAAGCTTTTAAGAGCGGAGAAAAACAGCCGCGGAATTTATAAAATGATGACGGTATTTTCAAATTTCGGATTTATGGGATTCCCGATTATTGCTTCCGTCTATGGAAATGAGGCGCTTTTATATGCCTCATTGTTTGTGATACCTTATAATCTGCTGATTTATACCTACGGTATCCGGGTCCTGCAAAAGGAACAGGTGAGGGTCAAAGGGGTGGCTTGGAAACGCGTTTTCAATATCGGAGTGATAGCTTCCCTGATCTCGGTATTACTGTTTCTGACGAACATTAAGCTGCCGGAAATCCCCGTAACCATTATAACGATGCTAAGCAGTCTGACGGCGCCGCTTAGTATGCTGGTGATAGGTGCATCGTTTGGAACCATGAATCTGAAAAAATTGTTCCTGGATAAACGGCAATTATTGTTTGCTCTGATTAAGCTGATTATCATTCCGGTTATCGGCATCACGCTTTTATCGCTTTTCATTCATAACAGGGCTGTACTGGGTGTCTGTCTGGTGGTTCTTGCGGCACCGGTGGGGTCAATGACAGTCATGCTGGCGCAGCAGTATGAGGGCGATTATGAATTGGTGGCAAGAGGCATTGCCCTTACGACAATACTCTCCGTTATTACGATACCGCTTGTGTCAATGATTTTAAAATTATAAATGATAGGAGGAAAAGATTATGGATTATACGGTTCAGCTTAATACTCTTTGGGTACTGCTTGGTACGGCGCTGGTATTCTTTATGCGGGCCGGGTTCGCTATGCTGGAAGCCGGTTATACAAGAGCAAAAAATTCAGGGAATATTATTATGAAAAATCTGATGATTTTTGCCTGCGGTTCGATTGCATACTGGCTGATCGGATATAGACTGATGTTTGGCGTTTCAGAGGGAGAGATTCCAATCCCGGCACATGCCGCATTTAACACGATGCTTTGTGCAACTGCCGCGATCATTGTTTCCGGAGCGATGGCCGAAAGAACACAGTGGAAGGTATATCTGATCTATTCGGTGACGATAAGCGCATTCGTATATCCGGTTGCCGCATCCTGGGTCTGGGGCGGCGGCTGGCTGTCGGCTCTTAGTATGGGGAAGGCGGCCGGTTTTACCGACCAGGCGGGATCTGCGCTCGTTCACATGACGGGCGGTATTGCCGCGCTGGTCGGTGCCAAAATGTTAGGACCCCGTATCGGAAAATACGGCAAGAACGGTAAAACGAGAGCGATTCCGGGACACAGCATTACCCTGGGAGCCCTGGGGGTATTCATCTTGTGGTTCGGCTGGTTCGGATTCAACATGGCCTCCAACTATGCGTTATCAAATGCAAAAAATTCGTTTGATGTATCGAATGTATTTATGACAACCAATATTGCGGCGGTTGCTTCGACAGCGGTAACCATGATAGTTACGTGGACCCGGTACAAGAAGCCGGATGTCTTCATGACCTTAAACGGTTCGCTGGCCGGTTTGGTGGCCATTACGGCAGGCTGTTCGGTTATGGACCCGTGGGCGTCCGCGCTTACGGGAGCAATTGCCGGAATTCTGGTAGTCATTGGTGTGGAATTCATTGAAAAGGTTTTAAAGATAGATGATCCGGTAGGCGCAATCGGTGTACATGGAATCAGCGGAATGTTCGGAGCACTTGCATGCGGGCTTTTTTCACGTGATACGGGCTACTTTACGACAGGAGATCCGGGACAGCTTGCGGTACAGGTAATCGGGGTACTGGCAATTGCGGCGTGGGTTGGTACGACTATGACCATTTTATTTGTGATATTAAAGAAGACAATTGGATTAAGAGTTCCGCTGGAAGAAGAAATCGCCGGGCTCGATTCGGCGGAAAACGGGCTGCTGAGTATGCATACGGGCTTTCTGCCCTCGTCCGCTGCCTTCCCGGGGGCAGACAGGCCGGAGACGGGAAAGAGCAATGTTTCGGAGGAGGAAGCGGTGCCCGTTCAGTTTAAAACATATAATCATCCGGCTATGTCGGAAGCCAAGCTGACCAAGGTCGAGATTCTGATGAAACAGTCCAAATTTGAAGCCTTAAAGCTGGCAATGAATGCCATAGGCGTAACCGGCATGACGGTGACGCAGGTATTGGGCTGCGGTATGCAAAAGGGTGCGACGGAATATTACCGCGGGGTAACGCTCGATGAGGAAATGATGCTGCTGCCTAAAATAAAGGTGGAGATCGTAATCGCAAAAGTTCCGGTATCAGAGGTTGTTAAAGCTGCAAAGAGGGTACTATACTCAGGGCATATCGGAGACGGTAAGATCTTTATCTATGATGTGGAAAACGTAGTTAAGGTACGTACCGGTGAAGAAGGTTATAATGCTCTTCAGGGAGTGGATGAATAGCCTCTTCAAAAAAATATAAAAACTATTGACACAGGATAAGAATTGGAATATGATATAAAAGCATATAATACATATATAAATTATATGAATTAATTCTGACTGGATAACCGGAGGTTTTGAGTACACGTTTTAGCTCAAAGCCTCTTTTTATCGTATAGGGAAGTTCGTCCTATACGATAAAAAGCGCTCCGCTATGGGTGCGCACTCAGCACGCAAAGCTTAAAAAACAAGCTTTGTAAAATCAACCGGCGAGGAGTTGTCATCATGAGTACACAAGCATTAGGTCAGGGAAAAATATACAGACATTTAATAAGATTGGCGTTGCCTGCTATGGTGGCACAACTGGTAAATGCACTTTACAATGTCATCGACCGGATTTTTATCGGACACATCCCGGATATTGGCGGAATTGCAATGACAGGGATCGGCATCACGCTTCCGCTCACCATTACCATATCAGCCTTTAGTTCCCTGATAGGCAAGGGCGGTGCTCCCTTGGCAGGTATCAGCCTTGGTGCCGGGAATAAGGAACGGGCAGAAAAAATTCTGGGCAGCAGTGTCGGAGCCCTGCTCATCCTCTCCGTTTTATTGACGGCAGGACTGCTGCTATTCAAAAAAGAAATCTTATATGCCTTTGGCGCAAGTGACAGTACCATTCAATACGCGGATGAATTTATTACGGTATATGTACTTGGAACCGTATTTGTACTGCTGGCACTCGGGCTGAACAGCTTTATCTCAATACAGGGCAAGGCAAAGATAGCAATGCTTTCAATTATCATCAGTGCGGCGGCCAATATTATTCTGGATGTATTTTTTATTAATATTTTTCAATGGGGCGTAAGAGGAGCTGCTTTTGCCACGGTGCTTTCACAAAGCATAAGTGCCGTTTGGATACTGCATTTTCTTTGTTCAAAAGGAAGCACAATTCAGATCAAACTTGCAAATATAAAGCCGGATATGAAGCTCATCAAGGGTATTCTTAAGCTTGGGATATCCCCCTTTATCATTGAAAGCACAACAGGATTAATGAATATCATTTTAAATATCCAATTAAGCAAATACGGAGATGATATGTACATAGGAGCGTTAACGATCATGACCAGCATCATGCAGCTCGTGTTTATACCGCTGTTTGGCTGTACGCAGGGAGCCCAGCCGATTATCAGCTTTAATTACGGAGCGGGTAACTATAGAAGGGTTCTGGATACGTTTAAACTGATGATTACCTCGTCCTTTCTGTTCGGCATATTGGCCCTCGGCGGGTTGCTGCTATATGCAAGGGAAATTGTAGGGATATTCAGCAATGACCCGGAGCTGGTTGCACTAACTGCGGATAAGATGCCGATATATTTTGCGGGGCTTTGGGCGATCTCACTTCATGTATCCTGCCAGACCGTATTCTTAGCTGTGGGGCAGGCGAAGATATCGATTTTCCTTGTCATTTTCAGAAAGATCATCGTAGCCCTTCCGTTTATCTTCCTTCTTCCGCTATTTATGCAGGTGGACGGTATCTATTTTGCCACGGCAATCGGTGACATGGCTGCGGGAGTGATGACTTCCTGCATCTTCCTGTTCCAAAGAAAAAGGATCATGAATAACGAAAAGAGAAATAAAATATTAGCAGGTTAATGATTTGGTATGGCACATTAACAAAAAATAGAATATAATTTTCTTCAGGGAGGCGATAAGGTTGCTGAAAGAGGAAAGACAGCAATATATATTGAATGAACTTTATAAAAACGGAAAGGTTGTTGTCAAAGACCTTTGCATTCAGTTTAAAACATCCAGGGATACCATCCGAAGAGACCTGACCGAGTTGGAGAATCAGGGGGTCTTAAAGCGTGTATTCGGCGGGGCGGTCCCTTATAAGCTGCCCGTTCCTAATATTGACGCGCGTAGCCAGGTTCAAAGAAATGAGAAATATACCATTGCAAAGAAAGCGCTTGCTTTTATCAAAAAGGACAGTATGATTGCAATCGACGGAGGAAGCACGAATCTGATGCTGGTTTCCCTGCTGCCGCTTGCCGTATCGCTTCGTGTGGTGACCAACAGCTTTCCCGTGGCAAATGAATTGCGGAAAAGACCAAATGTCGATGTGATTTTTATCGGAGGCAGATGTGATAAAGGGTCGCAGACGACGGTAGGGGATATCGCATTGATGCAGCTGCAGAACTATCATTTCGACCAATGCTATATCGGTGTATTTGCAATGGATTCAAAGAACGGCATCACGATACCTTCGCCCTATGAAGCAGAGGCCGGAGTGAAACAAAAATTTATCGAATGCAGTGAGGAAGTCATTGCGATGTGTGCGACGGATAAACTTGAAAAAACGGCAAATTACAGGATTTGTTCGCTTGATGCAATCAGTAAGATTATTTGTGAAAGCACGGTGGATGAAAAACTGAACAGAAAATATGGAAATAAAATCATATAGCGCACTAATACCGGAGCTGCTGCAAAAACTCATAACTATTATGATCCTGTAAATGAATTGTTCCTAAATATTTCGAGAAAATTTAGGAACAATTCAAAGAGGTTCACTAATGATGAGTTTTGCAGCAGCTCCTTATTTTTCTTTAAATACGCATAAAACAGCATATTATCGTGATGTAAAATGCGTGAATAGGTGCTAAAATGGTCTTGAAAGGTAAGGTGACCATTATGAATGTGAATGTAAAGAAAGAAAACAGATGTTTAAAGGTTGGCATTCTGGGCTGCGGAACCATTTGCCAGGCCGCACATTTTGAGTCTGCGGTAAAAGCGGGAAATGTGGAATTGGTTGCAATTTGTGATGTAGCGAAGGATTTGCTTACTAAAATGGCGGTGGTATATTCGCCGAAGAGAGTTTATACGGATTATTCCGAGCTGTTAAAGGATCCGGAAATTGAGGCGGTTATTATCGGTATCGGTGACCAGTTTCATGCCGCGTGTGTGAAACAGGCGCTATTGGCCGGTAAACATGTGCTGGTAGAGAAGCCCTTGGGGGTAAATCTTGAGGAATGTGAGGAACTTAAGGATATTGCCCGGGAAAAAGGACTCATTGTACAGGTCGGTAATATGAAACGTTTTGACGGCGGCTTGCAGTTTGCCAGAGCTTTTATCCGGGAAGAAATCGGTGACGTAACCACCTTTAAGGCATGGTATTGCGACAGTACGGGCCGCTACCGGGTATGCGATAATGTTATGCCTCCGATCTTTTCCAGCCCGGACATGAAGAAACCGGCGGGCAATCCGAAAGCGGACATGGAAAGGTACTATCTCCTGGGGCACGCAAGTCATTTGTTTGACACGGCAAGGTATCTGATGGGAAATATCATCAGTGTGGAAACAAAACATGTGGTGAAAGGGAATATGTATTCCTGGCTGATCGCATGTGATTTTGAAAACGGTGCAATTGGGAACCTGGATCTGACGGTTGCGGTGCGTGCCGATTGGCATGAGGGGCTTCAGATATACGGAACGAATGGCACAGTTTTTGCAAAGCTGTATAATCCCTGGATTTTCAGGACCGCAGAGGTCGAATGCTGCAATGAGACCACAAGAGAGATTAAAAAACCATATGAACCGGACGGACATTTTTACCGCCGTCAGTTGGAAAGCTTTGCGGAAGTGATTTTAGACGGAAAGGAACAGGGCGGCGCGGGCCTGGACGACGGTATCGCTGCGCTCCGTGCCATTATTGCGGCCTATGAATCCTTTCAGAATAACGGGCGGAAAACTTATTTGAAGGATATGAAGGGGGGAATCTGAATGCAGCTTGGTATCTTTTCAAAAACGTTTGAAGGTAATTTAGAGACGGCTTTCCGGAAAATGAACGCACTGGGGATATATCACACCCAATTCAATCTTGCTTCGGCAGGACTTGAAACCATGCCGGACCATATTGATGAAACAGCGTTAGAAAGGATAAAAGACACGGCAAATATGTATCGGATCACCCTGGATGCCCTGTCCGGCACATTTAATATGATCGATCCGGATTTACGGAGCAGGGAAGACGGAATCAGGCGGTTCGGAATACTAAGTGAAATTGCGTCGATACTTGAAATTCCGGTCGTTACCCTGTGCACAGGTTCAAAGAATCCGCAGAGTAAATGGAAATGGGATGAGAAAAACCTCAGTGATGAGGCCTGGAACGATTTGCTGAAAACGACAGAGAGCCTTTTAACATTTGCAGCTAAGAACAATATTATTCTCGGAGTAGAAACCGAGGCAAGCAATATCATTAATACACCTCAAAGGGCCAGGAGATATCTGGATCATTTTAAGAGCAGGCACTTAAAGATTATCATGGACGGCGCGAATCTGTTTCTGCCTTTCCAGGTCAGAAATATGGAAGCCGTGCTGAGTGAGGCCTTTGAACTGCTGGGCGGAGATATCGTGCTGGCACATGCAAAGGATATCTCGTTTGGCAGCGAGCTGGAGTTTGTCGCCGCCGGTGAAGGCGTACTGGATTTCGGAACCTATATCCGGCTGCTTGGAAAATACGGCTATCGGGGAGCATTGATCATGCATGGGTTATCAGAACAGCAGATTCTGGGCAGCATGGAATATTTGAAAGGAAAATTAAGAGATGTCGGAATTTATTCATAATAATATAAGACTGCACTATGAGACGACAGGAAAAGGAATTCCTCTCTTCTTCCTGCACGGACTGGGCGGAAGTATTGAACAGGTCAGAAATACCTATATACCGATAGAGGGCGTAAAGCTTATCGCGTTAGACCAGCAGGGACATGGAGAAAGTGAGGTAGATTGGGATACCTATCATTTTCGGACCCTGGCCGAAGATGTGATAGCACTGGCCGATTATTTGAAGATAGATCAGTTTTATCTGGCGGGCATCTCTATGGGCGCCGCCGTAAGCGTCAATCTTGCGGTCAGCCATCCGGACAGGTTAAAAGGTTTGCTGCTCATACGGAATGCCTGGACGGACAAGCCGATGGAAAAAAACATTCAGAGGCTGTTTGCGGAATGTGCGAAGTGCTTGAAAAAGGGGAACCTGTCGGATTATAAGAAAACCAAAGGCTATGCATTCCTATCCGGAATATCGGACTATACGACGCAGGCCTTTTGCGGATATTTTACGGAGAAAGCCTCGCTGAGGAATTACCGGAAGTTTCTCGTGCTGCCGGCATTGGCACCGATAGAGAGTCCTGCCGTTTTGTCCAAGGTGAACCTACCGGCCATTGTGCTGGCGAACCGTTCCGACCTGGTTCATCCCTTTGAATACGGGACCTATTACCAGAAGCATATACCCGGAGCAAAGCTGTATGAAATTGCAAGCAAGGATGCGGACAAAGCCCTGCACAAAGCTGCGATAAACAAATATATATCGGAATTGCTGCAGCCCGCTGCGACGGCATAAAAATCACTATATACTCATATTGCGTTTGATTTCCACAGGCATCTTTTTTGAAGAGGTATTCTTGTACAGGTCAAATTGAAAGCTGCATTTATCCGCGCGGGTAACAGAGGTTGTATACTCAAAGATAAATCCGGAATCCAGGCAGGAAATCCGTGTGATCTTATAGCCTGCAATTTGTTCCGGACATTCCAGTATAGAGGCTTCGTCTCCGGATAATATAAATGCATCCAGGGTCTCTTTTGCATGATACATACTTAAGTGATAGGTTTCGTCCAGGGTCTGGTAGAGTGATCGTTTACTGAAATCAAAGGTCTCGATCCGGTTGCAGAGATAGTAAGGAATATAGGTACGCTCCCACAATATCGGTTCTTTGTCGGCAAGGCGCAGGCGCTCCAGGTAATACACAGGTGCCTGTGCGGTCGGCAGCTTTAATATATCCGCAATCTCTTCCGGACAGCGATCAAGAACCTCGGCCCTTATGATCCTGGAGCCTGGCTTTACACCAAGTGCTTTCATATCCTCCGTAAAGTTATAAAGATGATTCATGCTTCGCTTTATTTTAGAGTTGGCAATAAAGGTACCTTTTCCGCGATAGCGGACGAGAAGCCCTTCTTCTACTAATTTATTCATGGATTGCCGGACAGTTGTCCTGCTTACATTCAGTATATCGCATAAACTGTTTTCGGCAATCATCATATCGCCCGGCTGCAATACGCCGGTCTGAATCTGGATCCGAAGGTAAGAGGCCAGCTGAATATATAGAGGAACCTCCGTCTCTTTCGAAAATTGAAATGTATTTTTAAAGTAGTCGATATCCATAATTAAAATCCCCTTTAAAATGATGTAGGATGCTCCTGCCACAGGTTAAGAAAGCCCGTTAGCTCGCGGATGTCGGGGCTTTTTGCATTGCGCACGTAGTAACCGGAGGTTGCACATCCCAGATACAGACAGTCCGTAAAGGAGAAATTCCGCATCATACCATATAGAAAGCCTGCATTAAAGTTGTCACCGGCACCTGTGGTAAGCTTAGGCTGTGTGCAGTAAGGCCCGTTGATTTCGTAATAAAACCCGTTATGCAGGCAGCAGGCCCGGTCTGTCAGATGTATCACAGGGCAGTAAAGCTCCAGCCGTAAAGATAAGAATTCCAGGAGCTCCCGTGTGCCGGCGGACTTATAATCCGTTATCTCCGCGTCCAGCGCTTCACTGATTTCACAGGCTTCCTTCAAATTCATACTCAGTATAACACGAAAGCCGGCTTTCGTAAAAGCCTTTATGTGGGAAAGGCCGGTCAGCAGGTCTTCCTTTGTGCGCTTCTCCGGATCGGCCAGATCAAAAAATACGGTCTTAGCGGATGCGGCAAGCTTTGGTGCAATTGTTTCCAGGAATCCTTCCCAGATACGGTTCATACCTAATAACATCGACCAATTGGAGAAGACGTAATAATCACATTCCTCAAACAGCGCGGTAAGCTGGGGCAGAGGGCAGGTTTCCCTTATATTCTCCCAGGTGATCGCACTCAGTGCGGTAAGTCTGGAGGCAATGATCTTTCCGTCATTGAATTCCAAAGCCTCCGTTCCTGCGGGAGGGGAAAGGCAGATAACTCTGCCGCACCGGTTAAGAGCGTTGAATACCGGGTCAAGAGTTTTGGAACCGACGGCCCCCATATAGGTAACCTCAACCGAATAATTGAGCAGGGAATTGGCCAGAATAGGCCCGTTGCCGCCCATTTTTATCTGTTGAGTCACCAATTCGATATTCGTACTCATGCCGCTTCCGCGGGCAATCCGATCCGCGTAAGACTGAATCGAGGGAAGCCTTTCATAGGAATCCGAAGAATACCGCTTATCTACTACATGGATGATTTCATCAATAAACCCGTCAAATCCTACAAAGACTCTTCGTGTTTCGGATGGGTGATTCAGTAAGGTACAAAGCTCAGGTAAATGGGAAGCAAGGGAAAGATTCCGTTCTGTATGCATGCTGACCTCCATAATGTTATAATTGTATGGTACATTTATAAATGTGATTATATAGCTGTTTTAATTAAAAAGCAAGATAAAAATTTAATACATTTAATAAAAATAAGTTGACAGTGGACATAGAAAGTAGTATATATAAAATGTATCATACATTTAATACAAATGTAGAGAGACAGCAATAACAATTTAATACAGGAGGAAACAGTATGAAACCCAGTAAAAAAGCCAGTGAAATGACAGTAAGTGAATTAGCGAGGTACATTGATTATTCCGTGCTGAAGCCGGAGTTTACCGAAGAGGAGATTATTGAATTAACAAAGGACGGAGTAAGATTAGGCTGTGCCACAATATGCATCAATCCCGGATATATGAACCTGTGCGAACCATATGTAAGAGGTAGTGAAACCATGCTTTGCCCGGTGTGTGATTTCCCGTTCGGTACAAGCTCCACGGAATCAAAGGTAAACCAGATTGAGATAGTGGCAAAATACGATTCGGTAAAGGAAATAGATATCGTAGCGAACTTTGGATGGATCCGCAGCGGCAGATTCGATAAAGTGACACAGGATATAAAGGCCTGTGCGGATATGGCGCATCAATACGGCAGAAAGCTAAAGGTCATCTTTGAAACGGATGCCCTGAACAAAGAACAGGTAAGAGAAAGCTGCAGGTGTGCGGTAAAGGCGGGAGCGGATTTTGTAAAAACAAGCACCGGATTCCTGACCGGAATGGAGGCACACGGCGCGACACCGGAGATTATAAAGGTAATGCTGGAAGAAGTAGACGGAAAATGCCAGGTGAAAGGCAGCGGCTGCATCCGGACCAGAGAACATTTTCTGCAGCTGATTGATATGGGGATCGACCGGATGGGCGTAGGTTATAAATCGGTTCCCGTCGTATTAAATGAAAAACGGTAAATAATTTCAGCAAAATGCAGGGAGGAGATTAGGTTGAAAGAAAAACACTTTCAACCATTTTATTCAGGCCTATTCAATTTTTTGAATAGGTCATCAAAAAATTGAAAGGTACGGGTGAGTTATAATGAAAAGGTATGAATTCCCGGAAGATTTTACTTGGGGTGTGGCAGCCGGCTCCTATCAGATAGAAGGAGGATGGGAGGAGGGCGGAAAGGGCGAGAGCATATGGGACCGTTTCTGCCACACACCGGGGCGCATTAAGGACGGAACGACCGGAGATGTGTCCTGTGATTTTTATCATAAATATGAGGAAGATATCCGGATGATGAAGCAGCTGGGATACCCGAATTTCTTACTGACGATCAGCTGGCCAAGGGTGATACCGGACGGAATCGGTGAAGTAAACTATACCGGAATTGAATTCTACAGAAAGGTTCTGTCTCATCTTCGCAAAAATGGAATAAAATCCTATGTGGTGCTTTATCACTGGGACCTTCCCCAGAAGCTGCAGGAGCGGGGCGGATGGATGAACCGGGAGATTGTGGGATGGTTTGACAATTATGCCAGAACCATGTACCGGGAATTAGGGGACCTGGCAGATAACTGGATTACCATATTGGAGCCGTGGGTGATCTCCTTCCAGGGCTACTGGCTGGGAATACATGCGCCCGGTTATCATGACTATTCCGCCGCTCTCACCACCGCGCATCACCTTAACCTGGCTCATGGAACGGCGGTCAAGGCATTTCGGGAAAGCGGACTGCCCGGCGAAATCGGCATAAAGATCAATATGGGCATGGTATACCCGGCAGACCCTGAGTCGGCGGCAGATATCGCGGCGGCGGAAAGGGAGAATATCCAGACCAACACCCTGTTTTGCGACCCGATATTAAAGGGCACCTATCCGCAGGAGTTCTTTGCTTATCTGAAGAAACAGGGTGTGGTACTTCCTGATATCAGGAAGGGAGATATGGAGTTAATGCGCCAGGAGATCGACTTCTTCGGGCTGAATAATTACAATGCCTTTTATGTAAAGGACGGAGGCGAGTGGCCGCTGCATGTAACACATGTAAAGACCGGAAAGCCTGTTACACAATGCGGCTGGGAGTATGAACCGGAGTGCCTGTATGATTTGTTAAAATTGCTTCAGGATTCCTATCGGCTTAAGAAAATCATCATTACGGAAAACGGCTGTGCTTCGAACGACTGGGTGGACGATGACGGAACGGTAACCGATTCCATCCGGTTGATTTATCTTAAAAATTATCTGAAACAGGCGCATAGGGCAATCGAAGCGGGAATTCCGCTAAAAGGATACTTTGTCTGGTCCTTGTGGGATAATTTTGAGTGGGCGGAAGGACTGTCCATTCGCTTCGGTATTGTCCATGTGGACTATAACACGTTAAAACGAACCCCGAAAGCAAGTGCTTACTGGTACTCGGAGGTTATTAAACAGAATGGATTTGAATAAAACCGCAAGAATGGTTAAAAAAATTTCTCCCGGCCTGCTATAATATCTGTCGGAAGGAGGTTG
>JAEWSD010000044.1 GCA_023398615.1 Bacillota bacterium
CACATATTTATAAAAAGCTTCCCGCAATAACCATGCGCTGGACTTCCGATGTACCTTCATAAATTTCCGTAATCCGTGCATCCCGCATCATACGTTCCACTTCGTATTCTCTGATATATCCATAGCCGCCATGGAGTTGAAGAGCCATACTGGTTATTTTGCCCGCAGCCTCCGATGCATACAATTTTGCCATGGCAGCCTCTGTCGAGTATCTCTTTTGCAGCTCCTTCGCCCGTGCGGCCCTGTAGACCAGCAGCCTTGCTGCTTCAATCTCCGTGGCCATTTCAGCTATTTTAAACTGGGTATTTTGAAATTGTGATATTGGCCTTCCGAATTGCTTTCTTTCCTTGATATAGGAAAGGGTCTTTTCGAAAGCTCCCTCCGCTATGCCCAGAGCCTGGGCGGCAATCCCTATCCTTCCGCCGTCCAGTGTCTGCATTGCAATGTTAAAGCCACTCCCTTCCTCCCCAAGCCGGTTATCTTTTGGAATCCTTAAATCGGTAAACACCAATTCATAGGTTGAGGAGCCGCGAATACCCATCTTCTTTTCTTTCGTCCCGAAGGAAAACCCTGGTGTGCCCTTTTCCACTATAAAAGCCGAAATCCCCTTTGTTTTCTTTGTTTTATCCGTCATGGCAAAGATAAGATAGATATCCGCTTCTTTGCCGTTGGTGATAAATATTTTACTTCCGTTTAGGATATATTCTTCCCCCTCAAGTACCGCCTTCGTCTGCAGACCTGCCGAATCCGTACCCGCATTAGGTTCTGTTAGGCAGAAGGCTCCCAGCATTCGTCCTTTTGCAAGGGGCTTTAAATACTTCTCTTTCTGCCGGGCCGTACCAAATTTTAGTAACGGATCCGCACATAAGGAGGTATGGCTTGAAACAATGACTCCGGTTGTTGCGCATACCTTTGACAGCTCTTCAATGCAGAGAGTATAGGTTAACATATCACATCCCTGGCCGCCGTATTCCTTTGGAATCGGTATTCCAAAGAAACCAAGCTTCTTCATTTTCTCAACGGTCACCGTGGGAAAGCATTCGGTTTCATCCGTCTCCACCGCAAGCGGCCGGACTTCCTTTTGCGCAAATTCCCGAAACAAAGAACGTGCCATCTCCTGTTCCTTTGATAATATAAAATCCATGGACTTTCTCCTCCCATGTTTTTTCACTGCTTACAATCAGGCTTTATATAATTCCTTTTTCCTTCCATGCCCTCAGCTCTTCTTCTTCCGCATAAAGCCATTCCTTAAGAATTTCTTCCGTATGCTCTCCAAGCATGGGGGCCGGCCTTGACAAATCAAGCTCCATATTGGAAAAATTGAACGGTGTTCCCATCATGGTGACCTCTCCCATTTTAGGATGTTTCATTTTAACCAGCTTCTTGCGGTAGCTTAGCTGCGGGTTATCGACCACATTCTTCAAGGTCTCAATTTTTGTAGCTACTATACTGTGCTCATCCAGAATGCTCCGCAGCTCCTCCGTCTCTAAGCCCGCCACCCATTCCGCTACAATACCCTCTATTTCCCCGGCATGCAGGAAACGGACGTCCTGGCGGGAAAAGCGCTCATCCTCCAGAAGGTATTCCTTGTGCATTGCCTTAACCAGCCTCTGGAACTGTGTCTGGTTGCCCGCAATGATCATAAAAGCGCTGCCGTCCTTTGTAGTAAAGCAGTTACCCGGCGAAGTATAACGGTCCCTGTTGCCCACTCTCTCCGTTGTATGTCCCATCTCAACCTGCTCTGGGATTCCCGTCATCAGCAGGGTTGCCGCACATTCCAAAAGGGATAATTCGATATGCTGACCAACTCCCGTGGCCTTGCGGGCATACAAAGCGGCGCATACAGAAGTAGCGGCATACATTGCAGTAGAATAATCAACCGTATACGTGCCATACATCATTGGCATTCCATCCGGTTCCCCGGTGATCGACATAAGCCCGCTCATAGCCTGAATTGCGGCGTCAAAGCCAGGTTTATCCTTTAAGGGCCCGTCGGCTCCGAAACCTGATATGCTGACCATAATAGCCTTTTCATTCAAAGCGTGTACCGTATCCCAGCCATACCCCATTTTTTCCATAGTGCCCGGCCTGAAATTCTGAATGATGACATCGCAATTTTTTATCATCCTTCCCAGTATTTTCTTTCCTTCTTCACTTCTAAAATCCAATTCCATTCCGCGTTTATTGCGGTTCATTACAAAGCAGTATAAGCTTTCTCCTTCGTAATAAGGCGGAAGATGGCGGCTTTCGTCCCCGGCCCCGGCCTTTTCTATTTTGATCACCTCTGCTCCCAAATCCCCTAAAAGCATAGCGCAGTAGGGACCCGAAATAAATCTTGATAGATCAAGCACTTTAATTCCCTGTAAAGGGGCCTTCAAATAATCTGCCATATGATTTCTCCTTCTACTCCAAACTGGGCATCAATAATAGCTGATGCCCAGTTTCAGTGTTGTCAGTGACTGTTTATTCTTCACCCTTATAATCCGGCATATACTGCTGAATAGCCTCTGTCGCTTCATCCGTGCCTAATTTGTCCGGTGTCAGTAAAAACACGCCTGTATCTACAACCTTCTCCAGTTCTTCTCCCTTAAGATGCTTCAAAAGGGACTCAACTCCCTGATATCCCATATCATAGGGTCTTTGAAGAACAGCCGCGGATAAATATCCGTCTCTCATATACTGTAAGGTATCCTTGGTAATATCCACGCTGCATACTTTCACATCATCTTTTATGCCAAGCTGGATAAAGGCATTGCAAACACCAATAGAGCCTCTGTCGTTTGATGCAAACATAACATTAATATCCGGATTGGACTGCATAAAATTCAGTGTCATTGATTCAGCCTTCTGGATATCACCATAGGCCAGCTGCTTTCCTACGCATTCCCAATCGCCCTTACCTTCCATACCGTCCTGAAAGCCCTGTGGACGGTCAATATCTGATGAATGCGCCGTACTGTTTGCAATCATTGCAAATTTTCCCTTGCCTCCTGCCAGTTCAGAGATATATTCACCCAAAAGAGTGGTAGCTGCATAGTTATCTGTTGCTATAAAGGATAAAGCCGTATTAGGCTCAACCCCGTCATCGACAGTGATAACCGGTACACCCGCATCAATCGCATTCTGGATCGGTTCAGAGAAGGTTTCAGGATTTAACGCTGCAATCAGAACTCCGTCCAGCTTTGCCGTAACCGCATTCTCCAGAATTGATAATTGTTTATTAATATCGGCATTGCTCTGCGGTCCGTCAAATTCTATTGTAATACCGCCGTATTCGTCACCCAGCTCCTTTGCCGCAGCTTCTGCGCCTGCCTTAAGGGCAAGCCAGTAATCCGAAGCCGTATTCATAGGAATTACCTTAAAGGTTAATCCATCCTTGGCAACAGGCTCTTTCTCATCCTGTGAAGCTTCCTGTGTAACGTCCTTAGTTCCGCCATCGCTTTGCGCATCCTTTACTTCCTCTTTTTGGCCACAACCTGTCAACAGAAAGGTCATCATACACAAGCACACCAAAATACTAACAAATTTCTTTTTCATCTCATTTCCTCCTACACATTATATTGTTTATTGTTCATGGCAATATGCCTATGAGCCGGATCAATTATTAACCCTGTTTCTTCTTTCTCAAAAATTCAACCATAACCGCAACAATCAATACAATACCAGTAAATACGTTCTGCCAGAAGCTTGATGCTCCTAGCAACTGAAGACCGTTGCTTAATACGCACATGATCAATGCCCCGATCATTGCCCCTGCGACCGAGCCCTCTCCGCCGGCCAGACTTCCTCCTCCAATTACAACTGCCGATATTGCACTGATTTCATAGCCCTGACCCGCCAGCGCAACGCCGGACTTCAGTCTACAAAGCATCAATACACCGGCAACGGACGCAAGAAATCCCGCGATAATGTATGTTTTAAATAAATGTCTTTTAACATTAATACCAGATAGCCTTGCAGAGTCAGCATTGCTTCCAACAGAATATGTATATCTGCCAAACCTTGTTCTGCTTAATATGATATGGAAAGCAATTGCAAGAATTATCATCACCAGCGCTATATAGGGAATAACGCCATTTATACCTCCCGATCCAAAACTGCCTAAGGATTTCGGAAGACCGTATATATTGCTGCCTCCATTGCTTAAAAGTGCCGCACCCATCACTACCTGCTGGATACCCAGGGTTGCTATAAATGCAGGTACATTCAGTCTGGTAACCAGTATGCCGTTCACGGCGCCTATTCCTGCTCCAAAGGCCAGTACCAAAAGGATCGCAACAGGAATCGGAATTCCGACTAAAATCATCATAGCGGCCAGTGTCCCTGTAAGACCTATGACAGCTCCCTGGGATAGTTCAATACCACCCGTAATAATGACATAAGTCTGCGCTATGGTAAGTACTCCTACCACTGCAATATCCATCAATATATTGTACATGTTTCTTACCGAAAAAAATCCCCGCGCAGTAAAGGAAAATAAAATGACTAAAAGTAACAACGCTCCCACTGTAACAAGATAATTTTTCAAAACTTTAAACTGATTATTTTTATTCATAATTCACCTTCTATTTTTCCTTTATAATATTTGCTGTGCCAGCATGAGATTTTTTTCCGTAAACTTATCCTTATCCTTGCTGAACTCCACTGTCATTTTACCCCGTGACATTGTCAAAATACGGTCGCATAGCTCTAATAATTCAGGATTGTAGGAAGATATCAGTAAAACGGCGGCTCCGCTTTCAGCTAATTCATTCATGGCATGGTACACACTGATTTTTGCATTGATATCGATTCCCTTGGTCGGCTCATCAAAAATATATATCTTTGCATTTGTTTCAATCCACTTGGAAATAGATATTTTCTGCTGATTTCCACCGCTAAGATTATAAACCATCTGCTCCTCGCCCGTACATTTAATCTGAAGCCGCTCAATCATCTCCTGATTTTTTTTACTCTCATTTTTATTGTGGATCAGGCCGCTTCCCTTAAACAGATCCTTTCTTCTGGCCACCATCGACGGTAAGGACAGATTATGACCGATCGTCAGCTTCGTACAGAGTCCTTCCTTTTTTCTGTCCTCTGAGATATAGGCAATTCCCCTGGTTATGGCTTCCTGCGGACTGTTAATAGTTACCGTTTTGCTATCCAGTAAAAGCTCCCCGTATTTTGCTTTTTCTTCACCAAAAATCATTTTCGCTATTTCTGTCCTGCCCGCACCGATCAGACCCGACAGGCCCACAATCTCACCATAATGCAGCCGGAAGGAACACCTTGCCCTGTCATCTCCAAAGTCCCTTAATTCCAGCGCTACGTCTCCGATTTCCACCTTGTTTCTTACCGGATAAAAGTTTTCCACCTTTTGGCCGACCATCATATTAACCAGCTTTTCCTGATTCAGGCCTTCCATATTGCCGCTGTAGATCGTTTTGCCGTCCTTTAGCACCAGGCACTTATCAGAAAGCTCAAGGACATCCTCCAGATAATGCGTAATGAACAAAATGATCAAGCCCTCTTTCTTCATTTTGCGCATAACCTCAAAAAGCTTTTCCCGTTCCTGCATTGTAAGAGCTGTCGTAGGCTCATCCAGTATGACAATCTTGGGATTTTTGGATATCGCTTTCGCGATCTCACAAATCTGCTGCTGAGATATGCTTAGCTTAGACATCAGCATATCAGGATCAATTTCTTCACCCAGCCGTTTCAGATACTCTCTTGCAACCGCGCTTTCTTCCTTCTTATCCAGCCATACTCCTTTCATTTTCTCATGTCCGGAAACGATATTCGCTGAAACCGTAAGATGGGGCATATTACTCAATTCCTGGTACACAATGGATATCCCGTGCTTTTCAGAATCCATCGGGTCCCTTATAACCACCTTTTCTCCATTAATGACGATTTCTCCGGAATCTGCCGTTATTGCTCCTGATAATACTTTCATCAATGTACTTTTCCCGGCTCCGTTTTGTCCTACAAAGGATATGATTTCTCCATCCTCAACCGAAAAACTTACATCGACCAGCGCAGGGTTTCCGAAAAAGCTCTTATTTATATTTTTTACTTCCAGCACCTTTATTACTCCTTTCCCAAATAAATATCTATCTAAACAGCCTCGGGCCATATAGAATAACTACTATCCGGCTTCCATCCATTCCGAAATCCTTTGCGACCTTCATATTGCTTAATATTTCCATAAGCATTTTTGTTAGCTTTCACTCCAACTTGTGCTACAATTATAATACCATTCTAAATTAATATCCCCTTAGTCCTTTGTTATTTATGCTACAATTATAATACCATCGTAAATCAAATATGTCAATTGTATTTTTATTATAATGTATAATTTTATTTGAAGCAATAAACTGTAATAAAATTTTGAGGTAACTGTATTCAATTATGTACGATATTTACAGAACCGCTTTACTGGAGAGATCGCATTTATTTTTTATTGTATCTATATTGTATCTATTCAACAAAAATGAGGCCTTGCAATTTAAATGCACAGCCTCATCCATAAGCTGATCCCGATTAATACTCACCTTTTAAAAAAATGCCGTTTGGGTCTACCTGGGTGCGTAAAATCCGTAATTCTTCATTTGTCGGAACCTTTGTAACCGGTATTCTATCCTTGATGTTAGGTATCTCAAATCCCGTATTTTCTACTACCTCCTTTAGATCATGTCCCGGATGGATTGATTTCAAATAAATGATTCCGTTTTCATCAAAGGAGAAAACACATCTGGGTGTATAGATATATTTTGGTCCACCGCCGGATAGCTTCAATTGATCCCTTCCTTTTTTACCTCCGGGAAAGCCCACGCCGGATATATGGTCAACCTGCTCCACAAAATTTCTCTTTTCATGCACGGGCATCATAATATATTCCCGTCCAAAGCATGAAAAATGTTCCGGCAGGAAGATAGGTCCCACCAACTCTACCTTAGGCCGTTCCACATTGCCGATACAGGTGCTGTTTAGATTCCCCGACTTGTCCACCTGTACACCACTTCCGAAGCCAAAGCTGATGTCTCCGTTTCTGTGATTCCATTGCTCCGGCCAGCCGGGCATCAATGCCTCTGCCGGAAGATCCACCAGCTCCTGCGCATATTCTGATTCCGGCAAAGTCTTAAGCTTTCCAATATCCGGATTGAAGTATACGCCGCACAAAAGAACCGTAAGATTCGGTGCATGAGTACGCTTTGCCAGTTCCATTGCCACCATAGGAATGCAGGTGATATACATAGTAGCCGCTTTACCGGTTCCCAATCCCGTGAAACCAACTTCACCATCTTTGATTGTATGTGAAATATCCACTGCCAGCAATTCTTCCAGAGAAAATTCCGTATCCATCAATCCCTCTCCTTTCTCAGCGCCCTTACATGCTCCATACCGACCAATTCTAAATATTGTTCAAAGCAATTCACCCCATATACATACTTATCTAAATATTTTTTAAAATCCTCTGCTGTTTTTGAGCAATCCGCATACAGCCGGAAATGCATTTCATCCACCGCCACCTTATCCAGTACCATGGTAGGATGTGATCCGTTACGCACCTTTGATACCGCCATTGTACGAAATGCAGGCACTGTGGTCAAGTGCGGAGATTTCATAATTTCTTCTTTCTCTACCATATGCTCTACAGTCGCAATTACACGTTTGCACGCGCGTGACAAGCTGATATCCACGGACTGAGGATTCATTTTGCGCTCCTGGGTCTGCAAATTGCCGTATTGATCGCCACGCCACATATGAATAATCACTTCATCCACATCTGCCGGCGGGACGGCCCAAAGCTGCCGTCCGGTCATGGGATCCTTAAAGGGCACAATTTTATCATTGTATTTTAAAATATCACTGCCTGTCAAAAGCTCTGTCGGCCAGAAGGTAAAGCCTTCCTGATTGGCACGGAAACGGTCCCAGCTTAAAAGTTCCGGATAATGGGTGATCTTAACCCTGCCCTCTTGTACCGCGCGGCGGAAATTCAAGGCCAATCCGAATTTCTCCAAACCGACATAGGATGTCTCTACCGCTTTGACGCATCCTGCTGCCACGAGCATGTCCACCTCCAGTGAATTTGCGACTCCTACAATTGTTAAATCCCGTTTTTTCGACCTGATTATCTCATGCACAACTGCCATAGCCTTGTTATAAGCCGCAAAACCTCCAAAGGCGATCCTGTCCCCATCCGAAATATTCGTAACAGCTTTCTTGACGGTACACGCTTTTACCCGCCGTTCTTCGCTCAATTTTATCCCTCCAATTCTAAAAAAGCTCATCTTATTTTACCATTCTAATTATTTTTGTGTCAAAGAATTCTAACTGGAAATGCATGCCGTCTTGTTCATCCTGCTCAACAGACTACCCCGGAATATGATCAGAAGTCAAAGTTGCATTCTTACTACACTTACGGCATGGATTAAATTGCCTCTGGCCATACAGTGTAGCCGCCATCCAGCTTAACCTCAATCATATATGGTTTTCCGCCGCTCCTGGCCTGATCAAATGCCTCCTTTAATTCACTTGCTTTTCTTACAATTCTTCCCTCGACACCCAGAACCTCGGCAACCTTAATATAATCAATATCAGGGAATTGAACTCCCGTATATCTGCCTTCGCCCATTTTAAACAACTCTTCCTGCTTGATATTTCCATATGCAGAATCATTTACTAATAAAATAATGATCGGCAACCCTTCCCTGCCAATGGTCTCCAGATCTCCGAGTGTCATACCTAAAGATCCGTCTCCCAGCAAAGCGATCACTTCTTTCTCCGGGCATGCTTCCTTACAGCCCAGTGATGCACCTAATGCAAAACCCATATTCCCAAAGTTAACCGGCTTCATGTATGTAGTTCTTTTGGGAAAATCAGTGATGTGGGTCCAAGCCCCGGGATTTCCCGCATCAACAACAAATACGCTGTCTTCCTTTAACAGTTTTCCAAGCTCAATATGAAGCGCAAGCGGAGGAACCGGTGTTGCATTTACATCAATAGCAGACCCGCAAAATAAGTTTTTCCTCCATTCCTCTTTTTTACCCAGCATATATTTCATATATGAAGCATCTCCCTCATAACCATCTTTCTTTATAGCGGCAATCAGCTTTTGCAAAGAGGCCTTTGCATCTCCGATAACACCCGCAGCTACCGGATAATGCCTTCCGATATTCTCTGCAACAATATCAAACTGAATCACCTTTTTCGCCTTGATTTCCCATCTGTTTGTACTGATCGATGTAAGAGTGGAGCCCACCACGATCACGCAATCCGCTTCTTCAATCGCAGCTCTGGATACCTTGCTTCCGTGCCTGGACCGGGGTCCGATATAATTTTCAAAATCACTGTCAATTGCACCGATGCCGTTATAGGTGCATACAATCGGCGCCTTCAGAATTCCCGATAATTCTTTCACTTCCTCCGCCGCCTTTGCCAACTTCACACCATTTCCGACCCAAAGACATATATTTTTATTGGTTTTTATAACCTCCAATGCCTTACCGATCGAATCATCGCAGGCGATGCTGTCCGGCATAATACAGTAACTGCCCGGGTCCTCATAATGGTATTCCGCCTTCTGATTCTCAATCACATCCCGGTATAAATCAACCACTACCGGACCGGGTCTTCCAGTTTTTGCTACCCTGTAGGCTTCTCTCATGGCCCACTGAATCGTTGAAACATCTCTTACCGGTATATACTTTTTGCATATACTTTGGAACAAAAGCTCATGATCACTTTCCTGCGCATCGCCCTTTCCGGCATCAGGAAGCCTGTTTTGAAATACCAGTGCAATGACAGGGCTTGAATCTCTTAAGGCACCGCCCAGTCCGGTAATCAAATTAGTTGCTCCCGGTCCGGTCGTTGCGAGACAAATTCCCGGTTCCCCCGTCATTCTGCCCCAGCCATCAGCCGCACAGGCCGCACCATTCTCATGTCTTGTATGAACAAACTTAATATCTGTATCAATCAAAGGATCTGTAACAAATAAGGTCTGTCCTCCCGGAACACCAAAAACAACTTTTGCGTTAAATTCCACCAATGTCTTAACAACAAGTTCGCCTCCGCGTAATAATTTACTCATTTTATATTACCTCCACAGCATTTTATGATACAATAATATTACTATTATATTCTAATATTGTCAATATTAATTTTAAATAATACATTTATAATACAAATTTGTCTACACCGTAAACCTTGATATTTCATCCACCAACTGTCCCGAATTGTTATTCAGCTCCTCCGCTGATTGGTTTAATGCTTCCACTGATTTAAGCTGCTCGTCAGAAATCTGATTTACATTATTGGTAGATGCGGCTATTTCCTCCAATACGGCCGAAATGTTCTCCATTGCTGCCAGGGTACTGGCTCTGGCCCCCTCAATATTGTCCACATTCTCAATGATAGTCTTAAGCTGATCCACCAGCAGATCCACGCTTCCATTAATATTTTGATAGGACTCTTCCGTATTTTTAACTGCGGTATCCTGAAGCACCATTACATTTTCCGCCACCTTTGCCGCATTTGCAACCTCCCTTGTATCATTCTGGATATTTTCAACAATCTGCCTGATATCGTCAACCGAACACTTCGTCTGATTCGCCAGATTTCTTATCTCATTGGCTACAACATGAAAGCTCTTTCCTACCTCACCGGCTCTGGCCGCTTCGATGGAGGCATTAAGAGAAAGCAGGTTTGTCTGATTGGAAATATCATTGATTACATTGATTATGGAAGCAATAGACGTCGACTTAAACGACAGCTCTTCAATCCCCTTTACAATACCCGTAGTTATCTCAATAGTCTGTTTTGTCTGGCTGGTAAGCTTTTGGGTGGCTATGGTACCCTCCCGGATGCTTTTTTTCGTTCCCTCCGTGATCTTTTCGATCTTATCGGTGCTCGCACCCATCAGCTTGATCTTATTGGACAAAGTGTCCATCTGAAGAAGACATTCTTCCGAATCCTTTGCCTGCTGTAAAATTCCCTGCTCAATCTCGTTCATAGCTGCGGAGATATTTCCCGAGGTTTTCACAAACACCCCGGAGGTCTGCGATACATGAAGAGATGCACCCGAAACATCCTCGCTCAGTGCCTTTACCTTTCCAATCAGCCCCTTCATATTAAAAAATGTATTGTTTATCTCGTCACTTAATATTTTAAATTCGTCTTTTCGCTTTGTGTCAAAATCAACCGCCAGATTCCCTTCAGCCGCTTTTTTTAATTTTGTAATAATAATTCTTATGGTCTTATCAATTCCGTATGAAATATACACGCCGATTGAAACAGCAATGATACATGCAATGATAACTATGATAAACGTAAGCTTTTTTATACTGTCCGCCTGAAGAAGAATCGTACTTCTTGGTATGACGGCACAAATCATCGCGCCGGTATTGCCGACCTTTGAGTACACGAACAGATGGTCCTTACCCTTTGATTCTGTATAAAATGCATCATAAGTCTCGTCAGCATTAACTGCTTTTTTATAAAATTCCGTACCGCCAAAAACTGCCTCCTCCGGCTTAGGAGCACCCGCCGCGTAAATTTCCTTTCCATCAGACGTAACAAGCGCAAGGATAACCGACTGATCAAATACCACCTTATCAAATATATCCGCCACCGCTTTGCTGTCCATATCAATGACAAGCATGGAATCCGTTCCTACGAATTTGCGTATGAGACGCATGGCATACTTGTCAGGCGGAGTAGCAAGGCTTTCATCCAGATATTCGTCACCTCCCGTCCACAGTACTTCGTTGCTGTCCTCTATTTTCTTCCCATGCTCCGTTTCACGAAAGCCCGAATAAACATCAGCCTTTGCGGAAGATACTGTTGTTATTGATTGCTGTGTATCAGATAGAATAAAAATATCGGAGATAAAGCTGTCCGTAGTCTTTTTTGCAAGAATATTATTAGTAATCGACTGATAATTCATACTTTCTTCCGCAGCATCATAATCAAAAAAGCCCAGATAATATTTCCGTGTCATATCATCGTTCATCAATTGAGACGACATAGTTTCTATCGATTTTGCTTCCATGTCAATGTATTCACTTATCATATTAATTGCCTGCTGGGTCGAGGTTTCATAACTGCTTCGCATACCTTCGGCGGCTCTGTCAAAGGATATCACTCCGAGGAAAATAATAAATACAATTGGTACTAAAAATGAGAAAATCAATTTAGTGCGTATTGTTGCCGGTTTTACAATGCCTGAGGTCCGCCTTAAAACAGAGCCTTTTTTGTTTCCTTTATGATTCTTTCCCCGGCTATGTTTTTCATAATTACCTTTTATTTTTTTCATAGTTTCATAACTCCTTTGCATATATTGTTATAACAATTTCCTATTTATGCTTATGATAGTACACTTTAAACTATTTTTCAACAATAATATAATATAATTTTAAAACATTTACATTATTTTATTAAAACATAAATATTACGATTTAAAAAAGTACAAAAAAATAGCCCGGCGACAAACAGAATGAAAATTATATTAATTTCCTTTTCCATTTATCACTGAGCCTTCCTGCAACAAATATTTTGTATCAGCTTAATTACATGTTTATAAATACAATCCGCAAGCTTTATCATGCACTTCCATATATTTCTTATAGAATACATCATAGCTTTCTTTTATTTTTTCCCGCGAATAAAAGGTTTTCTTCTCTGCCATCTTTTGAATATGATCTGCCTTCATCCCTGTTGCGAGCATAATAAGAAGGCACGCACCGGTCATTGACGCCTCTTCTATGGCAGACCGCTCAAAATCCACTCCCATAATATCAGCTTTTATCTGCAGCCAAAGATCACTTTTTGATCCGCCCCCGATTGCGATGACCCTGTTAAATCGAATTCCGGCAGCCTGCCCCAGCTCTGCCATACGCCTTATTGTATATCCGTTTGACTCCATGACAGCACGAAACAGATTTTCCGCTTTATGTTTGTGTTCAAGCCCAAGGATCGTTCCTCTCATCGAGGGAAGCCAGAATGGCGTTCTTTCTCCGGCAAGGGTCGGTATAAAAATAACACCCCCGCTGCCGGCCGGCACCAATGCTGCTCTTTCATTCATCTGTATCATGTCCAGGCTTTGATTCATAATGTTTTTTAGCAGCCATTCCAGGGTCCCTCCGTACATCCCCATAGGGCCCCCAACCAGCCACAATCCGGGAAAGACATGTGGATTAATGATTAATGATCTGTTTTTATCAAAAACCAATTCATCCTTCACCATAAAGAACACATCCGTTGTTCCCATAACGCTTACCGCTGATCCCATTTCAATTGCTCCCGCACCCAAAATGCCCGTTGACCCGTCAACACTTCCCGCCGCAACCGGTGTATTTTGGGAGATTCCCAGCTCTTGAGCAATACCAGCTTTTACCCTTCCGAGGATTTCATAGGGGCGAATCAGCTTAGCCAGCTTTGTTCTGTCCAATCCGACATAATCAAGTATTTCCTGGCTCCAGTCCTGTTTTTTTAAATCGTACAGCATGGTGTAGCATGCACTTGTATGATCGATTGCCGCCGTTCCGGTGATTTTCATATTAACAAAGTCCTTCAGCGATATCATTTTACTCATTTTTTCATAAATATCACTTTGCCTATTCTTCAAATGCAGTATGATAAATGCGGACAATTCGGAACTGATGCACCGGCCGCTGACAGGATATATGATATCATCCGTGTATTTTTCTTTAAACTCCTCACACTCTTCTTTAAATTGATGCATATAGGAATAACAGGGAGTTACTGCATTCCCTGATTCATCCGTGCCAACCCAGCCTAAAAGAGAAGAAACGGATA
Organism: Bacillota bacterium; assembly: GCA_023398615.1. Lineage (GTDB taxonomy): Bacteria > Bacillota > Clostridia > Lachnospirales > Lachnospiraceae > Anaerocolumna. Next base: position 13,801 of record JAEWSD010000044.1, read on the forward strand.
TTCCCGCAATATCGGCAGATTCGGATTGCACAACCTCTTTCATCATTTGATATATTTTCTTCCATTCCTCTTCCGCATCAAAGCATGCCTGAGCACTCCGTTTCAGCACCCTGGAATTTATAATCTCAAGCTTGGCATTGATAATTGCGACACGTAATGAACTGGTTCCTATGTCTATTATCAAATAGTTCCTCATCCGTTCCTCCATTACTGTTCAAAGTGTTAAATCCGTTTTTCATAACTATCTGTTCAAGGTCATTGACAGTTCATAGCGGTCAGATACATAATGGCTTTCCGAGTATTCGATACATTCATTCGTATCCAAATATGACGTTCTTTTCACCTTGAGCATACAGGTGAGATCATTTAACTCCAGTAAAGCCGCTATCTTATAATTAGCCATACAGGCCTGGATTGTCTGTTTGGCATGAGATATTTTAAGGCCATAATCCTTTTCCAGGGTTTCATAAAGAGATACTTTAGCCAGCTTCTTAACGTCCAGGTCAGGACATAATGCAGCCGTCAGGTATATTTTCTGGTAACATAAAGGATTACTGTTTGCGTAACGCAGCCTTTCAATACTGTATAATTCGCTGCCGACAGGCAGATTCATCCTTTCTGATAAAATGTCATCCACTTTTACCACTTCCGAATTCAATATATAAGAAAAGCACATGATACCTGCTTTTGTCAGCTCTTCATGCAGCCCGCCCAGATGATTGAGACTTCTTGGTACGGGTGAACTTCTCACTCTTGCCGTCATACCAAAGCCTCTCTCTAAGACATTCTCCTGTATCAATTCATTGATTGCTCTTCTGATCGTTACACGGCTCGATTTATATTCCTCACATAGGCTGCTTTCCGTAGGAAGTATATCACCTAATTTATATAGTCCGTTTTGTATTTTCTCTTTAATGTCCTCTTTAATTATAAAATATAACGGTTTTGCCTTCTTATTAATCATGCCTGCTGCTCCTTCCGCCGTATTTAAAAATAGCCGCACCGCATTCACAAAAAACACTGCCAAAGCGGTATATGCTATAATCACTGATCAGAGAAAATTATTATGTAAGATGGTATACTGATCATGCTTATATGTTTTGTTATGCTTTTGTATAAAATTTTATCACAATTATATAACAAAGTCAACTGGCGGAAATGGCCTTAAGAGCATGCGGTTTTATTAGGCCCAATTAAAAAGCCGACAGAGAAGTTTTCATCCTCCTCCGTCTGTATCACTTATCATCGATAATTAGTATGTATAAAAGCCCTTTCCTGATTTTTTACCCAGCCAGCCGGCACGGACCATTTTCTTTAGCAGAGTATGCGGCCTGTATTTTGAATCGGCTGTTTCCTTATAAATCACTTCCATAATCGCCAGCACCACATCATTACCGATAAGATCTGCCAGTGCCAACGGTCCCATAGGATGAGAGGCCCCCAGCTTCATGGCTGTATCAATGTCTTGCGCACTGGCAATTCCTTCCGCCAGAACACCGGCAGCTTCATTAATCATCGGTATCAGAATGCGGTTGACGATAAAGCCTGCGCTTTCCTTTGCCTTAACCGGAACCTTTCCGATTTCTCTGGCAATCTCTACCACCCTTTCCACCGTTTCTTCCCTTGAATGCGCACCTCCAATCACCTCCACAAGCTGCATCACAGACGCGGGATTAAAAAAGTGCATTCCCACCAATCTGGATTTGTCCACGAGGCAGCCTGCTATTTCCGTAATTGAGATCGAAGAGGTGTTGGTAGCCAGTATGGTATCTTCCGCAACAATCTGCTCTAGCTGCTTAAAAATATCCTGCTTCGCAGACAGATTTTCATAGACAGCCTCCAATGCAAGCATGCAGCCGGCGGCATCCTCCAGATTGTCCGAAGGGATTATCCGGTCAAGTATCCGCAGTTTTTCTTCTTCCTTAAGCTTTTGCTTTTGGCAAAGCCTCTCAAGACCAGCTTCTATTTTTGCTTTACCCTTTTTAGCAAATTCAAGGTCCGTGTCACAAAGCACTGTCTTCCATTCCATGGACGCAAAGACCTGGGCAATCGAGGCACCCATCGTACCCGCACCTACAATAAATATTTTTTTCATATAAACCTCCATTCTGCCGCAAACTCACAATTTTAGACGGTAACATGTCCTTACCTGTTTTTATACTGAGGCTGCTTCTTCCGGTCACGAAAGGCTGACAGGCCTTCCTGCCGGTCCTCTGAAGAGAATAGCATTCCAAAATATTGTGCTTCCGTCCCAACGGCTGTGCCTATATCCATCTGCGCTCCCAGATTCATTGATTTCTTTGCGTTTCTTATACCCAGCGGCGCATTTGCGCTTATTACCTGCGCAAGCTCGTATGCTCTGTTCATTAATTCACCGGCCGGATAGATTTCACTGATTATTCCAAGTTGCAGGGCTTCCCTTGCGCTGATGCGTTTTCCTGTAAAGATCAGCTCTGCTGCTTTGGAATAGCCAACAGCTCTTTGCAGCCTCTGGGTACCGCCCCAGCCGGGCATAATTCCTAATGTTACCTCCGGCATTCCAAATACCGCGGTTTCGTGGGCGAGCCGGATATCACAGCTGAGTGCAAGTTCCAGGCCGCCGCCCAGGGCATAACCGTTCACTACCGCAATCACAGGCATCGGCATGTGCTGAAGCTTTAGAAACACATCATTTCCTTTTTGGGAAAAAACAGCTCCGTCAAAGGAATTATAAGACTCCATAACCTTGGTATCGGCACCTGCCGCAAAAGCCTTTTCACCCTCTCCGGTAACAATAACACACCGGATATCCTCATGCCCGTTGATTTCATAAAGACAGCCGCTTAGTTCCTCAAGCATCTTAAGGTTAAGTGCATTGAGCTGCTCCGGCCTGGATATCGTGACAGTGGCTATCTGTCCGGAAATATCAAGTTTAATATTCCTCTCGTCCATAATCGCCTCCTATTGACATAATGAATCTCTTTCAAATACCATCGCTTCTCCCATTCCTCCTCCGATGCACAAAGCAGAAATACCGTACCTTTTATTTCTTCTTTTCAGCTCATATAATAAGGTTGCGGTAATTCGTGCCCCGGAAGCTCCGATCGGATGGCCCAGAGCAATAGCTCCGCCATTCACGTTCACCCTGTCCCCTGGAATCCCAAGCTCACGGATTACCGCAAGAGATTGCACCGCAAAAGCCTCATTCAGTTCAAACAAATCAATGTCCTCAATTTGTTTTCCTGCTTTACCAAGTGCAGAGAGAATCGTAGGTACCGGCCCAATCCCCATGAGCTTCGGGTCCACCCCACAGGATGCACTGCATACAATCCGGGCCAAAGGCTTTAAGCCGTTTTTCTTAACAAATTCTTCTGATACCACCAGCAAGGTGGAGGCTGCGTCATTGATTCCGGAGGCATTGCCCGCGGTTACTGTTCCGCCTTTTTTAAAGGCCGGCTTCAGACCTTCAAGCTTCTCCCGTGAGGCATCAAAGCGTATATATTCATCTTCGGAAAAAATGAGGTCTTCCCCCTTTTTTTGCTTAAGCATTACCGGAACAATTTCTTCTTTGAATCTGCCTGATTTCGCTGCCGTGATTGCTTTGCTCTGGGACTCTAAGGCAAATTCATCCTGCTCTTCTCTGGTGATCCGATAAAGCTCCGCCACATTTTCCGCTGTGATTCCCATATGATAGTCATGAAAGGCGTCCCATAAGCCTTCATTAATCATGCTGTCTACCGTTGTACCGTTCCCCATACGCTGTCCCTGTCTGGTATTCATAAGCAAATACGGCGCATTGGACATGCTCTCAAAGCCGCCCGCAGCGATACACTGCGCCTCTCCCGCCTTAATGGCCGTAGCAGCCAGTGCTATGGAGGCAAGTCCCGAGCCGCATACTTTATTCACGGTAAAGGCTGCTGTCTCCAGGGGCAGGCCCGCATGGACGGCAACCTGCCTGGCCGGATTCTGACCCTGCCCCGCCTGTAATACATTACCCAATATCACCTGATCAACCTGCTTTGGAGATACTCCCGCTCTTTTTAAGGTTTCACTCAGACACAGCCTTCCAAGCTCTACGGCCGGTGTACTCTTAAGAGTTCCCAAAAATGACCCTATTGCTGTCCGACAGGCACCAATTACATATACATGATTCATGTTTACACCCATTGTATAACATATCTGCGTGCAGATATGTTATTGCCACAAATAAAAAGGTTGAAAGAATCCATATGTGGCATACCTTTCTCTTATTATATTTTCTTTCAACCTCTTTTCCTTTCCTAATAAGTTGTCTTAAATCTTTTCTCCCATTCCGATATTAATTCGTCTTTAAACCTTGGATGCGCTATATTAATAAGGGCTTTTCCCCTCTCGCGCAGTGTTTTCCCTTTTAATTTTGCAATGCCAAACTCTGTTACAATATAATCCACGTCATTTCTGCTGGTTGTAATGGCAGCACCTTCATCCAACTTCGGAACAATCTTGCTCAACTGTCCGCCGCGGGCTGTTGAGCTGATAGCAAGAATCGCTTTCCCGCCCTTTGAGATACTGGCGCCCCGGATAAAATCCATCTGGCCGCCAACCCCGCTGATTTGCTTTATGCCTATGCTTTCGGAGCATACCTGTCCCTGTAAATCCACCTGTACACAGGAATTGATCGAGATCAGATTATCATTCTGCCCGATCACATACGGATCATTTACATAATCTACCGGAGCCATATATATTAGCGGATTTTCATCAATAAAATCATACAATTCCTTGCTTCCCATGATAAAAGTGGCCACAATTTTTCCCGGATGCAGACTTTTTTTGCTGTTATTGATTACTCCTTCCCTTACCAGGTTCATTACCCCATCGGAAAACATTTCGCTGTGTATTCCCAAGTCCTTCTTACCCTTCAAAGACATAAGCACAGCATCCGGCAGTGAGCCTATTCCAAGCTGCAGTGTTGCCCCGTCCGGGATGAGCTGCGCACAATACCTTCCGATCTGAAGCTCTTCCTGCGTCAGCTTTGAACGTGTTAATTCAATCAGCGGCTCCGTATGTTTCACAAAGAAGTTAATCTCTTTGACATGCAAAAAGCTGTCACCCATCGTTTTAGGCATTGTTTCATTCACCTGGGCTATTACCAGTCTGGCATTCTCAGCTGCGGTCTTTGTATAATCCACGGATATCCCAAGGCTCACATACCCGTTTTTATCGGGCCTGCTTACCTGGATCAACGCAACATCCACCGGCAGCTCCTTTTTGAATAAGGCCGGTACCTCATAGAAAAAGCACGGAGTAAAATCCCCCCTTCCTTCTTCTATGGCTTTTCTGGTCTGTCCTCCGACAAAGATGGCATTATGTTTAAAATGCCCTTGTGCCTCCGGTGTGCAGTATTCTGCCTTTCCGACACTGACCATATGTACAATTTCCACATTCTGAAGCTCCTCCTGCCTGTCCGTCATAGCCCTGATAAGCTCCTGCGGTTCACCGGCCGCATGACCGATCACAACCCGGTCACCGCTCTTGATATATTTCACAGCATCGGCAGCACTAAGACAATGTTCTTCATAATACTGGTTATAATCCATTGCTTTCTCTTCTCCTTATATCATCGAATCTGTCTACTAACTTCATAATCTTCAATTTATCCGCCTATGTCCCATAAGCCGTTTCGCAAGAGCCAGCATTTCCTCATCACAGGAGCTGTCAAGAATCACTTCATTTATCGAGGGAATCAGCTCCTTTACCGCCGCTTCAATGACATCTTCAAGGGTTATACGTACTCCAGGACATCCCGCACAGGTCCCCTCCAGCCTCACAACCACCTTATTCTCACTCATTTCCGTAATTCTCACCCGGGAGCCCTGGCATATCTGCCGCTGATTCAATAATTCTTCTAATTTTTGTATTGGCATACGCTCCATATCCTAAGCTTCCTTTATACCGCAGATTCTTTTGGCAAGCACTTTTTTCCCCTCAATATTCCCCTGTCTGGCAATCATAATTCTCTGAGCCTGCGGAGAACCGGCCCCATGCAGGGATTCCGTACGGTAACCGACCGCTGCGGCTCCCAGAGTTATATTCTCAATCAGCCTTAATACCCGAACGCGGTCCAGAGTAGGTACACCCGCTACTCCCTGCAGGTATTTTTCAAGATAAGGCTTCAAGGTTTCGCTTTTAAAATCTGCCTCCGAAGGCATAGTAACCATAAGTCCCCCCGCAATATCTTCGGCAAGTCTCGCAATCTCATAGGGAAATCTTGTAACATTTTGCTTACATACATTTGCCAGCAGGGTATCAACAAAGTAATTGCCGGACTCTGTCCTGACTCCTTCCGCAGAACAGGCAATACCGCAGGCATACAGCGTCTCATTTAAATGTGTCATTTCGATCAGCTTGTCCTTGATATGCGAAGCTTTCGCCGCACCATTATAATCAGCCGCCAAAGCGGAAGCACCGATCAATACGTCCCCTACACCCACCTTACAGCCGCCGTAGCTCTGTCTGTGGTAGGAAGCAAAGCGCTCCACAAGCATACCGGAGAATTCCGTCTCACCATTCATAAAAATTCTTTCATTCGGAACAAATACATCATCAAAGATAACCAATGCTTCATGCCCGCCATACTGACTATTACCTAAATCTACATCTGCATCCTTTTCCAATTTTCTTGTGTCACAGGACTGGCGGCCATATATCATGAAGATTCCCTTTGTATCAACAGGTACCGCAAAGGATACAGCATAATCCCTGTCCTCCGGTTTCATTGAGATGGTAGGCATGACCAATACTTCATGGGAATTGATCATACCGGTCTGATGCGCTTTGGCACCACGAACCACAATCCCGTCGGAGTTTCTTTCCACGATACGAAGGTACAGGTCCGCATCCTCCTGCGCTGAAGGAGCTAACCCCCTGTTTCCCTTCGGGTCCGTCATCGCCCCGTCCACCGTCAGGTCTTTCTCCTGTACCATAGTCCAGAATTTAATAAAATTATCAAAATAATGGGTATGATACGCTTTATCTATCTCATAAGTGGTACTATATACCGCATTTGCCGCATCCATGCCGACGCATCTTTGGAAGCAGGAGGCCGTAGTCTGCCCCAGCTGCCTTTGCATCTTTACTTTCCTGACAAGGTCCTCCTGCGATTGATGAATATGATTAAAGCGGTTGATTTTGTTGCCGGTAAGACTGGAAACCGCCGTCATAAGCGCTTCATATTCCGGCTTCCCTGCCATCTCGTAGGTCATTGCCACAGAATTCATGGAAGGCTTTATAACCGGATGATCCACGGTATTGCCAACCCTTTCCCCGAACATGTAAACCACCGGCTTTTGCTTTCTCAGACTTGCTATGTACTCTTCTTTCGTCATCATAATTGAATTCCTCCCATATTTCACAAATTAATAAAGTTCTTTATAAATTTTGTAAACTCTTTTTGCATCCAGCTCCGCAAAGTTATTCGCCATCAGGCGGCCCTGATTGATCATAACCGATTCCGTAAACTCCGTTAATTCCTGCTCCGTTACGCCGTAATCACTCAGCTTTTTCTTCTGAAGCAGATGATTCAGCAGCTTTTCAAGCTCATTGTATACAACCGATACCTCGCACTCCAGAATATCCGCTATAAATTGATTCAGTTTTTCAATCTCTCCGTATGGCTTTATCTCCATGTAATTCTTAAGGACTCCGGTAAATATTGCGTAATTTGCTTCTCCATGCGCCACGTGGTATTTCGCTCCCAGCGGATAGCTGAGGGCGTGTACGGCAGCGCAGCCTGCATTACTAAAGGCAATACCGGCATAAGTGCTTGCCATAAGAAAATCCTCCAGCAGCGGTATTCTTGCCTCCGGGCCGCCGGATGCAATTGCCTGATAACCGGTCAAAATCGTTTCTATCGCCTTATAACTGAAAAGTCTCGTCATATCATCCCCTTTTGGAGACAGAGCGGATTCCACTGCATGTATCAGAGCATCAATCGAACTGGTGGCAAAGAAACGATAAGGAAGGCTGCTTAGCAGCTCCGGAATTAATACCGCACTATCGGCATACATTTCATCTAATGCAAGCCCCTTTTTTGTATTTCTGCTGTTAAGCGCCAGGATTGCGATATTCGTCACCTCGCTTCCCGTACCGCAGGTTGTCGGTACGAGAACTAATTCCTTGTCCTTTACAATCTCCAGCTTTCCGTCAAAAAGGTCCAGAATTGGCGTTACCTCCTTCAGAGCAAAGATTTTACTGATATCAATTATAGTTCCTCCGCCAATGGCAATAATACGTTTATAATCTCCCCTGATTTCCTTATACATCGCCTCTGCCATTTCATCAGAAGGCTCACCCGAACCATATCTTTCTTGAAAGAGCACATCACAGGATAGATTCAATCCGGAAAAATAGGGAGCATAAATATATTCGTTTGTTATGACCAGATCACCCCTGCCGATTTGAAACTCTTCC
>JAEWSD010000092.1 GCA_023398615.1 Bacillota bacterium
TCACATCTGAAGGATTTCTCCATCAAATGTTCTTATCTTTACATGAAAATTTTTTTAGAATTTTCAGGGTTGTTTCACTGTTCAGTTATCAAGGTTCTGATTGCATCTTTCGGCATATTTTCACGCCGGAATGCTTAATTTGCCGAGCTCCTGTTACCGCGTCAGCAAAAATTATTTTACCACTTAGGTAATATTTTGTCAACACTTTTTTAGAACTTTTTAGAGCTTTTTCTAACCCTTTTTTCGCCGTTTTGTGATACACGTGGGCAAGTCACATTTTATAATATACTGTAAATTTCCCTGTATATAGAAAGACATGTGACAAACCCTTATAATTCATCACATGTCTGTTTTCTTATATATAATATCCACATATCTGCATAATATATACATTATAATGCATGTATTACATATTACATCACAGTAAGGGCATTCATTTTTATAATACGGACGTTCATAAAGGCAACCCGTTTAACGGTTCATTTCGCTTTGGAATCCGGTACTGTGATGTGCCGCAATAATCCGGTCAATTTCCGTCCTGTCGGAGGATGGCAGATCGCCCAATACCGTATTTTTTACGGCGCTTGCAGCATTCCCGTACTCCAATGCCTTCTGACAGTCCCGGCAAGCCAGGAGACCGTAAAGCACACCTGAAACATAAGCATCCCCGCTGCCAATCCGATCCACCACTTCGATATTCTCATAAGGAGCCTCTTTATAGATTCTGTCTTCCTTGGCGTTATATATCGTGGAACCGAAGGTATGCTTCTTCGGACTGATAATTTTGCGTTCCGTAGATGCAAGCACGGAGATATCATATTCCTTTGCAAATGCTTTCAGGATATCGGTTAATTCACCCGTTTTGCCAAAGGTTCGGCGCGAGGTTTCCTCAGAAATGAACAGGATATCAACATATGGCAGGATACGTTCGATATAGGTCTTTGCTTCTTCCTCACTCCACAGATTCGCTCTGAAATTCACATCAAAGGAGATAGCCGCACCTGCCGCCTTGAACCGCTTGATCAGTTCCTCTGCCGCAGAACGGGTCTGTTCGGAAAGCGCCAGAGATATACCGCTGGTATGAAATAATCTGGCAGAATGGTAAACACTCTCCGGAATATCATCTATATTTATACTGTTAATCGATGCACGCTTTCTGTCATAAACAACCGTAGGCTTTCTTGGATATACCCCGTGTTCATAGTAGTAGATGCCAAGCCTCGCTTCCGGCGTCTCATCATAGATAAGCCATTCATCGCTGACACCGCAGAAACGGATATTATTTTTAACATAGGTACTCAGTTCATTCTTTGGGAGCTTTGATATAATTCCGGTATGAAGTCCCAGCAGTGATATACCGGACACCACATTAAGCTCCGCGCCGCCCGCTCTCTTTTCAAACACTGCACCGGTAGCCATTCTCTCATTTATGGGAGAAGATAATCTGAGCAGCACTTCTCCGAAAGCCAGTGCGTCAAATTCTTTCTTTTCGTCATTTTTAAATAACATAAGACCTCCTTGCTTCAAACAGAAACTTATTTCCTTTGTACTAAATGAATGGCAAAGCCGCCGATCTCATCCTTAAAGTAAACCGCTGCCATACTGCCGTTTTTATCGTATTTTACCGTATCCATGTCCAGAGTAAAGCCCTGCTTTTCAAGATGATAAACAGCTCTTTTTATATAATTGGTCTGAATGGCGATATGACCGTTTGCTCCGAGGTAAGGTTTCTTCATAACCTCAATTGCCGTTCCTGCAAATACGGAACCATTACCGGCATTCCTGGCGAATCCGAACAGCTTTTCAAAGGAAGCCGCTATGTTATCCGCTTCCGTTTCATCCGGTGCATTAATTCCGACGTGACGAAGCTCAAATCCCAGCATCAGCGCAACCGCTTCCCTGGTTAATTCTCTGATCCTGTCAAACTCCCCCGCCTGAATCAATGAATCACTTACCATCCAGCTTCCGCCGCAGGCTATAATCTTGGGGAAATCCAGGTAAGAAATCATGTTTTTTGTACTAATCCCGCCGGTTGGCATGAATTTCATATTTGTGTAAGGCGCCGCCATAGACTTGATCATATTTAACCCCCCGGCTGCTTCCGCCGGAAAGAATTTTACCACCTCAAGCCCTAATTCAATTGCCTGTTCAACATCGCTCGGGTTGGAAGTACCCGGCGTAATCGGAATGCCCTTGTCAATACAATACTTAACGATTTTTGGATTTAATCCCGGACTAACGATAAATTTAGCACCTGCATCAGCCGCCCTGTCTACCTGTTCGGTTGTTAATACGGTACCTGCGCCAATCAGCATATCCGGATACTTTGATGTCATGATACGAATGGCTTCCTCTGCCGCATCAGTCCGAAAGGTCACTTCAGCACATGGAAGACCGCCTTCGCAAAGTGCTTTCGCCAAGGGTTCTGCATCTGCGGCAGAATCCAGCTTAACAACGGGTACAAGGCCCATTTTACTGATTTCTTCTAATACCTCGTTCATTCTTTTGCTCCTCTTTCTACTGCTATGGTTAGTAATCCGGACCGTTTCTGTCTGGACAGTTCCTGTCCTGAGATTAATATATCAGTTCAGCCCAAATTACATTTAGTATACACTACAATGCCGGAAATTACAATCGGCATCAGAATAAAGTAGCACCCAGATTGGTAATAAATTTCAGAAACAGGTTATTATCATATATAAGGCTTAAAAATGTGCTTCCATTGATCAGGTTAAAAACTGCCTCACCAAGTTTAGTCCCGCTAAGCACCGTTAATGCGATACAGCCGATCCATACGATAACGATTCCCTGCAAAAGTCCGGCAAACAGTCCGGCCGTTTTGTTCAGTCCGTTAATAAGCGGAAGCTTACTGATAATATCCAGAGCCTCGCAAAGAATTGCCATACTGATCAGGACAACAATCATTATGATAAGAAAAACTCCTGCATTTATGATCATACGTGCTATCGACCCGCTGATATAATCCTGAAAGCTTTTAACTGCCATAGCAGTATACACTTCCGTATTATTATTTTCGATCAATGAATTCTTCATCGCCTTGGGAAGAGGAAGCTTCCCGATATAGTTCACCTGTTCTGATATTTCCCTGTTCTTTTTCTCCGGTTTGATTACCTTTGACACCTTTTCCGTCACATATGTCATGATTTTCTCGTTCTTTTGCACTTCCCTGCTAACCGTCGGACTGACCCACATCGTCAGGGATAATGCTATGATAGTTGAAAATAATGCAAATACTGTCCTTATAAATCCTTTCCATCTTCCGTATATCGCACAACCGGCCAGTATTATGATAACAGCGGCTTCTAACCAATTCACCCTTTTACCTCCTTATTATTCCAGGTTCTTCTTCTTTTCCAGGAGTTTTACCTCATTCATGCTATGATCATCGACAACAACGTATAGATCAAGGTTGTTCACAGGCAGCACATATGATATATTACTTTCAAATGTATAGCGCAGCTTTACTCTGCCGTTCAATCTCCATATTTCCCATTCCGTGTCGTTGTACATGATAAGCTCGTCCTCCGATAAAGTGCTCCTGGCATTCTCTATATCCATTGCTTTATCAAGCTTCACATTTCCTAATAAATCGTAAACCAGAATTCTGTCCTGCTTCTCCCCTTTCTCATTCTTCAGCACAAAGCCAATATAGCTGCTGCTGTAAAATAAACTTTTCACTTCGGAAGGCAGGCTCACGCCGGACACCAATTCCGGAATTTCTTTCATGTTATAAATATCAAATTTATTATCCCCAAAAACACATACCGTATCTTTATTGATAAACTGCACATTGGGAACCAGAGTCTGTTTGTAATCCTCGTAGGCAACGACCCGGGATTCAAAATTTTGTCCGACCTCACCAAAATTAAAGAAGGTTACCTTATTTTGTATCTTTCCATTGTTGACGGATACATAGCTCGTAACCATTTTCCGTCCGTCATCCGACAGGGTCATATCGATCGGATAGCCGTCCTGCGCCGTTACCGTTTTGATCTCCGCTAAAAAGTCTCCGTCAGCACTGTACAGCTCGATAAGGTTCATATCCGTACCGTCCATGAGCACCGCGACTACACCCTGGTTTGCAATTTCTGTCTTAATAATCGGATTATGGACATTAACGGTTGCCATACCGCCTTCCCCGTTAAATATCTGCACGGTTTCATAGCCCCTGTCACTAACCGAAACATACTTGTCGCAAACGTCAACGATAGGATCGTTCATTTCATAGGTACCGTTCCACAGAAGTGTACCTGCTCCGTCCATCGCCATCGCACCATCCCGGCTGTATCTTAATACACCCGACCCGTAGCTTAGGTACCTGGCCGAATTGCTGTCGTTCCTTTCCGTCGTATTTACTACCTGGAAAGCAATATAATTCCTGTTCATCAAACGATATATAAAAATGGCTGCTATTGTAATTGCCAGAAGTATCAACAGAATTGACAGTATCAGAATTCTGCGTTTATATTTTCTTTTCCTTATCTCAAAGCTTCTGAGTTCGCGTTTTTCCATATCTATGACCTGATTTCTCCTCTGTTATCATTATACAGATTAGCCGCTTATGTATCTGTATCAAAATCAATTATAACTTATTTTTACGGTATTGACACTATCTATTTGCAAATTAAATCAGAAGAATTTTTCTTTTGTATAATCCAATTGAAACAATTCCGCCTGGCCGCATAAAAGAAGCCTTCAAACCGGAAGTAAGAATACGCCGGCTGAAAGCTTCCTGTCTTGTCGTAGTTTATGGCATGATTAATTTTTGTCCTGCATATATTTTATTCTCATCCTCAATGCCATTTAATTTCATGACAGCATCCATGTAATCGATCGAATTGTATAAGTGCAAACAGATTCCGGCCAAAGAATCTCCTGCCTTCACAACATAGTATTTTGTCTCGGCCGACGCCGCCTTTGAATCCGGCTGCTCATCTTTCTTCGTGTCTTTTGCGGTATCGGAATTCTTTACGGTAGTCTTCGGCTTATCCGCCGTACTGCTTTTGGAAGTATCCGCGGCCTTTGAAGTATTATCCTTCGCAGTATTCTTCGGTTTGCTGTTACTGTCCGAAGAAACATCGTCAGTTTGTGCCGGCTGGTTTTCCGAATCCTTGCCGGCAGAAATATTTCCTGATACGGTCTCCACCTCCATTGTTCCTTCCTCTTCATTATTATCTTCGGAGGTTCTGTCCGCCCCTTCTTCGGAAGTATCATTCTCCGGTGCGGCAGTACCTGTCTGCTTATTGCCGCCGCTGCCATCCTCTTTACCGTCCGCAGCATCATCAGTGCTTCCGCCTGTGCTGTCACTGTCATTTTCCGCCAGACGGAGCGGATCTGTTACATCCTCCCCTCCGGTATTTCCAGTATTTCCGGGAAGATCTGAATCCGCCGTCTGATTCAAAGCAAGGCTTTTCGATATTGCGTTTATGGCCGTCTCCATATTCTTTAGCTGGCCGTAATTATTCAGCATGGCCGCCGCGATAATGAGTACAATAATCGTCAGCATAGCACTTGCGGCATATAACAGACGTATAATGTTCCTGTTATCCTTGGGTTCCTTCTTCTCCTTGATAATATTCCTGATCTTCCTGATGGTCCGGTCGTCATAGCTTCTTTCTTCGGTGACGGTTTCCTTATTCTCCACCATATAATTCTGCATTTCTTCGTTCTTTTCGTAATATATGTAGTATCCGGATTGTTTTACCAGCTGGCCGTTATCGTACAAGTAAAAGGCTTCCTCTTTCTCCATACTGTCCATCTTAAGCAATGCCTTGTCCGGACCCTGGAAATTGTCCGTATGTATTTTTTGCACCTTGTCGCCGTTATCAAGGAAAAATTCCGGCCCGATCAAAGCCCAGCCTATAATTTCCACATCGAAAAAATATTTTTTTATATTCTCATATACACTTGTCCAGCCTTCATCCGAAAGGGCGGTACCGTTGTTAATATCCGGGTTCTTCATCTCTACCGCACCTTTTATAAACAGATTCTTGCCGTCTTCCGTTCTGATATAGTAACCAAGCAGCACCGCCACCTTGCAGCCGGTATAATCGATTGCCGAAAGCTGTTTTATATAAGTCATTACATAGTCTTCCACATAGATGGTTTTGCTGTGGTCCCTGATGCTTCCGATCTGTCTAATGTTTTTAGGCATTTTTATATTTCCGTTACTTGTGTAATCCGCCCTGCTGTCCGCACTTTCCATTCTTCTTTACCCCTCCTAACAATAACCGCAGACAGGCAATGCCTGCCATATCTTTTGTTATCGTAACATAACAAGGGTAATTTTTATGTCAAATCAGAACTTTGATTTGTTTTTATTAAGTTTTTAATACTACCCCTTTCGCCTTTCTTTTATCTCTTTTTCTGTTTTTTCCTTAAAAATCCGCTTTCTATAAAGGAAATTTCTTTCTTCTTGAAGAATATTGGCTTGAACTTTATTCCCATAATCGGACTATTATTTTCAATCGGGGTAATACTTTGGCTATTACAGAATATGGATGTATTAATGCGAGTATTACAGGAGGTTTCATGAATAAAGAATTAGAGGTCGAAAGAAAGCTATATTATTTTAATACAAAGGATCGTTATTCTGTGCATGAATTCAGCAAGACATTACATGATATGATTCAAAGAAAAAGCTTCAGGAACCGTCAGCTTGTATTCCTGTGTATCGGATCGGACCGCGCAACCGGCGACTGTCTCGGGCCGATCATCGGCTATAAGTTATCCAAGCTGCAGCCACAGAATATCATACTGTATGGAACCCTGGACCAGCCCGTACATGCAAAGAATTTAAGTGAGACTATGAATCAAATTTATCAAAACCATCATAATGCGCTTGTCATTGCAATTGATGCATCTCTGGGGAAATCCGCCCATATCGGTTATATTACTCTCGGGGAAGGCCCGCTGCTTCCGGGCGCCGGTGTGGATAAGGCATTGCCTCCGGTAGGCGATATCTTTATTACCGGTATCGTGAATTTCTCCGGAATGCTTGATCATATGCTGCTGCAAACTACCCGGCTTAACGTTGTCATGATACTTGCCGACTATATCTGCACCGGAATAAGCTACTGCATATACAGGTTACGGCATAAGGAATAGAAAGAAATTCGGCTTTGGATGGCATGACGCGCAGAAAAAACCGTCACAAAGGTGGCAGCGCGTCAGTGCTGGAATCCGGAAAGCCGGACACTTGGCATCGTTAGCTTTTCTCCTGTTTCAGGCGGGCAACAGCATCTGAAACCGTAGTGAAATGATTTTCCGTCATCGTCTCGATCAATTGATCGATTCTGTCGACGGACATAAACTCCTTCCCCAGATATACCTCATAGTTACGTGCAATTTCCATTGATAAGACAGTTATATTCCCTTCCGTCTTTTTGACCTCGGTGCAAACCCTGTCATACTCCGCTTTCAGTTTGTTTAATTCTTCCTGATGTCTTAGCTTGATCTCTTCCCCGATTACAAAACGTGTGGTATTCTCAAAGACCTCCAAAGCATCCTTTCTTTGTTCCAAAATCGCATTCACGCCGCCGTCCAGCTCCTGTAATTCCTTATCATATTCATCCAGGCCGTATGTGCTTTCATCCTTATCATTCAGAATCCGATTCCTTATCCTGTTTCTCTTCCTTTTATTCGCAGCAAGCCTGTCACGTATTTCACGCACCTTACGTATGGAGGCTCCGTGCTTTTCTTTCGTATTACTATCAATAAGCATGTAGGCT
Source organism: Bacillota bacterium (assembly GCA_023398615.1). Classification (GTDB taxonomy): domain Bacteria; phylum Bacillota; class Clostridia; order Lachnospirales; family Lachnospiraceae; genus Anaerocolumna. Next base: position 7,752 of record JAEWSD010000092.1, read on the forward strand.
CCGCCGAAAAGGATCACGGTTATAAAATAAACCAATGCAAGATAAATCATCCCCTTATCCTGAAGTACCAGAAAGTATACAGAACAGGGAATCACAAGCAGAACCAGTAAAAGCACTATGCCGATGACAATAATATCTCCAATCCCTTTCGGCATATATAACGCATAATAAAGCCCGGTATTGTAAAAGGACGGAACCTGATCCTGTTTTAAGACCGTTTTCCCTTCCAGCTTCAAACGGTCATACTCCTCACGAAGCTGTGCCGTTTCCGATTCGATGCGTTCGGAAATCTTTGTATTTTTTGACTTTTCCTTTCTGTCGAGTACTTTTTTTATTCTGGACCGGGTCTCATTGACCTGCTCTTCATAAGTATCCTCTATTTCCTCCTTACGTTTCCTGACCGTGCCGATGATCTCCTCATTGATTGCCTTCTCCCGGTTTATTATATTCTTATTCAGTTTTGCCTCTTCTGCCGTCAGGATATGATTGTTCTCTCTGTATCCGCTTAGTTCCGATAGTTTGCTCCTTACCTTCTTAAGCTCTTCGATACCGCCGGACAGTATATTCTCTTCCATTCCATTTCCTCCTGTGCCGCCAGTGCTCTTACAGAGTACCGGCTTACTATTCAATCCATTGTATAAATGCGGTTTTATCGTTCCGGTTATAGCCCGCCTGTTCATAAAACCCGAGGGTACCGGTAAGCTTAGACCCGGTCAGCAGCATTAATTTATAGCAATTCTCTTTTTGAGCAAGTTCTTTCGCGTAATTCAAACAGGCCGTTGCCAGCCCCTTCTTCCTGTAATTCTCATCCGTGATAACATTTTCTATCAAGGCATACGGTCTTTGTCTGTGCGTTAAATTCGGTATGATTACCGCTACGCATGAGGAAATTATTCTGCCGTCCTCTTCCGCAACGATAATATGATGGTTTTTGTCATTCAATATTTGCTTCCACAGTTTGATTAACTCCTCATTCTCTTCCGGCAGACTATTATCATGCAGCTGTGTATACAGCTTAAGCAGCCCCGCTAAATCCTTCTCCTCAATTTCCCTTATCATTATTCCATTCCAGCCTTTCAAATGTTAAAATAACCTCCTGCCAACCACATGATAACCAGTTATTAGAATTATATAACTTTATAAGTCCGGAAGCAATATAAAAACGGCATAATAAGCATAATAAAACAGGAAGGGGCTATTTTTGAAACAGCCCCTTCCTGCTGACAATACTATAAAATTTTAAGGGTTACGGAGTTCTGATTTAGCTTACAGTTACCGTTACCGTAATTCTCCTTACGGATCTTCCGAAGCTTACGGTTACCGTTATCTTTGCCTTGCCTTTCTTTTGCCCCGTAATAGTTCCGTCCCCGGATACCTTAACGATATCCGGATTGTTTGACCGGTAGGAAACCTTTGCGTATTTCTTAAATTCCTCTTTTATCGTAACGGACAGCTTACTCTTTTTTCCTGTTCCTACTTTTGCCGTTTGCCGCACCGCCGTTTGGTCTGCGCGCGTAAGGACCTTTTCTCCTTTAACCTCTTCCTTTAATATGACATATTGCAGCCCGTCCGTTACCGTTATATCGATATATCCGTCCTCACCCACCGTATATTTCGTTCTGTTTAAGCGTTCCAGCATACCGGTTTCTTTATTATAAACATACAGATACACGATATCGCCGGGCTTCACACCCGCAAGGCCGCTCACCCGAATCCGGGCGGCAGCTTGCTCCGGCACGGAGGAGGTTACCTCGATCGCAATATATTCCTGATTGACAACGGAAGATACCAGAGAACGAATCAGTGCGGACAGTACTTCATTGCTTTTATCCTTTGGCCCCGTTACAACCGTACTAGCCTCCGAGATAACAATATCCTGTCCCTGGGAATCATCCCCCGGAGTAACCTCCGGCGTACTCGGATTGCTCCCGGAGTTGGAACCGCCGGGGGATTCCTCGGTGAGCTTCGTAAAGGTAACACCGGAGACCGAACTCGCAACCGCTTTGATATCATCATAATAGATTGTCGAATCCAGAGGAAAGCCTTCCGTACCTATCGCATTGACCCATAATCCGATACTCGCAATATTAGAGGCATCAAACACTGCCGCGGCATTATCCCTTCCGGTAAATGCGGTGAACGGTACCGTCACCAGCATTGTATCTGTTTTATCCGTGTAGTCCGGATATTCATTGAGATAAACTTCAAATACATTGCTTCCCGATGTAATCTGGATTACCACCTTCTGGTTCTTGCCGTCCGGTTTTGTCCAGAATTGCAGGGCATTGGCCGAAGACCAGTCCACACCCTTCATGTCCTTTGTTATACCGATATAGCCGCCGCTGATTAACCGCATGTTCAATGCCAGGCCATAATCGCCGGTTTTCCTGTTATAATTGCCGACGGCCGAGGTTAATCTTGGGTCACTTATATTGCCGGTGCCCTTCTGAGCGGTCCAGCTAACCGTCAACTGTCCGGTTTCTCCGTAGTAGCTCTCGAAATCATCTACCATCAATGGGTCTGTTGCAGGAGCTTCCATATTAAACTTTATATTAATCGTACAGATATCTTTTCCGCCAATTGCCAGGGTTACCGCGGCGCTTTGCTTTCCAATTATATTGAGGATATTTTGTGTGATCCGGATATCCACTCTGCCTCCTGCCAGATCCGTTCCGGCGGCAGCGGTGATATCCGCTTCATAAAGCTTGCTTCCCGCCGCATTTGTGATGCGGTAGCTAACTGACTTGGAAGGATCATCGGCATCCACGAATGCCGATAAGACCGTGGGTGCAAGTACCCTGCTTCCCGATGCGGGAGAATAGAAATATCCGCTTTCATCGTTTGGTATGGTCGCAGTCACCAGTGCTTTATAATCACCCATTTCATTTGCAAATACGGAACGGCCGTCATTGTAGAAATCGATAAAGTTGTCCAGCATTTCATGTCCGTGCAGGGTACCGTCCGGATTCCTGGAGATTACATACGGTGTATAGAAACCGCTGCTTTCTCCAAAGTTCGCCCATAACAGGAAATAAGAAGCTTCGGAAGCGGAAACCACATCCAGTACTTGGTTATACCAGTCCTTTACCTCATTTCCGCTCTTTAATAATGCATTGGAACCATTTGCCACGCCGGTTTCCGTTACGGCAAACAGCTTGCCATGTGCATCGGCAAAGTCCTCCACTACCTGAACCTCCGCCGCAAAATTGGCGAAAAAGCCATCATCGGCTGCCGGACTGCTGTGATACATATCAAAGCCAACCATATCCACGTAATCATCACCCGGATATCTCTTTGCGTACTCCGCCGCGCTTTCCGCTTCGCTGCTCGGTCCGTAAACATACAGTATATTATGGATATTCTTTGTATCTCTTAAATAATCTACGGTATAACGGTATAAGGTCTTATATTCCTCCGCATCGCAAAAGGCTGCACCCCACCAGAACCAGCTTCCGGTATTCTCGTGGAAGGGCCGGAACATAATAGGGATATCATACTGTGCACAGGCGTCGGCATACTGTGCGATCAGATCCAGATAAGCGTTGTACAAATCATTCAGATCACCGCCCGGTATAATTCTTTCAACAATATTTCCGGTAAGTGTTCCCGGTGTATAACCTGAAAAGTTAATGGAGCCGTCGGACAGGTAGCCTACTTTTTCCTGATTGGAGGAGCCGGGCTCCGCATTTATAATCCGGTTTCTGATTACTTCAAAATTCGGCATATGCGCCGAAAGGGTAATGATTGCACCCTGATCCGCAGCTTCTTTCGTCATCCGGGCACATGCATCGACTCGCTCGGCCTGGGTCTGATCCCAGCTTCCCAATTCGTTGCCGGTTAACGATAACGCATCAATGCCGACCACACCGGATATGGATCCCGTCACGTCTTTGGTATCTGAATTCGTAAATCCGCTCCCTCTGCTTCCGGTTTTATGATGGATATCGTTCTGGTGTCCAAAGATAACGGAATCCGTCTTGCCCAATGCCTCCAGATATGCATAGAGATCAGACACATATTCCTCCGCCTCATCGTCTGCCAGATTGATTGCCGTATTTGCCGCAACACCGGAGACACTGTTACCGGAGACCTCTATTCTTGCCTGAGGCTGCAAAGCTATCGTGCTGTCAACATAGCCATCCGGCTTTGTTAATCCTGCGAAGGTAAGGTTGTCCAGATAAATATTTCCCGTATAGTCTGTGTTTACACCGACAAATCCGATCGTCATGCCGTCAATCGTACTGTTTTCCCCTACGAAATCAATGCTTACTTTTGACTTGTACAGGCCGCCGGCGGCCGGTATGCCTGCCGGTACGTCTACATTCTTATCAAGTATGCTTCCGTTTGCATAATTCGTATACACCTTCAGCTTAAACGAACCTTTTTGCCTGCCGGCCGGATTATAGTACAGATCCATCGATAAATTATTATACCCGTATAAATTCCTCGCTTCCGGCAGGTAACATTTCACCTTTGCTTCGCTCCAGCTGTAGGAAGAATCCTTTGAGTAATCCAGCCCGACCGAAAGGGTCCTGCTGCCGTTTATCTCCGGATATCCGGAGGCAATCACCGTATCCCCGGTATACTGGTAGCCTGCTTCCGCGGCCCAGCTTCCGGTAACGGTATCAAAATCAATGATGTAAGGAGAAACCGTCGGCGGTTCCTCTCCGCCGGACGAAGCGGTCAGCTTAAGGTCATCCAGATAGATATCCGAGTTTAAAGTACAATTGTTGCCGAAAATCCCTATGTTAATTCTCTTTAATGCCTTCGCTCCGTCGTAATCCGTGAAAGGAGTCTCCGCAGCTCCATAGCAGGTAGCATCTGAAAACGGAATGGTTACCTCTGCTTCCAAAACACCGTTTGCTGCCTTGAAATCCGTTTCTTTCAATTCCGGTATGGTATTACTCTGCACCCATAACCAGGCATCATCCAACTGGACAACTCCGCGGACCTTTATACCGCCCGGAAAGGCCGTTCCAGACGGCAGCTTTAGCTTGCACGAGATTGCGGAACCCGTTGTAACACTAACACCGGTAAAGCTTTCCGTAATCTCGAAGGCGGTACCCGTATCTTCCCAGGAAGAACTGCCCGTAAGTGCCAGTGATCTGCGCAGCGCTTTACTCCCCCCAAAGTCAACTGCCGAGGTCTCAGATTCAAAGTCATTCTGATAAAGAATTGTATCCGTCGGCCCGGAAGTACCGGATTCCAGTGTAATATTGTCACAATAGACCGCACTGTTTAAATTACAGCCGTACCCGATTACATTCAGGATCACTTCCTTCAAAGCCCTGCTCCCCGTATAGCTGCCGTAAGGACTGCCATTGCCGGAAGCATCATAAATGGTCGCTGCGGAGAAATCAAAGGTCACGGTTGTACCCAGATTCCCGTCCGCAGTAGGCTGGAAATCCCCGATATTCAGCTCGGGAATCGCGTCACATTGCGTCCAGCTCCAGGAATCTCCCATCTTTGCGACCCCTTGAGCCTTTAAAACACCGTTAAAGGTTGTTCCCCCAGGTAATTTCAGATCAAAGGACAGCTTGGAATCCGGTTCCAGACTGCTTCCGCCAAAGCTGTCGGTTACAACAAAGCTCACCTGATCTGTTCCCCAATCCGTACTTCCCGTAAAAGCCGCCGCTTCTTTTCCGGCCTTGCTGCCGTCAAAGCTCTCCGCACCGGCATCGCTTTCGTAATCATAAATGACATCTTTCGTACCTGCCGCTTGTACTGCTGTTTCACCCCCTGCAAACGGTATGGCGGGTAGTACCATAACACTTGCCAGCAATACGGCTATTACTCTTTTTACCTCCTTGTACAGTTTACCCATAAGTCAATACTTCTCCTTTCTTTATTAAGAGCAAATCC
>JAEWSD010000126.1 GCA_023398615.1 Bacillota bacterium
AAGTTTACGTGCAATTCTTAGGTATCTGAGAGAGCGGTGAAATCAGACGTGCGACAAATCGCACGAGCGCAAGTGTTTGACGAAAGGGATAACAGGGGAAGCTACTGTGTAGGTTTCCCTGTTATCCCTTGAGGAGTTCTTGCGCATGCTGATTGTCCCAAGCGAACGAAGAGACCTTAGAATTGCCAGTAAACTGAGACTGGCTTTTCAAAACGGCATCCCATCAACGGGATTTCTGTCAGTAACCGTCCCTGGAATAGTATAGTAAAAATAAAATACTTTACTTAAACAGGTGGATGGTTCCTTCGTCATTCATTTTTTTCAAAATTGTTGCGGTGATAGGGAACAGAAGCAGTCCCACAACACCAAGCAGCTGTGCTCCGGCAAAAATGCAAAGCAGGGTCACCACCGGATGAAGTCCGATCTGCTGGCCGACTACCTTTGGTTCCAGGGTCTGCCGTACGATTGTGACAATGATATACAGGATCAGGATACCGATTGCCATCGGATTATTGCCGAAGATAAAGGCTATAATTGTCCACGGCAGTAAAACCGCGCCTGTTCCTAGTATCGGCAGGATATCGACAAACGCAACGATTCCGGCTATCAAAAAAGGATTGGGGATCCGGAGGATCAGAAATCCAACCGATAATTCCGCAAAGGTAATTATTATCAAGGTAGCATACGCCTTAATAAACTTGCCCAGTGTTCCGATAACATTATCCTTCAGCTTCAATATCATTTCCCTTCTGTCCTTCGGGAATTGCCGCATTACAAAGCCTGCAATCCGGTGATAATCTATGGTAAAGAAGAAGGAGGATACGATTGTAAACAGGAAATTAATCAATATGGACGGTACCCGCCCGGCAAATCCCGTGATTGTCCCTACCACCGTAGTGGAAGCGGTGGTAATCACTGAGAAGATAGAATTACTGATGCTGTTGAATATATCCTCCAGATAGACCTCGATTTCAGGGAATTGCAGCAAGATATTCCTGGTTTCATCCTCCAGCGCCGGTTCTATGGAATTGGCCACCTCCGTATAGATAGCAGGAAGCCTGTTAAAAATATCCTTTAAGAAATAGAATACGTTGGCACTGATGTAAATAGTTAATAAAGCTATAACACTGTAAAAGATAAGAAGAATAAAAATCGAAACAAAAGCCCGCTTGATATGTGCTTTTTGAGCAATTGCATCAATAATCCGTCTTAATAATGCGGCAACAATCAAACCGATGACAAACGGCATCAGCAAAGGCAGTAAATATTTTATACTTACATATGCAATTCCTAATATTAAAGCTATATACGCAAAACGTACGATAAAAGCCTTTTGTTTTTCAAATTTCATTCAAACTCCAATCTTAATGTATATATGCAGGCAGAAAACGTAAAGTTATCTGCCTAACGTGATAAAAATGTTTCAAATCTCTTGATGTTTTCACTTTTTCCTACAACTACCATCCTGTCATTTTCCCTTAATACATAATCCGGGGTGATATCTGTCGTGGTAGACCCTTCATGCTCGATTGCAATGATATTTAGCTTGTACTTTGCACGGAGATCCAACTGAATGACCGTCTGATCCGCAATTTTAGCCGGAAGCTTAAATTCGGATATGACGATTCCGCCCTTTAACTCGATATAATCCATAGAGCTGGAGGATATCAGCTTATTGGCAAGACGGATTGCCATATCGTTTTCAGGATAAATTACTTCGGCTCCTATCTTCTCAAGAATAAGGCCCTGCTCATAGCTGAAGGCCTTGGCAATTACCCTAGGAACCCCCATACTGATAACAGTAAGAGTAGTCAGAATGCTGACATCAACCTGCTCACCGATGCATACAATCACCGTGCCGCAGTTCTGAATACCGGCATCCTCGAGACTTTCCTTATCAAGCGGCCCTACGACAAACGCATTCTCAGTCAAATGCCTTATCTGCTTAATCTTAGCTTCACTGTTATCTATTACCAGTACCTCTTTCCCGGCATCCGCAAGCGTTTTAGCCAGGGCAAAGCCGAACCGGCCCAGTCCGATAACTCCATATTCAATACTTGGTTTATGCTGTAGCATAACAATCCTCCTCAACCGATAGTAAGGGTTTCCTCAGAATAGCTTACACTTGACAATGGCTTGTATGACCATATGGTGGCTATCGTCAGAGGCCCTAAACGACCTATAAACATTGTTAAAATAATGAGCGCCTTACTGAACACGGAAAGATCCGGTGTAATACCCGTAGATAAACCAACCGTACCGAATGCCGATACTACCTCAAAAAGCACCTGGATAAAAGTAAACTGAGGCTGCATCATGCTTATCAAAAAGGTATCCAGATAAACTACCAGAGAGGCAAGGAATACAATGATGAATGCCTTCTTGATAACCTCAGCCGGTATCTTTCTCTTAAATGTATTGCAATGCTGGTTCGTTACCACACTGTAAGTACTTTTGATTAACGTATAGGTGGTAGTAGTCTTAATACCTCCGCCCGTTGATCCGGGGGAAGCACCGATAAACATCAATATAATTACCGTGAAAAGCCCTGCATTCGTAAAGCCGCTTAACGGAAAGGAGGCGAAACCCGCCGTTCTGGAGGAAGTACTGTAAAAGAACGCCCCAAGCCAGCTGATATCTTCCGTTAATTTAAGTATTACCGTTCCGAAAGCCAGTAATGCAAGAGTCATCGTAATTACTACCTTTGAATGTAAGCTTAGCTTCTTGAAGGAATGTTTACTGATGATTTCCTTAATTACGATAAACCCCAAACCGCCAAATATGATCAACCCGCAGGTTACAAGGTTAATCAGTACATTATCCTTATAATCCAGCAAGCTCTTAAAACCGCCCAGGATATCAAAGCCTGCATTGTTAAAAGCCGAAACGGCATGAAACAGACTGATTCCCAATGCCTTCGGCACCGGATACTCCTTTGAAAATGCAATAAAGCTTAAGATAGCACCCGTACCTTCAAAACACAACGTGATAATTAAGATAGCCTTAACCATCCGCACGATTCCTTTCATGGAATCCAGATTCAACGCTTCCTTTATTATCAGCCGATCCTTAAAGCTCACTTTTTTTCTTGCTATCACCATTACACCGACACCAATGGAAGCAAATCCCAGCCCGCCTGTCTGGATCAGCAGGGCAATAACCAGCTGCCCGAAAGCGTTATAGGTATCAGCGGTGTCCACCGTAATCAGGCCCGTTACGCATACGGCACTTGTTGATGTAAACAGTGCATCGATAAATGAAACATCGATGCCCTCATTATGCGAGGCGGGAAGGACTAGCAATGTTGCTCCCAGCAATATAACAAATGCAAATCCAAGAACGATAAACCTTCCCGGACTCATCTTTCGAATTACCGACATGTCTGTCACCGGTCCCTCTTATGAATTCTTCATCACAATATTTTCAATATCATCAGCAACATCTTCGCAAGCATCGCAGCATTTCTCCAAACGGTTGAATATCTCTGTCCAAACCATTAATTCGATCGGATCCCTAGAGGTCTTATAAAGATTACGCACTTCACTTACGTACAGCGCATCCCCTTCTTCCTCCAGGCGGTTTATTTCAATAATCTCCGAATGAAGACGTTTCGACTTTTTAAAATTCTCAAACTCAGCCAGTGCCACATCCATAGACTTGCAGCAATCTACAATTAGTTGCGTAAACTGTAAAATCTCCGGACGGATTGTTTGAACGTTAAATATATTAATACATATTAAAACGTCCTCTATCGCATCGGTCACATCATCAATTTTTTGAGAAATGCTCGTGATATCCTCTCTTTCGATCGGAGGAAGGAACTCCTTCACAAGCCTGTTTAACAGGTCATGCTTCGCTATATCGGCAGAATGTTCAATGTTATGCATCTCCTGGATCTTACTGTCCATCGTCCTGATATCAAATTCATGCAGTGTTTTATTTAAAATCTCGGCTGAACTCAGTGAAAATCTGGATAACTCAACAAAAGCTTTGAAATAATTATAATCTTTACCGTTTTTCATATCAACCTCTTTCCCGCAGGTTGAGGACTACATCAATTTATAGTTGAAATAACCCGTTTTTCAACCTGTCTTCCCTTTCCTTAATTCGATACAATTAGTGAATTATAATATTTATATGATATTTATTAAAAAATTCTCATGAATAAATAAGCCATCAGATATCCTACCACACCGCATCCCGGAAATGTTAAAATCCAAGCCGCTATCATTTCATTTACAATACTCCAATTCACGGAAGAAAGTCTCTTTGAGGCTCCGACACCCATGATCGCCGTTGTCTTTGTGTGGGTAGTACTAACCGGAATACCGGTAAAGGATGATATCATCAGACTGATCACGGCAGCCGCATCGGCAGCAAAGCCCTGATAGGTTTCCAATTTTACCATTCCCATCCCTACCGTCTTAATGATACGGTAACCGCCGATAGAGGTTCCAAGTGCCATCACTGCGGAACAAAGTACCATCAGCCATATGGGAATCACAAAATTGTTGACATCACTTTGTCCGTTGGCAAGAAATACGCCCAGCATAAATACGCCCATGAACTTCTGTCCGTCCTGCGCACCATGCATAAATGCCATAGCCGCACCGCCAAAAATCTGTGCCTTTTGAAAAAACGGCACTGTCTTACGCTTATCCATCCTTTTGCATATAAGCTCTATCAGACGCACAGCTGCAAAACTGATGCCAAATCCCATTATCGTAGAGGTAAACAGTCCATAGATAACCTTAATCCATTCACTCCCGTTAATACCGGAAAAACCGCCCTGCAATGCAATTGCGGCACCTGAAACGCCTGCTATCAAAGCATGGCTCTCACTGGTCGGGATACCAAATGCCCACGCTGCCGTTGCCCAGATAACAATGGCAAATAATGCGGCACATAGTGCTACCAGGGAATTCTTTGAATCGCCGCCGAAATCCGCCATATTATATATGGTCTCTGCAACCGTAGCATTTACACATGTCATTACAAGTACACCCAGAAAATTAAAAACTGCCGCCATAATAATCGCTTTTTTCGGATTCATAGCACGAGTAGAAACACAGGTAGCAATAGCATTGGGTGCATCAGTCCAGCCGTTTACAAGAACTACCCCCAAGGTAAGTAATACCGTAATAAACAAGGCCGGATTGGATGTTAACTGATGCAGAAAAGTACCCAAAGAGATCGTCATAACATTTCCTCCTAATATCTTTATTTCCCAATTAATCGTACTAATGAATATTAACACGAATTTTTTGCAATATCAATATTAACTGATGATCTTAACATATTTTTTATACAACAGGACTATACCTTGGCGCAGAATATGTAGTATAATGTTACTGTTCACAGCCTGTATACGCGACGGGTTTTTTGTGAGTGTAGCAAAGCGAAAGTCACAAAAAACCGGAGAATTGCCGCACCAAAACGCCGTCTTTGCGTTTTGTGTGCATCGCAAAGCGTGTTATTGTTCACATCACTGCTGCTTTTGGCAGGGGTGTGAACAGCAACAGTATAATTACTCAAACAGGAGGCAATAAGCGCATATGACAGCTTCGTCTATTAATGTAACAGTAAAAAATTGCATTACAACATTTTTTTTATTCCTTTTTGCTACCTTAAGCTCTCAGTTTTTTATAAGGCTGACAGATAACAATTCCAGTGCGTCCATCATATACTTTCTGTCGGTTTTTCTGGTATCCAGGCTTACAACAGGATATTTCTGGGGTATCCTGACATCTGTATCTGCTATTATCAGTGTGAACTATTTTTTTACCTTTCCGTATAATAAACTGGATTTTTCATTAAGCGGCTATCCGGTTACCTTTATCTGTATGCTTGCCGTATCGATAATCACAAGCACTATGACGGCACACATTAAGCAGCAGGCCAAACTGGCATATGAACGTGAGGAAAGGACAAGGCTGCTGAATCAAATGCTGAATGAAATCAATACGAAGCTGCTGTCTACAAACGGGCTTACCTATATTATTGACTTAACTTTGGACTATATATCACAATTTACGGACAGCTCCGCTATTTTTTATCTGAAGTCTCCGCAGTCCGGTGATAAAGGAATGCTCCGCAGCCGCAGCCCTTCACATGATAAAATCATGAATTCGCGGCACGAGAAATTTATCGCACACTGGGTATTCGAGAACAGAAAGCCGGCCGGAGTCGGGACCGATTTCTGCGGAGAATCCAGCTGCATCTATCTTCCTCTTATCGCACACGATGCCATATGGGGTGTAATCGGTATCTACTGCGTGAATCAAAAACCGATAGAAGAAAACGACATCATCTGCCTCAACCTGATGGTATCCCATGTGGCAATCTCTATCGAAAGGCAGCACTTATCCGATTCCCAGCAGCTGATTCTGATCGAAACGGAGAAGGAGAAAATGCGGGCGAACCTGCTGCGGGCGGTATCACACGATCTCAGAACACCTCTGACCGGAATGATCGGCGCCAGTGAAACCCTGATGAAGAATAAGCAATACCTGTCGGAAGAGGAAAAGGACAAGATGATCAGTTACATCTATGAGGATTCGAACTGGCTGCTGCATATGGTTGAAAACCTCCTTACCGTAACCAGAATCCGGGCCGGCAGCTCTGCCGTCAATAAAACGACGGAACCGCTTGAAGAGGTAGTAGCCGAGGTAATCATGCGTATAAAAAAGAGATACCCCAAGGCACAGATAGAAGTAAAGGTGCCGGACGAATTTATTATGGTTCCTATGGATGCCACCTTGATTGAACAGGTCATTATAAACCTGGTGGAAAATGCGTTAAAACACTCGGAAAGCATCAGCCCGGTCGAATTGACGGCCATAAAGGATGAGAAATACATTGAATTCCATATTGCCGACCGCGGGATAGGAATCCGTGAGGACCGTATGGAAGCCATATTTGACGGTTACCCGCATACCGGCAACCAGAGCAGTGACGCAATGAAAGGTATCGGTATCGGCTTATCCATCTGCAAAACCATTATAAAAGCACATGGCGGTGCAATGTCCGTTAGAAACAGGGACGGCGGCGGAGCTGTTTTTACATTTACACTGCCGTTAAAGGAAGACAGAACCAAAGCACTATGACAGGAAAGGATGTGTAAAATACCCGAATGAATAATAAACCGTCTGTTTTAGTAATTGAAGATGAACTGGCTATCTGTAATTTTATCGCCATGACGTTAGCAGCAAATGATTATAAAGTAATCAAATGCGGCTTAGGCAAGGATGCACTTTCGTTAATCCCCTCTCACTGTCCCGATGTCGTACTGCTGGACCTGGGACTGCCGGATATGGATGGCATGGAAGTATTAAAGGAGGTACGAAAATGGTCCGGTCTTCCTGTGATCGTGGTATCCGCCAGAATCGACGAAGACGTAAAGGTACAGGCACTTGACGCAGGCGCCGACGATTATATCACCAAGCCGTTCGGTACCTCAGAGCTTTTGGCAAGGATACGTACCGCCTTACGGCATAATATCAGATCTGAAGCAGGCAACGGGCTGCCGTTAAAAAAATACTGTCATAAGGAGCTGGAAATTAACTTTGAAAAGAGAATCGTTACAGTATCAAATGAAGAAATCCATCTCACTCAAATAGAATATAAGCTGGTATCCCTGCTGGCGCAAAGTGCGGGGAAAGTACTGACCTATGATTATATCATAGAAGAAATATGGGGTCCCTTTGCCCTGAAGGATAACCAGATCCTTCGGGTCAATATGGCCAATATCCGCCGGAAAATAGAACGCAATCCGGCTGATCCTCAATATATATACACCGAACTTGGAATCGGTTACCGGATGGCCGAAGAGGAGGGCTCCTCAGACTGATTGGTACTGGCTGTAAAAATTACAAAAAACTTTGGTAATTATTACATTAGGGGCATTGACTGTAGTTATTATTGGTACTATAATAATTTTACTGAAATATGCTGCCGTTTATTGGCTGCAGCATATCGGGAAGGTTGAAAGAAAATATAATTAGAGAAAGGATGCCACATATGGATTCTTTCAACCCTTTTTATTTGTGGCAGTAACATATCTGCATGCAGCTATGTTATGCAATGGGTATAAATATGAAGAAGATTGTCAAAAGAATTGCTGTCTTATTGTGCATCTGTCTCATAGCACCGACTGTTTTAAATTGCCTGCCTGCAGTGAACACCGCAGTAAAGGCCGAGGCAGCAGCAAAAGCACCAAAAGCAAAACTTGAAGTCAGCAAAGGAACCGTAGGTATTGCAAGTTCTCCCGAATATATCTGGATAACTAATTTTAATGATAGTGCAAAATATACCTATACTTCCAGCAACAAAAAGGTTGCTACGGTAGACAAATACGGCAAGATTACCGGTGTTGCAAAAGGCAGCGCTAAAATTACCGTAAAAGAAGCGTATAAAGGGAAAACCGTTACGGTCGGTACCTATTCGGTTTCCGTAGCAAATTCCAAGCTGTCAACAAAGGAAATTAGTATATCTATGTTTTCTGCTTATTTCCCGCCGATTCAGTATCAGAACTTCAAAGCGAAATATTCCGGCGATTCGGCAGACCCTTCTATTGTGAAGCTGGATAAAAACGGCAATCTGATCGGTTTGAAAGCCGGAAAAACAACTGTTACCGTGAAAGAAGCCTATAAAGGAAAAACCAGGAGTTTAGGCAAGTTAACCGTAACCGTTAACCCGCCTGCCGTTAATCCGGATTATGCAAAGGTAACTCTTGGTATTAACCAGGTTTCCGATCCATACACCTTGATCTACATAGACAACTATCCCTGGGATGCAAAATTTACCTATGAAGCAGCAGATCCGACCGTCGTATCTATTACACAGGAAACAGACGACTTTGGATATGCTTATCTGGCCATGAAGGGATTAAAGCTCGGGACCACTACAGTCACCATATATTGCGAATTTGAAGGTCAAAAAATTACCGTTGGAACCTCTGAGGTATCGGTAGTCGAAATTCCGATTACGCAATTCGGGTTTGATTCCTGGTTTAAGGATGAAACCGGAGCTTTTACGGCAACCTACTATCTCGGTGATGATGAATATAATTCGAATTTGACCGTATATCTTATTAAGGAGCCCTACAATGCAACTACTCCGGTAACCTTTACATCCAGTGATCCTTCGGTTGCCACAGTAGATAATAACGGCAAGGTTACAACCCTTAAGGAAGGAACTACGGAAATTACCGCAACCTGCGGAGGATATTCCGATAAATTAATCCTTACTGTTGCTGACTATGACTCATATTAATATGAAAGGAAAACTTTCAATAAAGTAAATAATCGTTAACTGAAACGGACATGAAAACAATGATGGGAATGATCGATCCTGACTGTTTTCATGTCCGTATTTCATTTGACTGTGAGCACTATACGTAATATAATTATTCTACTGGAATATATTGTCCGGTTAATAAATAGTAAGCCTGTTTCAACAGGCGGATGGGGGTAAAAATGAGGAGTATTGTCAAAAGGATTGCTGTCTTGCTATGTATCTGTCTTGTAGCACCGGCCGTTTTAAGCTGCCTGCCGGCTGTTAATACCACAACAAAAGCCGAAGCAGCAGCAAAAGCAAAGCTTATAGCAAGTAAGGGAACTGTAGGTATTTCAAGTTCTCCCGAGTATATCAGGATAGCCAACTTTAACGATAATGCAAAATATAGCTATTCTTCCGGCAACAAAAAGGTTGCTACGGTAGACAAACACGGCAAGATCACCGGTGTTGCAAAAGGCAGTGCCAAAATTACCGTGAAAGAAACGTATAAGGGGAAAACAGTCACGGTTGGTATCTATTCGGTTTCCGTCGTAGGCTCCAAGCTGTCCTCAAAGGAAATTGCCATACCTTTATTTTCAGCGTATGTTTCACCGATTCAGTATCAGAACTTTAAAGCAGAATATTCCGGCGATACGGCAGACCCTTCTATTGTGAAGCTGGATAAAGACGGCAGCCTGATCGGCTTAAAGGCCGGGGGAACAACTGTTACCGTGAAAGAAACCTATAAAGGAAAAACAAGAAGCTTAGGCAAGGTAACCGTAACCGTTATCCCGCCTTCCGTTAATCCGGATTATACAAAGGTATCCCTTGGTATAAACCAGGTTATCGATCCCTACACTTTGATCTCCATCGATAACTATTCATGGAGTGCAGAATATACCTATGAATCTGCGGATCCATCCGTCGTATCCTTAACCGTAGAAAACCATTATGGAAGTCCTTATCCGGTTATGAAGGGGTTAAAGCTTGGAACAACCACAGTCACCATATATTGCGAATATGAGGGACAAAAAATTACCGTCGGAACCGCTGAGGTATCGGTGGCTGAAATCCCGGTTAAAGAATTCAGATTTGACCCCGTGTTTAAGGACGAGAGCGGAACCTGTGTAATACCCTACCACCTCGGGTATGCTGATCCGAATTTATTCACATATCTTATCATAGAACCCTATTATGCACCGGTAACCTTTACATCCAGTGACCCTACGGTTGCTACGGTAGAATATAACGGTACGGTCGCAGCTCTTAAAGAAGGAACCACAGAAATTACCGCAACCTGCGGAGGATATTCCGATAAAATAATCCTGACTGTTGTTAACTAAGACAATTATTAAAAGGAGGCACTGCTATCATGCTAAGAAAGAAGAAAAAGAAAGAGTTTAACGATTTACTGATTCCTGTTATTCTTACAATAGCAGTTCTTCCGTTTATCACAAGATTAATTATGTACTCCTGCGGTTTCTCCAAATACCCCTGGTATTCGGATTATGATATCCTTTCGGATTTCTTCTCCTTTTATAAAGGATATTTTTTCATGATTATAACAATTGCCGCGGCAATTATACTGATCATATATTATCTCTTGTATCGCAGCAGTTTCAAAAATATGAGGCTATTTATTCCGTTAGGATTCTATTCCGTTTTCATACTGCTGTCTTCGGTGTTCACGGTTGACAGGCAAAGTACCTTTACCGGAGGATATGCACACTTCGAAAGTGTCTTCATACTTCTTGGTTATATGATCCTGTGCTTATACTCTTACCAATTAATGAAGTCGCAGGCGGATATCAGGGCGGTCATAAAAGCGGTAACGATATCTGCCGTATTCATGTGTATCATCGGGCTGTTCCAGATGGCCGGACATGACCTTATCACATCAGAAGCTTTCGGAAAGCTTATCATTCCCGACAGTTACCGGGAGCAATATATGGGAGCAGTACAAAACCAAAGCAGTACCAATGCGGTTTCACTTACCCTGTTTAATTCAAACTATGCCAGCGTATATCTGTCGATGCTGATTCCCCTGTTTACCGTTATGATGCTGTTCAGGCCGGGTAAACGTGAAAAAGCCGCTTACGCAGCTTTAATCGGATTGATGTTCCTTTTGCAGTTCAAGACCTATTCCAGGACCGGTCTGGTTTCGCTCTTCATTTCCTTTCTTATTCTGGGTTATTTCTGCCATGACAGAATAAAGCTTTTTTGGAAGCCGATACTGGGCATATTAATGGGTTGTTTCTGCCTATTCATACTTGTTGATTCACAAAGCGGCTTCCGTTTTCTAACAAAGATAAAAGCAACCTTTCAGTCATTCAACAAAGAAGAGAACAGGAATTCACTGGAGGAAATTAAAACCCTTCCGGACAGGGTTTACATAAGGTATAAAGGGGAAGAGCTGTTTATTCTGCTCTCACCTGATTCCACGAATGGCAGTGCGCTGCGTTTCTGTAATGGAAATGGTGCGGATATAACAAATACATATGATAGGCAAAAGAAGACATTAGATACCGCACCGTTTAACGAAATAACATTTTATGAGGAAAAATCCGGGGATCAGACAATTATGGCTGCGGAAATCAACCGGAATATATGGAGATTCTATCAGGATAACAATCAGGGTTATCTTTATCTTAACGATTTTGGAAAACCGGACAGGCTGGACGATGTTAAGAAAACAGGCTTTGAGAATCTGGAGCACATTGCTTCCGGAAGGGGTTACATCTGGTCCAGGTCAATTCCACTTTTAAAGGATCATCTGCTCATCGGCAGCGGGCCGGATACCTTCCCGGTTGTTTTCCCGCAATCGGATTATGTCGGTAAGGCAAACAATTGTAAAACCCCTTATACGTTAATCGAAAAGCCCCATAACCTGTACCTGATGATCGGTATACAGACCGGCGTGCTTTCATTAATTGCCTTCTTATGCTTTTGTTTCCTATATTTATATCAGTCATTTCGTTTGTACCACAGGGTTTTAAAGAGCAAGACCGCCACCGGCAAGGATGATACGGTGCTTATCGGATTAGGGTGTATGCTTGCCGCCGTCAGTTATCTGGTCAGCGGTTTATTTAACGATTCCTCCCTGCAAACCTCTCCGGTTTTCTGGGTATTGACCGGTATCGGAATGACGGTAAACCATATGCTGTCCGGACAGGAAAAGGAGAGGATCACATATGCAGATCAAAAAAGAAGAAATTCGAGCGGAAATACTCGCTAATGCAGAGAAAGAATTCTTAAAACGGGGCTTTAAAAATTCTTCCATGCGGACCATTGCGTCCAAATCCCATACCACCCTCGGCAATCTTTACAACTACTTTGAGAATAAAGAGGCGATCCTGGAAGCCATCATCGGGGATACTCCCGAGAAAATCTATCAAATACTTAAGGAACATGAGGAAGCAGCCTTCCACGCCGGTCCGAAGCTCACAAAGGACTATCTGGAAAAGAACTTCAGTGAGTTTACCTTAAATGAAATGCCTCAGCTGTTTCCCCTTGATATATTGCTCAGCAATCCTCTCCTTATCCTTATGGAAGGCTGTGAAGGTACAAAATATGAACCGTATCCCGGGAAATTTATGGATTTGTTCGAGGCACATATCGCCAGGCATCTGAATGTGGAACCGGACTCCTTTTTGGCTAGATCCTTCGCACACGGTTTTCTCTCTACGCTGCTTTTCATCGGAAAGAATAAAAAGAGCGCAGAGGACGGCAAAAAGGATCTGATTGCTTACATAAAAACCATGACTTTAGGATTCCCGATTCCTAAATAGTATTCTTTTATTCCACCGACTTTAACGCGCTTACCATATCGATCGTTTTCAGCCTCCGGCTCAGGAAGAAGTTCACCGCCACGGAAAGCAGCAGGGTACCCAGTATACTGATTCCCAGGGAAAGAGCAGTAAGAAGCGGACGCAGGTCGAAGCTGTCCCCCATCAGTTTCATCATATAGGATAAGAGCAGATACCCTCCCGGTACGCCTAAAAGAGTCCCTGCCAGTGTAAGCCATATATTCTGCATCTGCAGGAGTCTCCGCAGCTTTGAATATTGAAACCCTAATACCTTCAGAGTCGTAAGCTCCCTGACCCTTTCATTGAAAGACAGCACACCCAGATTATACAGTACTACCGCTCCCAATAAAACAGCAGCAAGAATCAGAACCGCAACTATGACATTTGTGGTTTCCAATAAACTGTCTATGGATTTAATGAGTTCTTCCCTTGTCTGTACGGAACCGAATTCCTCCCGGATAAAGTTACCGGCATCCTCATTCGTGACGAATGCCGTAGGCAGCATGGTCTGCTTTAAGCCTTTGTAAGCTTTCTCACTGATAAATGCGCCCTGACTGATAGGATTGCTTATTATCATCGCAATCTTTCCGGTAACCCAATCCTTTGAACCGTATATCCTCCAGGTCAGCATATCTCCTGCTGCCAGGCTGTGGAGTTCCGCAAATTTCTCTGTTACCGCAATTCCTGATTCCGGCAGCTTTGTAAACCGATTGTCCGTATCCTTCTGCCTGATATGGTTACCCGTCCCGATAACCGTCATCATAGCGCTTTCCTTACCGTTTTCCAAATCCAGCTCAATTGCACCTTCCTGTATAAACTGAACCTTCCCATCCTCTTTCAGCTCCTGAATCTGTTCCGCGGATACATCTTCAGACAGGCTCACCTTAACTTCATAAGCGTTAAGCTCCCTATAGGATATATCTGTTATGCTGCGAATCGTATCCTGCATGCCAAGCGCACAGATAATCAATGCCATACAGCCTATGATCCCGATTACGGTTATTAAGGAGCGTATTCTGTTTCTTAATAAATCTCTTATGTTCCACTGAAAATCGAATGTTAAACAATTCCAACATCTGCTCTTTTCCAATGCGGTATGTTTTCCGATCTTGGGCGCCTTTGGCCTTAATATCTCGGCCGCAGCACCATGAAGCTCCTTCCGGCAGGCCAGATAACCGCTTAATCCGCAGCCTGC
This sequence comes from Bacillota bacterium, assembly GCA_023398615.1. Taxonomy (GTDB): domain Bacteria; phylum Bacillota; class Clostridia; order Lachnospirales; family Lachnospiraceae; genus Anaerocolumna. The sequence goes on from JAEWSD010000126.1 coordinate 14,278, forward strand.
CATACAAAGAACGGCTACAAGGAATACTTCCGGTTCAATGCTGCCCTGCCATTCAGGTATTGCATAGAAAGTCTTCTGGAAGCTGAATATTAGACGAGGCAGCAACAGCGGTCCGGCAAACAGCCCCAATATTCCGCCCAGTGCGCCGATAAATGCGCCATAGCCGGTATAATGCAGGAGTACCCTGCGATTGGCAAATCCAACCGCCTTTAACGTGCCGATTTGAGTTCTTTGGTTCATAGTAATTCTTGTCATGGTAGTTAAAGTAGTCAGGACCGCGATCAGGAGAAAGACGATCGGGAATACCGCCTGAAACCCATACATTTGATTCACTTCATTTTCAAACATACTTACACTTGGATGATCCTTTCTCATCAGGAGCACCGTATATTTTGACTGGAATACACGATCCTTAATCTCTTCCAGCGCATCTTTATCGGCATCGGTTTTCATTATGATTTCATTGAAAGGTATCTCTCCGGAAGCATTGAATTCCTTTGCGGATAGGAAAGCATAACCATAGCAGGCATGATTCGGTATTACCTCATTATCATCCTTTACCGCATAAACATATTCCGGATTCATAATGAACCCCTTAATTGTCTCAGAAAGGACATTTCCCTGTACAGTAAGACCAATAGTATCCCCGACCTTTAACGAATTTGCTTCCGCAAAAGAGCTGTCTATCCAGATTCCTTTCCCGTCAGGGTGAAATGGTTCCCCTTCCGTAATATGATTCGAGGATACCTGATTGCTTTCAACAAAATTCAGCTGCAACGTAGTCTTTGCATCCGATTCCAGTGCGGCATCCACTTTCAGCCGCCTCTCCGCTTTGCTTATGGAATCCTCCTGTTCGAGCCGCCGCACTTCTTCCTTCGTAAAATTCCCGCCATACAGGAAAGCATCCGCAAGATTTGTTTCATTATAAAACTCCCTGCCCGATTGGCTCATGCCCCGGCCTACCGCATTCAGTCCGGTATATGTGAACACACCCATAAAAATCATAAGAAATATGGAAATAAACTGCGTCCTGTGTCTCTTTAAGTCTCTCAGCATCTTCTTAAACAACATTACCAGTTCACCTCTTTTACCGCTTTGGGGTTCTCATTCATGACAACCTCCTGCACTTTGCCGTTTTTTAACCGGATTACTTTATCCGCAGCTTCAGCAACTGCGGCATTATGCGTAACGATAATGACGGTACGGCCTTCCTTATGACTCATATCCTGCAGCAAAGACAGGATGACCGCTCCCGTATCAGAATCCAGTGCCCCCGTCGGCTCGTCACACAGCAGCAGCTTGGGATTCTTGCATAATGCCCTTGCAATCGATACTCTTTGCTGTTCTCCTCCGGATATCTGGGTAGGAAACTGGTATCTGTGTTCCTTCAATCCGACCGACTCCAGTACTTCATCCACATCCAACCCCTTTTTTACCACCTCTTTCACCAGTGCAACGTTTTCGCGTACCGTTAAGCTCGGTATCAGGTTATAAAACTGGAAAATAAATCCTACTTCCGTAGCGCGGTAATTGGTCAATTCCCGGTCATTATACCCGGTAATATCCCTGCCGTCGATTATGATTTCACCGCTTGTGGCGGTATCCATTCCTCCCAGCAGATTCAGCACCGTAGTCTTGCCGGCACCGCTCGGGCCCAATACCACCACAAATTCACCCTTGTCGATTGCAAAGTCCACATTATTTGCCGCAAGGAAGGAATTCTCACCCAGTTTATATTCCTTAATTACTCTTCTTAACTCTATAAAATGACTCATCTTCTCCGTACCTCCCGTAATTTCCTTTCTACGGAGTCATAATATCGGTTAATTACGGAATTGTAAACTATCCGGAGATTTAAAAAATCATAAATTGATTACCGTTCATTTTTGAATTCTGTCTTTTTACGTTCCGGCAGCTGCGCCAGAATAATTGCCGCAAAGACAACGATACAGCCGATAAGCTCTTTTACGCTTAAGGTTTGCCGAAGAAAAATCCAGCCGCATATAACGGCAAATACGGATTCCAGGCTGCAAATAAGAGATGCAATGACAGGATTGATATGCTTCTGTGCAACGATCTGCAAGGTATAGGCAATACCGCTGGACAAAAGGCCCGCATACAGAATCGGTATTCCGGAAGCTATAACGGCGCTTATCTGCGGCCGTTCTGTCAGAAGCATAGGGATACCGCTCAGAATTCCGCAAATAAACAGCTGTATGCAGGACAGTCTTACACCGTCGGTAAGTGGTGAAAAATAATCGATGACCAGGATATGTATGGAAAAGAAAAAGGCGCACAGCAGTACATAGAAGTCACCCTTCCGTATGGACAGGTCTTCCGTCATCGTGATGAGATACAGTCCGACTGTTGCAAGAACCACACCTGCCCAGACCGCCGTCCGTACCCTTTTCTTCAGGAATATTCCAAGAAGCGGCACGATAACGATATACAGCGCGGTAATAAATCCGGCCTTTCCTACTGTAGTATACCTGATTCCGACTTGCTGCAGGGAGGAGGATACCGTCAGAACCAGGCCGCAGCATATCCCGCCTTTAAGAAGCACGCTTTTTTCGGAGGATGTCATTCTTCCCCTAATATTCTCTTTACCCTTTTGTCTGTCCATCAGATAAATGACAGGAAGGAGGAATGCCCCTCCGATCAAAGAACGTACCGCATTAAACGTAAAAGGCCCAACATAGTTCATTCCGAGGCTTTGAGCCACAAAGGCCGAGCCCCATATGAAGGCCGTCAGTGCCAGCAATAGGCCGGCAAATACCTGCTTTTTGTCCATTATTTCATATATCCGCCCTTCATCGGCGATACGGCATGCTCCGAATATATCTTAAGCGCACCTTTCTTGTACTTTGCCGGTTTAGGCTGCCAAAGGGCTTTCCTTTCCGCAAATATTGCAGCGATTTCGGCTTCCGTCATTTTAACCCCACGGATTCCGACAACCTTAAGAATCCTCCCGGGAATATCGATCTCGATCAAATCGCCCTCCTCTACGAGGGCAATCGGGCCGCCATCCGCAGCTTCCGGAGAAATATGTCCGATTGCAGGTCCTTTTGATGCCCCGGAGAACCTTCCGTCGGTCAGTAATGCTATAGAGGAACCGAGTGCCTGATCGGAAGAGATCGCTTCCGTTGTATAGAACATCTCCGGCATTCCGCTTCCTTTCGGTCCCTCATACCGGATAATGACCGCATCACCGGGTTTAATTTCATGTGTCAGGACGGCATGGATGGCATCCTCCTCACAATCAAACGGCCTTGCATTTAATACCGCCTGAAACATTTCCTTCGGAACGACAGTATGCTTAACCACCGCACCTTCCGGGCAGAGATTGCCATACAGGATGGCAATGCTGCCGTCCTTACCGAACGGTTTATCGAAAGGACGGATGATATCTTCCCGTTTCAGTCCGACAGTATTCAAATATTTACCGCATTTATCATAAAAACCGTTTTTCTTTAATTCTTCCAGGTTTTCACCCAATGTCCTGCCGGTTACCGTCATGGCATCAAGATGAAGGAATTCCTTTATTTCCTCCATAATCGTCGGAACTCCGCCCGCATAGTAGAAATATTGTGCGGGCCATTCACCGGCAGGACGGATATTCAGCAGGTAGTGTGCCCCCCGGTTTAAACGGTCAAAGGTATCACAGTTAATCTCAATGCCGAATTCATGCGCAATCGCAGGCAGATGCAGCAGGGAATTTGTCGAGCCGGAGATGGCCGCATGTACCATGATTGCATTTTCAAACGAATCCAGGGTAACAATCCTGTCCGGGGTTAAATCATGCTCGGCCAGCCAGACGGCCTGTCTGCCGGCTTTCCTTGCAAATTCCCTGAGATCCGGACTGGTTGCCGGCATCAGCGCACTGCCCGGCAGCATAAGGCCCAGTGCTTCCGCCATGATCTGCATGGTGGAAGCAGTCCCCATGAAGGAACAGGCACCGCAGGAAGGACAAGCATTATGCTTGTAAAAAGTAAGCTTTTCTTCCGTTATCTCGCCGCGCTCATACATGGCGTTATACTTTCCGATCTGCTCAAGAGTGAGCAGATCCGGGCCTGCATCCATAACGCCTCCTGTTACCATTATAGATGGAATATTGACTCTTCCGATCCCCATAAGATGGGCAGGCATACCTTTGTCGCAGCTTGCTATGAATACCCCTCCGTCAAAGGGCGTGGCATTCGCATGGATCTCTATCATATTTGCAATCATATCCCTGGATACCAGGGAATAGTTAATCCCGTCATGTCCCTGTGATTCCCCGTCACATATATCCGTTGTAAAATATCTGGCACCGAATCCGCCCGCCTCCTTAATAGCCGCTCTTGCTTCCTCGACCAGCTCCAATAAATGTCCGCTGCCCGGATGACTGTCTCCGAAAGTACTTTCAATAATGATCTGCGGCTTTGACAGGTCTTCCACCTTCCAGCCCGTACCTAATCTTAAAGGGTCCAGTTCCGGCGCTACCTTTCTTAATTCCTGACTTCGCATCCTGATTTTCTCCTTGCACTATGTTCTAATATTTCAATAATGCCATTATAAACGGCACAATAATAGGTGTGAAGAAGCCTTCCCTCACACCTACATTCTACTATTAATTAACTTCCAAAACAACTGATATATTAATTTAATTCGGCCTTTTACAGAAAAACGCCGGATGAAACCGCAGCGTTACATGGTAAAATAAGTCGGATACAACGAGAGCATTTTGTTAAAATCCTTCTTATAGGCTCCAATATGCTTATCATAGAAGCTTTCGATGTCGTCCTGCGCACCTACTCCAAGCATCATAAACTGGTACAGGACTTTATGGTCATCCCGGAACTGCTTCCTGTCTCCCGACATCAGGATGGTATCCATGTGGCGGACCCGATCAAAATCCGAACACACATTTTTAACCATACTCCATATATGGGATTTATTTGCCGCCTCATATATCATCCCATGAAATTCGTCATCCAATGCAAAATACTCATCGACCTCATCCGAATGAGACAGTATTTCCGTCTGTTTCTCCAGATTGTCTTTCATAAGCCGTAATAATTCCGGCGAAACCGTACCGGCCACCTGACGAATTATCGTAGGTTCAAGCACGTTCCGTAAAAAGTACCCCTCCCTCATCATTTCCAGATTCACCAATGAAACCTTCGAACTGCTCTGCGGCAGGACATCTACAAGATAATTTTCCTTTAACATTAAAACAGCTTCGTGAACCGGAGTTCTGCTGATACTAAGCAGCTGTGCTATTTCACTTTCCTTTATTACCTCGCCCGGAAGCATCCGGAGGCTCATAATATTATAACGCAATAGTCTGAATACATATTCCCTGTTATTCTCTGAATCTTTTTTCTTAATTATTTTCAGATTATCCAATGATATAAACATAAACCGACCCCTCAGTAGTTATTTTTTCGCGATAATTATATCATTGGAATCAAAAATTGTCAATTTTAATATATTAATGGAAATTATTGCAGGAAGGGTCGGTCTTTTGCCATCATATGCGGCTTAAATAATCATAATCGTTCTTTATGCTGTCCCATACCGGTTTGTCAAATTCCTCGTGTTCGACTATGAAATATCTGGCATATTTTGAAGCCTCTTTGATCTTCCTCATGTCGATGATCCCGTCCCCGGCATCCACATTTGCCATATCCGCATTGATCTGTTTCATGTGGATCAGCTCGATTTTTTTGCCCCACCTGTTTATATATTCAACCGGATCTACTCCCGCATAAACCAGCCAGAACACATCAAGTTCAAGAATAACATTGTCATTGGTGTTTTCCGCTATGATGTCCAAAATATATTTTCCGTCGATCCGGTTGAATTCGAAATTATGATTGTGGTAGCCGATCCTGACATTCGCTTTCCTTGCTATGTCCGCGCAGGAATTGAGAATTCTTATCAGCTTATCCACTTCTTCCCTGGTATCAAGCTTTGCCCAGGGGCAAATGATATACTTTGAACCGAGGGTTTTGCACAGTTGAAGTTCTTCCGCAAAAGCTTCCGCAAAAACCGGCAAGCCGCAATGGCACCCCACGGAGTACAAATGGTTCGCCCTTAACAGTTCTGCCGCTTCCTCCGCGGTAAGCCCCCCGTACCCGGCGAACTCCACGCCTTTGTATCCGATTTCCGCAACATGCTTTATTGCTTCCCTGAAATTCTTTTTTGTTTCTTCATGAATTGAATAAAGCTGTAATGATACTTCCATATTAACATCCTCTTCTCTTAGTCAAAGTATACCGGCTGTCCGGTTGCGGCAGACACATAGATAGCTTCCAGTATCTCCGATACCACGCAGGCCTGTTCCGGTTTTACGACGACCTCGGTATCATTCTTTACGGCATTAATCCACCGTCTGGCCTCAGCCTCGGCAGGATTGCCGGATATTCCTTCATAGAATGCTACGCCGCCGCTTGACAGATCCGGTGTAACTTCTACCAGTCGGTTAAACTCACATTTATTGATCGAAACCCCGTTCTTTATCTGAGCACCCGCATCCGTACCGCAAAGAACGGTACTGCCTTCCTGAATCGGCTCAATGGTGTTAAGTGCCCAACTGGATTCCAGAACGATGGTAGCTCCGTTTTTCATAACAATAAATCCAAAAGCGGAATCCTCAAGGGTATTCTCTTCAGGCTTCCAGCCTCCCCAAGGATTGCCGCACTCCGGATTGTTTACTTTCTTATATTTGGTACCGACAACCATTTTCGGTTCATAATTATTCATCAGATATAACGTAAGGTCCAGCGAATGGGTTCCGATATCAATCAGCGGTCCGCCGCCCTGCTCATATTCACTTAAGAATACGCCCCAGTTCGGAGTTCCTCTTCTCCTTACGGCATAGGCTTTTGCAAAATAGATTTCACCCAAATCTCCTCTTTCGATCACATCCTTAAGATAAATTGCCTCCGGTTTATGCCTGTGCTGGTACCCAATCGTCAATTTCTTACCTGTTTCCTTTGCCGCTTCTACCATTCTTCTTGCATCGGCAGCTGTCTTAGCCATCGGCTTTTCACACATAACGTGCTTTCCGGCATGAAGTGCATCAATCGTAAGCGGAGCATGCGTACGGTTTGGTGTGCATACATGAATTACCTCTATCTCCGTATCCTTTAACATTTCCCTGTAATCGGTGTAAACCTTGGCATTCGGCGCACCATACTGTTCTTTTGCTTTTTGTGCTTTCTCTTCTATCAAGTCGCAAAAAGCTGCCATTTCCACATCATTCAGCTTGCTTAAAGAAGGCATATGCTTACCGTTTGCAATTCCTCCGCATCCAATGATACCGACTTTAACTTTCTTCTCCATACTATCCATCTCCTTTATCTGTCTAAATTTGTAAGGTTTGCTGGCATATTAAAATATAGCACATGAACGCATCATGTGATATAATAACTTAACGATAAAATATCAATAGTTTGTCATTTTATTACAAGCTAAGATGTCCTGTATTCTGAGGGAGGGTATTATAATGATGCAGTCCTATTATATAGAACCGAAGAAAAAATATGGGGAAATTCCTTTTCAATTCAGTGTACATACCCAGGAAACCGCCGGTCCGGAAACTATGGCCTATGCCCACATCCATGACTATATTGAGATATTATATGCGGTCTCCGGAGAATTCCGGATCCTGTTAAACGCCAGGAATTATTATTTTGGCACAGGTGACATGGTTCTCATTAATTCAAATGAAATACATAATATAATATCTTTGTCCGGGGGACTTAACAAATATATTGTTATTAAGTTTGAGCCGGAGATGCTTTATACTACCTCGCAGTCACTTTTTGAGATAAAATATGTCATGCCTTTCGTTTTGACGGAATCTACCCATCAAAAGGTATTCAGGAAGGAAGAGATTGAAGATACCGTAGTAAAAGGGCTTGTTTACAGGATTTATGACGAATATACAGATAAAAATTACGGATATGAACTGGCCATACGGGCAAATATATTTAATTTATTCCTATTTATATTAAGGCGCTGGAATTCACAGAATGTGGATTTAAATATCAGACAGGTTATTGATAAAGAACGGATCCAATGGCTGCAAACCGTATTCGACTATGTAGACAATAACTACCAGCTTGATATTACCTCTTTTGATATGGCAAGTATCTGTAATCTCAGCTATAGCTATTTTTCCCGGCTGTTTAAAAAGATTATGAAAAGGGGCTTCCGGGATTATCTGAATTATGCCCGGATAACGAAAGCAGAAAAGCTTCTTACTACCTCCAACATGAATATTACTGAGATTGCAATGGCAGTGGGATTTTCGACCTCCAGCTATTTTATCCAGCAGTTTAAGCATTATAAGGATGTCTCTCCGAATAAGTTCCGTATGTCTTTCCTTCAGGACCAGGGCGCCAATCATCCGTTGGCGCCTGGAACTGTTACTGCTTCCGATCATTATCCTTCTGCCTGCCGGTGACCGCTTTTTTGTCAGCCGACAGTTCTTCGGAGAATTCGGCAGACAATCCGGATCGGTACTCTTTACCGTATTTTCTTAACATTCTGTCTTTCTGCATGGTTCTGAATTTTATAGCCGTATAGGCTATTATATATAGAAGGGTAATTGCCAGACCGGCAATAAAACCGTAGCCCTGTCCGGGAATTAAAGGCATACTGAGTATAATAGCAATTAAACTGATTAATACGATTAAGGAGGAATACGGATAACCGCGAACCTTGCATTTACCTCCCGGACATCCGTTCTTCTTACGGAAACGTATATGGGTTGCTACGATTACCAGATAAGTAAAAAGAAGAGAGTACCCTCCGGAGCTGACCAGGAACAAATAAACCCTGGGAAGCAGCAGTCCGGATCCCAACCCGGCCAACATTGCCAAACCCGAAAAAAGGATTCCGCGGTAAGGCACATCCTGTTTATCCTTAAGCCATACGGGAGCCTGCCCCGCATCCGCAAGGGAACGCATCATCCTTCCAAGACCAAACATAGCGGCTAACATGGTTGAGAGAATAGCTGTAATCAGAACCAGATTAATGGCTGTTCCGGCCCAGCCCATTCCCCATCTGTTAAGGGCTGCCACCATAGGGCTGATCGTTTCGTTAAGTTCTGCGGTCGGTATGAGAGGCAGCAGCGCCGCAACAGATAAAACATAAAAACCGACCAGGCAGATTACCGTATAATTAATGGCCCTCGGTACTGTTTCTTCGGGATTCTCAGCTTCCGAGGATGCTAATCCGATCACTTCGAATCCGGCATAGGAAAACATTACGAGAAGCATACTTCCGGCTATCCCTTTGATGCCTCCGGGAGTGATAGCTTCCTTTGCAAGTTCGCCGGAACCGATTGAGGCGATCCCCGGTATCAGCCCGATTATAAGGAGAAGCGCAAGGATGATGAAAGCGGCAATTGCACCCACCTTGACAATCGACAGGCCGCTTTCGAGTTTACTTAACTTATCGGCGCCCAACAGATTAAGTAAAGTAACGGTAATTATAATAACACCGCCCATGATTGAAATAGGTATATTAGGGAACCATTGGCGGATCAGAATGGAAACCGCCGTTGCTTCACTCGACATGGCTAAAACCATACCGGTCCAGTATACCCACCCGACGACAAAACCGGCGCCCGGCCCATATGCTTCGGTCGCATAGGTACGAAAGGAACCTGCTGCCGGATTGGATACCGTCATTTCGGACAGTGCAAAAAGTATAAAATAAACTAAAGCCCCGCCTATTATAAAGGATAACAGGATAGATGGCCCGGCAGCCTCAATTGCTACCGAAGAACCCAGAAAAAAGGAACCACCAATTACTGTTCCCAAAGCCATCATCATAAGCTGCCAGGCAGACAAGCCCTTTTCTTTTGTTTTTGAATTACTCTTCCTGTTCATTCGCCTTATTCCTGCTGGAGAAGCTGTTTCTTAAAGCACTGACAACAGCCTCTTCCATATTAAATGTGTAACGGTTACCAGACTATTATTCCAATATCCCGGTATAATATTCTGCCTTATGTTAACGCAGAGACGGCGTTTCTTGAATGTTCTTGTAAAGAATTTTCATAAGAATCGGTGTTATTAATGAAGAAACTATAATCAACAGGATAACCGGGGTAAAATAATCGGCCGTCAAAAGCCCTTCGGATAATCCTTTCTGTGAGACGATAAGGGCAACTTCTCCTCTCGTCATCATACCGGCCCCTATTTTTACAGAATCGCCGTTACTGAATCCTAAAAACTTTGCCATTAGGCCGCAGCCTATAATTTTGCACAGTAAAGCGACCAGAACAAAAGCAATTGTAAAGAATAGCAAAGAAGTAGTAAAATTATCTATCGATGTCTTTAGTCCGATACTTGTAAAAAAGATAGGACCGAATATCATATAGGAACTGACATCCATCTTTTCGGCTATGTATTTCGAATCCTGAATACTGCATAGTATGATACCTGCAATATATGCTCCGGTAATATCGGCAATACCGAAATATTTCTCCGCCGCATAGGAAAGGACAAAGCAAAGGACTAATCCAAAGA
>JAEWSD010000099.1 GCA_023398615.1 Bacillota bacterium
TTGACAACACATCATTGACCAGTTCATACAGCTTTTTGATATTGCCCTGCAGCTCCAATTCATCCACAATATCGGTATCGGAGCTTTCTATAATATCAAGCAGATTTATCTCATGACCTTCCTTATCTGCTGCTGTTTCATAAGGACTAAATGTAAAAAAAGACATTTTGTACTTCTCCGTTCATTGTTTGAAATGCCGCAAAGCGGCATGCCGGTAAGGTCAGAGTACGATTTCCATATGACTTTTATCATAGAAATAAACGGCCTTTATGACAGGTCCCGGAATGTGTTGTACTTCTCCATCCTGTTCGGGTTTCGGGAGGCTTCGCATCTCCCCTCTCTGTCCGGTATCCGGCAATACGATACCGGTGTCAATTGCCTCCGGCCTGTTTTCCGCCTCCGATCTTTTCAGGCAGCATAGCTCCTTCTGTCTTACATATTCCTCTTGTGTTAACAAGTTTTCCTTGTATCTTTCATATAGCTTTCTTTCCTGATCCCTGATACGGTTAAGCTGTGCTCTTAATTTTTTCGACTGCCCGGCAGAATGTAAATTGCCGCAACTATTTCCGTCGGGGACTTTCCTCCTATCCGGCAGACATATCCCGCAAATCAACGTCTCCAGGCAATCGCAGATATCCTCCAAAGCTCCCGCATCCGCATGATCCCCGCTGCATTTGCTCCCTGCAAGAAACCGGTGTGTGGCGCATTTATAGTATGGATGATTTGATTTGATGAGGTCCATGCCATAGCCGCAGCCGCCGCACTTTACCTTGCCGGTGATCTTTCCGGCAAGGGAACTGTTCTTTCCGCTGCCGCCGTGATTCCTGCGAAACGTCTTTCGGACGGCTTCAAACAAGTCTTTCTCTATGATCGCTTCGTGGGAATCCGGAACGTAATGCCAGCTTTCTCTGGGCAGTAATACGGTCTGCCTGCTGCCAATCGCTTTAACGGCATACTTATTGTTAACGCATTTCCCCGTATACGCCTCATTCCTTAATATCCTGATAATCGCATCCGATGTCCAGCAATATTTGCCACGGGCTCTTTTCCGGACCGTATTCCTGCCGGACAGGCCGTTGATATGCTCCGCCGGAGACGGAATTCCCTGTTCGTTTAAGATCCGGGCTATCTGCGTACGGCCAAGACCCTCCCTTGTCATCGCAAATATCCTCCTTATGACATTTGCTGCGGCTTCATCGATTAGAATCCTGCCCCTTTCATCCGGCGAGCGCCGGTAACCATATGGGATACCCCCGCCTAAATGCTGCCCCCTCGCTTTCTTAATTTGAAAGGAAGCCTTCACTTTTGCAGAGATATCCTTACTGTAGTAATCATTAAAAAGATTTCTTGCCGCCGTATGAATACCGGTGCCGGTACCAAGCGGACGCCCGCTGTCATAATGATCGTTTATGGAGATGAAGCGTATTCCCATTAGCGGGAAGATCTGTTCCAGGTATTCCCCCGCTTCCAGGTAGTTTCTTCCGAAGCGTGAGAAATCCTTGACAATGATGCAGTTTATTGTATTATCCTTAGCCAGCTCCAGCATTTGCCTTACGGCGGGCCGATCAAAGCTCGCACCGGAACAGCCGTCATCACACAACTCCATAACGGTACTGCCCCGGAATTCCTCCTGCCGGCCGACAAAATCACGAAGCATGGCACGCTGATTAGTTACACTGTTGCTTTCGTCTTTGCCGTTCCGTCCCATATCTTCATCTTCAACCGATATACGGATATACAAAGCAATCCTATACTTTGAATCCGTCCCTGCATCCGCTTTTCCCGATGCTCCAAAATCAAATCGGGGTGGCCCGAAGTCGTTCATAGCGCCCCTCCTTTCCTGACGTTGTTACATCTATAAGGGTAAGTCTCTCCGGCAGGCAGCCTTTCGTTCCCGTACCTTATGAAAGAGCTCCTCACTTATCAACGCCTCATGCGTATTCGGAATGATAATCCGCTCCTCTTCCGGTATACTGTGCCTGGGAATGCCGCAGCAGAGTGATTCTAAGGTTTTGCCCCTCACCGTGTGTCCCAGGTATACCTGATTGGCCGCTATCTTCCCTATCGTGCTTACGCCCCAGGGCTTTTCGTCCGCATACCTTTCGGAATGAAGATATCCAAGCCTGTAAAAATAGCAGGAGGGAGAAAGGATCCCGCTGCCGTTCAGGAAATCGGCTGCCCTGCTGCTCGAATAGCCCTCGAGCAGCAGATTAAAGATCTGTTTTATAACCGGAGCGGTTTCCTCATCTATCACGAGCCTGTGTGTTCCTTCCGCGGAATACAGATAACCATACGGCGGGTGGGAACCCTGATATTCCCCCTTTTTCTGTTTCATACGGGCGGCGGCGGATACCTTGCAGGAGATCTCTCTTGCATAGTAATCATTGACAAGATTCTTCACGGCAATGCCCATCCCGTCGCTTCCGGCTTCCCTGTTACTGCTGTCATAGCGGTCATTCACCGCAATGAACCTTACTCCAAGCAGCGGAAAGATATGTTCCAGATAGTCGCCCGTTTCTATGTAATTCCTGCCGAACCGGGATAAATCCTTTACCAGGATGCAATTTACCCGCCCCGCCCGCACCTCCTCCATCAGACGGTTCCATCCGGGCCGGAGAAACCCGGTTCCGGAATAACCGTTATCACGATAGATGCCGGCAAGCGTAAGCTCTGTCTTATCCCTTAAGTATGCTTTCAGAAATTCAACCTGGTTCTCTATGGATTCCTCCTTAGACCTCCCGCCGTCTTCTACGGAAAGCCTTGCATAGACGGCGGTGTTATAGCTTCTGTCTTCCTCATGCCTGCCGGGAGCACTCCCGCTGCCGAAAGCTTCCCGCAGCAAGCCCTCGGGGAGTTCTTTTGCCGGCTGTCTGCTGATCCTCGCCATTTATGACACCACCCCATATACCTTAAATTCATCCCCGTATTTTAACTCGATATGAATTCTGCCGCCCTCATATATCCGGATCACTTGAATAAAGCCTACCGCCAGGCTCCGGCTTTTTTCGGAGTTGATACCGCTTTGTAATTCCTCCCGGCATATTCCGGAAGGAGGTTTCCCTCTGACGGTACTCTCATATTCTCCTAAAAGTACCCGGAAGGAAGCCTGCGCCTTTATAAGCCGTTCCATGTATTCCAGCCTTAGCTCCCCGTATTCCGCTTCTGTTATTATATGATCCGCAAGATCCTCCTTAAGAAGACCGATGAAGCGTTTGTATCTCCCGGCTTCCGACCGGTTCCGGAGTATCCGGGAGAGCTGCTTCCTGGTTTCGGCCTGCTGAAAGCCTGCGTTATAGGATGCCTCGGAGACTCCTGCTTCTTCGGTCAGAGCCCCGATATGGGACCGCAGGGTATGAAATACCGCGTCCTCAAGCCTATCCGCCCTGATCCGGTGACAGCTGCATTCCCGGTACGCTTTATTATGGGAACATATATAATAGACATATTTCTTTTCTCTGCCGGGAACCGTCCTGCGGATCATTCCATGACCGCAGCCGCCGCATTGCAGCAGACCTGACAGCGGGTATACCTTACCGTTACCCGGGGCGGTCCTGGTATCCGCCCTTAACAGACTGCTTACCGTCAGAAAATCTTCCTCCGGTATAATCGCTTCATGGGTTCCCGCCACACAAATCCACTCTTCTTCCGGCTTGCACAGCTTCTTCCTGATTTTATAATTAGGAGTTCCTTCCTTACCCTGCTCCAGTACTCCCGTATAAATCCTGTTACGGAGTATCCGCAGGACGGATACCGCGGACCAGCTTGCCTGACCGCCGGTTTTAAAGCCGGTTGCATAATTGAGTCCAAGGCTTTCCTTATATTCAAGCGGTGACAGGATTCCGTATTCATTCAGCTTATCCGCAATCTGGCCGCAGTTCATTCCGGACAGCTTCCATTTAAAGATATCCCTTACAACATTTGCGGCATACTCATCAACAATAAGCCTGTGCCTGTCGGTGTCCGATTTAAAATAACCGTAGGCAGCAAAGGAACCGATGAATTCTCCCCGTCTGCGTTTTAAGTCAAGCTGGCTTCTTATCTTAACGGAAATATCATTGGCATATGCCTCATTGATGAGATTTTTAAATGGGATCAACAGGCAGTCCGACAGGGTTTTCTCCCGGTTGCTGTCATAGTTATCGTTCACCGCTATAAAACGGACTCCCAGGAAAGGAAATATCTTCTCGATATATCTCCCCGCCTCAATATAATTCCTGCCAAACCGTGACAAGTCCTTTACGACGATGCAATTTATCTTTCCGGCTTTAATATCCTCAAGCATTAGCTGAAATGCCGGCCTGTCGAAGCTGACGCCGCTGTAGCCGTCGTCAACCCTTTCTTCATAAATAACAATGTCTTCCCTGTCCTTTAAAAATTCGCGTATATACTCCTTCTGGTTCGCTATACTGTCACTTTCCGGCTTATCACCATCCTCCTTTGATAGCCGCAGATATACGGCCGCGCGGTAGATGCCGTCTTGCCCCATTCCATCACACTCCATGCCGTTGCCCTTATTAAGACTAGAATGTCAAAAGGCCAATTTAGTTTTCTGAATGAATACTGGTGTATTCATAACATTATTTGAATGGCCTTTGACGTTCCAGTCTTATATAAGTATAGTTTCTGCTGCTCGTCTTTTATGCGTGGCAGTACTGGCTTTCAATCTTCCGCAGTCTCAAAGTTATCGAAGTTCCGTTTGTAAAGCTTGGAAGGCCGGTGTCCTAAGCCTTCCACCCTTTTTTCGGTCTCCATGACGTAATCGTTGATTTTCCGGCGGAAGTTTGCCGCAAGCAGCTCTTCTCCAAGTATTGCCTCATAGACCCGCTGAAGATCGGTCAGGGTAAAATACTCCGGCAGCAGCTCAAAGGCCGCCAGGGAGGTATGCAACCGATTGCGCAGCCTGCTCACCGCACAGGCAATAATCTTTGCATGGTCAAAGGCGATTCCGTCCGTTTCCAGTATTGAATACTCTGTTTTCTTTCTTTTTGCGGAAAAATACATCCTTACTTCAATCAAAGCCGACAGCTTAATATCCGAATGTGTAAGTGACAGACGGTACTGTTTTTTTCTGATCTGTTCCCCTTCCGCTTCCGCTATCTCGGTATGAACCGGCCGATAATCCACTCGGAACCATTCCGCTTCGACAGCGTCATCACCGGCGCGAAGGTGAAACTGCTCCTCGGCCGCCAATGCCATAAATGAGCCTGATATGATCCACCCCCTCGGATCACGCCCGGGTTCACTAAACATAAGCAGCTGGGCCAGACTGATATCCGATACCCCCGCTTCCTCCCGCAATTCCCGGTATGCCGCTTCTTCTACGGTTTCTCCCGAACGGACAAACCCTCCAGGCAATGCCCAGCAGTTCATGAAGGGATGTTCCCCCCTCTTAATCATTAATATCGAGAGTGCTTTCTCCGGTAATTTCCGATAATCTCCGCTCTCTTCATTTTTAATGGTAAATATTGCAATATCGGCGGCAACGGAAGGAACTTTATAGTCGCTTTGATGATATGCCGCAAGAAATTCCTTCTCATCCTTTCCGGAATTATGGTTCCTGCGGTATAGCTCCGCCAGCTCATTCTGTGAACGTTTGGAATAGAACAGAGGGATTATGCCGTTGATATAATCCGCTCCCCTTTCCGTAAGCAGGATGCGGTCATTCTTTCTTTCCATCAGACCGTTATCCAATACGAAGCGCATCTCCTCCTCAAAGCTTTCCATAAAGGGAATTTTGAAGCGTTTCTCAAAGGCATTCAGGTCCACAAATCCGAAATAAAATGCCACCGATATCATCTTGGCAATGGATTCCTCCTTAGGAAGCCTGTAGATATCCTGTATCGGAAGCTCCTGCCTTTCTATCTTCTCCCGGTACCTCTTAAGCTTTTTATCTGCCGCCCCCTCATTGTATGCAAGATAATCCATACCAAAGGATTGGGCGCCAAGCCCCAAGCCGATATAAGGTGTCCCTTCGATTACCCGCTTTGTCAGATAGTCACTGGTACCGTAGTCGCCTTCCAGCCTGCTGAAGGTATTCTTTCCCGGATTAGCGGCATATCCGTGTTCCGTCAGTAAATCATAGGCAAGCCTGTACTGTTTCATAATTTTGTAAAGGGATACTCCTCCGGCCTCACTCTCAAGCTTCGTACCCTTATACCGGTTCCGGTATAAGGTGATATACTCCGGATTCAGACCTATCGCATAGCGCAGCGTATATTCCAGTTCGTCATCCGTCTGATGCAAAAAGCCATACATGATATCAACATTGAACTTCTTAAAACCCGCCTTGCGGATATTCTCCGCCGCTTGCTCGTAAATATGGGTCGTACCCTCACGGCCGAGATCATTCAGCAGTCTTTCCGAAACAGTCTGTATCCCCATACTGATACGGTCGTATCCCATGCTATGGACAGCCGCAATTTTCTCCGGTTCTCTGGCTGCTATGACAGGTGTGGTTTCGACGCTGAACTCCACGCCGGCTTCTATATTAAAAGAATCCCTGATGGCTTCCGTGATTTTTCTTAGGTTGTCTTCGGACAGCGTGGTCGGTGTCCCTCCGCCCATATCATAGCCGACAATGCGTTTGCCTTTTACTATGTCTTTATACATTTCTATTTCTTTCAACAGCAGAGAAACATACAGATTCTCAAGGTCTTCATCAGGATTTTCCAATACCGTATATTCGCAGAACCTGCACCGTATTTTACAAAACGGTATATGAACATACAGACTGAGTTCCTTCGCTTTTCCCCACTCGGAGACCAGAAAATCACGGATTCCCTCGCCGTTGTGCAGTCTGTAGTCCTTAAAAGAAGAAGGTGTAAGAGGATATGCGGTGTTTGCATAGTGATGATATAAAAGACCGGTATCATAAATTTGCTTCAATTCCTCATGAATCTTAATCATTATGGCCTCTTTCCGCAGCCCGGCACACAAGCCGGGCCGCTATCGTCTTATTTTTCGCCGCCACCTATTCATTGACTACGGCAATCTGACATGCTTTCATAGCCCGAAGTGCAGTACCGTGACTCTCCGGCGTAACTCCCGCGCAGCAGGCGGCATCTACCGTTATCTTCACTTCCGGGTTGGATGCCTTTAGTATCATTGCGTTCGATATCACACAGATATCGGTGCATACACCAACAAGTTCGAGCTCCGTATCTGGGTAGTGTTCATCAATATACCGTGCCAGCTCCAACGAACCGAAGGAAGGCTTGTCAATTATCTCTGACTCCCCCGTTTCCAGCTGCGGCACAATCTCCCAGCCCTTTGACCCAAGTACGCAATGGGTAACCGGCAGATTCCTGCCCTCCTGTGTTGTAAGATAGTCTTCCGAATGGGTATCTCTCGTAAATATCACCGGATATCCAAGACTGCGATACTCCCGGATCTTCTTTTGCACGTTGGGAAGGATTTTTTCTGCCTCCTTCGTACCAAGTACACCATTAACAAAATCATTCTGCATATCGATTACAACCAATAGCTTCATAAGATAACCTCCGTTTCCTTAAACTGTTATTATTTATCTGATATTATCATATTAATAATATCAAGGCTATTTGTCAAGTATTATTTTATTTTTATAGTTTTTAATATGATTAGTTTAATTTCGAGTTTAAAAATGGCGGCATGTACCTTCTACAAAGCATTGGAAGGATATAAAGCAGCACCGGAAAAAATTTAGCTTGCAGAGTACTTTTTATCGTATAGGACGAACTTTCCTATACATAAAAATATCTCCAACCGCACAATCATAGTTGGAGATACAAAAACCTTTTATTCTTTATTAAAAAACCGGCTAGTTATTTAATGCCTTCCTTAGATTATTCCGCAATACCGGCCCCACCAGTACGGCGGCCGCAATCTTTAAGGCATCTCCCGGCAGGTATGGAATAACGGCCATAAACAGTCCTTCCTTCAAGCTTAAATTAAGCTGGAAGGACAGCCAGATCGTCCCCAGTACATAGGCGACCGCCTGTCCGGACACCAGTCCGATAAGATGCATGAGCCTCTTTCCGGGAAACCTTTCAATCATGAAACCAGCCATCATAGCCATTAATATAAATCCAAACAGATATCCTCCCGTAGGCCCGAACAGCTTTCCGATGCCTGCGCCGAATCCGGAGAAGACCGGTACACCTGCCAGGCCTATCAGCAGGTAAACCAGATAGCTTATCGTGCCCTTCTTCCATCCGAGAATGAATACGGTAAAGAAAATCGCCAGATTCGTAAAGGAAATCGGCACTACGCTGATCGGTATGGGTATGGACAAAGGGGCAAGTATACATGTAATTGCCGTCATCAGCCCAATTAAAGTAATTTCTTTAATCGTAAGTGAGCGTGTTCTCTTTTTATCATTCATATATGTTACTGTTCCTTCCTACTATGTTTATTATATCTCAAAGCCCATGCCGGTAAGCATTCTGATATCCTCTTTTATACTGTTTCCGGAGGTAGTAAGCATATTGCCGGTAATCGTTGCATTCGCACCCGACAGGAATGCCTTTTCTCCGCAATTCTCCATGTTCATGCGCCCTGCAGCCAGCCTGATATCTGCCTGCGGATTTATGAAGCGGAAGATAGCGACGGTTCGCAGGATATCCTCCTCGGATACCGGGGTGAGTGCTTCAAAGCAGGTTCCCTTAATCGGTACAATTGCGTTAATCGGGATGGAACCAACCCCCAATTCGGACAAGCTGACCGCCAGATCGATTCTATCCTCCCAGCTCTCACCCATTCCGATAATTCCGCCGGAACAGACCTCCAATCCCGCTTTTTTGGCCATTTGAATACAGCTTACCTTATCTTCGTATTTATGTGTCGTACATATATTGGGGAAATGTCTCTTCGAGGTTTCAAGATTCATGTGATACCTTTTGACACCGGCCTCCTTTAAGGCCGTAAAAGCTTCTTCCGTAAGCAGCCCGTGCGAGGCACACAGCTCAATACCGCATTCTTCCCTTAACCTGCTATAGGCCGAAAGCGCCAGCTTCAAATCTTTGCCCTTAAGGCTTCTTCCCGCCGTCACGATCGAATACCGATGTACCCCTTCCGCCTCATTGCTCTTACAGTCATTAAGTATTACCTCTTCATCAAGAAAATCGTATTCCGCAATACCTGTGTTATGATGACAGGACTGTGCGCAAAATTTACAGTCTTCACTGCATTTTCCGCTCCTGCCGTTTATTATCGTACACAGATTAACCTTGTTACCGCAATAATGCTTCCGGATCTCGTCCGCTCCCTCAAGCAGCTCCGTTAACTCTGCTTCCAACAGGAAGCTTAAATCATCCTCATGGGTAAGCCGGTATCCGCCTATAATTTTATCTACTGTTTTCTTTATCATGCCCTAATCTCCTGATTATTTTTATTGTCTCGTCTTTACGCTGACCTCTCCGGACGATAACGCCTTAATCTCACCGTCAGCCATCTTGACCACCAGCCGTGCATCATCGTCGATGTCCAGAGCCACCGCCTGTTTCGTACTGTTGCCGGTGATTACATTAACCTCTTTCCCAAGCAGGAAGGAACGCTCCCGATATTCCTTAAGAAAAGTCTTCCGGGAAATGTTATCGTAATAATCCCAGAATATATTCATAACCTCTGCAATCAGCCTGCTTCTGACATCGGACCCATACTGGCCCTTACCAAAAACTCCGGTAATGATATCCTCAAGCTCGGAGGGGAAGCCTTCTCCCGGCCTTGCCACATTGATTCCAATACCTAACACCGCATATTCCAAGCCGCCGCTTTCGAAATCTATTCCGGCCTCCGTCAAAATTCCGCATACCTTCTTCCCGCTGCAAAATATATCATTCACCCATTTGATTTCCGCCCTTACCCCGGTTATCGTTTCGATCGCACGTGCCACCGCGACCGCAGCCGCAGTCGTTATAAAAAGTGAATCCTCAACCGTCAGCTTCGGACGCAGAAGGACACTCATGTAGATTCCGGTATTTGCCGGAGAGAAGAAGCTCCGCCCTAAACGTCCGCGGCCTGAGGTCTGTTCCTCCGCAATCAGAAGCTTTCCTTCCGCTTCCCCTTTGGCGGCATACTCCTTCAGTACCGTATTGGTAGAGGTAACCGACTTCTTCACCTCTATCCTCAAGCTCTCCGTCCTGCCAGACAGATACGGCCTGATACTTTGTGCGGACAGGATATCATTCTCATCCGACAGGCTGTAGCCCTTATTGGTTACTGCTTTTATCCGGTAACCCTCCTCTTGGAGAGCCTTAACCGACTTCCATATTGCATTCCTGCTGACGGCAAGCGCATCCGCAAGGTCCGAGCCCGATATGTTTTTCCCTTTATTTTCTTCCAAAACCGCTAATACACGATGTTTTACGTTCATAGCTTCACCTTTCCTGCAGTAAGATTTTCCATAAAACTATTGTACAATAACATTAAAATATCATAAAGAAGCGGAATTGTCAACCCATTAATAAAATCAGGTTGACAATTCCGCTCTCGTTATTTCAAACTTCCAGGTGTGAAGACATCTTTCGGTTAGTTTTTCTCATCGTTCTTACGCTTTTTTCCATTGCCCGCTTTAAGTTCCGCTTCTTTGTCCGTCTGCGGAAGCTGCTTATATTCCTGCGTCTTCTTAAACTCCTTTTCCGCATCCTGAATTGACTTAATCTTTAGCTCCTTATCCGGATCGTTCTTTTGAATCGAATTCATTTCAAATGCAATCGTATCGTCTACTTCTTCCTTTGATTTGCAATTCTTTAATTTCTGTTCCAGCATTTCTCTTCTCTTCTGTATCATCAGAATCTTCGTATAAAGCACGGGATTCGTCTTCTGAAGATAGGCAAGCTCCTTCTGCGTCAGCTTGGCTCCGGTCTTCATCTTTCTTGCGATACTGGCGTTCAGCTGTTTTTTCTCTTCCTCCGTATAGTCAAAAGCAGCGCCCAGTGATTTTTTTAAAAAACTGTTTCTCAGCTGCTTCTGGTTTTTGTCAGAATCATAATTCTGTCCTTTTGCCCGGTAATCCGGGAATTGAATCTTATTTATGAACATT
>JAEWSD010000105.1 GCA_023398615.1 Bacillota bacterium
TGCGGCGTACACTGGAATTTTTGTTTAAATGCCTGTGTAAAGGATTGCTGAAATGCATAGCCCACATTTAGTGCTATCTCTACGATTGCCTGATCGGAATCGGCCAGGAGCCTGGCTGCTTCGTACAGCCGTCTTTCCCGTACATATTTATGAATCGTCTGCCCTGTACTTTCCAGAAATATACGGTTTAAATGGTACTTGGAATATCCGGTTATTTCGGCGATGTCATCTAAGGAAATGTCTTCCGTAAAATGTTCTTCTATATATTTTTTAATTTTATTTATATAAACTGCTTGCATTCTATACCTCCTTCAATCTGATTATAGTATTGCATATTATATTTGTCTAAATGAAAAGTGCTGTAATAATAAATCAGCGCCTTTTCAGTTCGGATGAAAGGAAAAGGCGTTGTTTGATGATGTTATTTGATTTATTAGGGCTGATTCATTTTTGAACCGGATGGATTGAGGTCCGGAATGAAGTATGAAACCGTAGCTTTATATTGATCCTGCGCCGACAGACAGGTGTCCGTAAGATATCCTTTTTCCGTTTTGTATTCTTTCAACCCGCGGTAATAGAACAGCTTATGCTCATGATCTATGATAAAAGGCAGGATATCGTTCTTCAGGCATTCTTTGAACAGGATGATACGTCCAACCCGGCCATTACCGTCCTGAAAAGGATGGATACTCTCAAACCGGTAATGGAAATCAATAATATCTTCTATCTTAATATCCGGTTTATTATGGTAATCGGCAAGTAATTGTTGAACTTCTCTGCCGACCTTTGCAGGTAGCGTTGTCCTCATACCGCCAACCACATTAGGTCTTGTTTTATAATCCCCGACACGAAACCATTCCATGCGCTCATCAGAGGTATCCCTTTTCAGAAGCCGATGAAATTCCTTGATCATTTTCTCTGTCAGCTCCCCATCCGCACAGGTAAGCATATAGTCAAAGCAGGAAAAATGGTTCACTGTTTCAATGATATCGTCAACATTGGCTGCCTCATCCGATTCCATGTTTATCGTATTTGTTTCATAAATATAGCGGGTCTGATCCTCAGACAAACGGCTGCCTTCGATCCGGTTTGAATTGAAAGCAAGCTTAACCTGAGTCTGGTGATACAAACCTCCTTTTAACTGCATCTCTTTTTCTTCCTGCAATCGTTCCAGCAATCGCCGACTCATGAGTTTCATCCCTTTCTATACAATGTCTATCCAATACTATATTTTATTATACAACGTTTTTACTTGATTTTCCAACTGTTTTTTATCTATTACAACCGGCTGTGTCCCTTAGCCAATCGTATGCATATAATGCTCCGCTTCATTCCAGGGTACGGTAAAGGAGGTTCCCTTAGCACAGAATACCGACCATGAAGTATTCTCCGTATCCCTTTCCTTATCATAGGCGATGGATTCGATAACTTCCTCCGGATTCTGACACAGATCGTAGCCGTCAAAACGGAAGCTGATACTCCCTGTGCCCTTCGTAAAGGAAACCAGTTCGGTACTGTAATCCATAAATGACGCAACCGGTCCTCTTCCGTGTACATGGACAATGTGGTTTAACGCTTCCGGAGGATCAAAGGTGCCTTTCATTTTCTGTATGTCTGCCATTACACGGCCAACATAGCTTTCTTCAGCATAGATATCGAATTGATAAAAGGGCTCCAATACGACGGATGCGGCCTTTTCAAGTCCCTGCCTGATCGCCCGGTAGGTTGCCTCTCTGAAATCTCCTCCCTCGGTATGCTTAATATGCGCACGTCCTTTTTGCAGGACCACCCTTATGTCGGTAATCGCAGAGCCGGTCAATACTCCCTTATGACTTCTTTCAAAAACATGGGTTCCAATTAAGTTCTGATAGTTTCGGGCCAGATCATCTACGGGGCACTCACTTTTATACCGGATTCCGCTCCCTCTTTCGAGAGGCTCCAGGCGTAGCTGTACCTCCGCATAATGACGGAGAGGTTCAAAATGCCCGTAACCGACCACCGGTGCGGTTATGGTCTCTTTATACAGGACTTTCGGCTTTTCAAACTCCGCCGCTATGCCAAAACGGGCGGCAATCTCTTCCGTTAATACCTCCAGCTGGATGTTACCCATAATATTCAGGAGTATTTCACCGGATTCCTCCTGAAAGGATATGGACAGCATCGGATCTTCCGCTTCCAGCATCCGAAGCTTTTCCATCAGTACAGCGGTATTGGTGCCGTCCGGTATCTTAATCCTTGATTGGAGAGCTGTGTTGAAATAGCTGCCATCAGACGGCCGGTACCCGGTCTTCCCGCTTTCCAGTACCGTTCCGCAGACAGGCGTCCTAAGTCCGGTAACTGCAAAGACATCTCCTGCCGAAGCAGTATTTTTATACTCAAACTTCTGCCCGTTATAGATACGTATCTCATTCACCTTTTCTTTATATGCTTCTCCGTCCTGCTCGAACAGGAATTCGTCCTTTACCTTCAGTTTGCCGTTTAATGCCTTTATAAAGGTAAGACGGTTACCGTTATCATCATGACGTATCTTATATACCTTCCCTGAAAAAGCAGTGTCAGACTCAAGAGCCTCGTAATTTGTCTCAGATAAATCCGACAGCAGCTCCAGCAGTCTGTCAATCCCTTCCCCCTTTAAGGCGGAACCTGAAATCACAGGAAAACATCTGAACTCTTTGACAAGCTTAATAATGCAAAGGCGTACCATATCCTCCGTACAGGCATCCTCCATATAGGCTTTCAGGAATTCATCATCCCGGTCCGCAAGGAACTCGAACAACAAGGCTTCCGGCAGCCCGGCAGAATTAAAGGGCAGAATATCATGTGTCAGTTTATTGTCTATTTCGGAAAGTACATGCTCTAAGGAAAAGCCTTCCGCATCTGTTTTATTTATAAATATAAATGTCGGTATCCGATTCGATTCCAGTAAACGGAACAGGGCCATAGTGTGGGCCTGTACTCCGGAGCTTCCGCCGATAAGCAGTATGGCATAATCCAGTGCTGCAACCGACCGTTCCGTCTCGGCGGAGAAATCCGCATGCCCCGGAGTATCGATCAGGTAATAGGTATCCCCCTTATATACGAAATCCGCCTGCCCGGCGAATATCGTAATACCGCGGTTTTTCTCTGCCTCATTCGTATCCAGAAAAGAAGTCCGGTAATCCACTCTTCCAAGATTCCGAATACTTCCCGTATAGTACAGCAGCCGTTCGGATAATGTAGTTTTTCCCGCATCAACATGTGCAAGTATCCCGATTGTTTTTTTCATTTTGACCTCTGCATATTTACGCCTTTTTCCATGAATTTACATTAAGTAAAAGAAGTATCGGGAATATTTCCAGGCGCCCAATCAGCATGCACACGGATAATACAATTTTGCTGAAATCGGAAAAGAACGCGAAGTTCCCCAATGGGCCCGCCTTGCCAAAAGCCGGGCCTACATTACTGATGGCTGTCAGTACCGCCGTAAAGGTGGTTTCAAAATCGTTATTATCAAAAGAAACAAGGATAACCCCCAAGCCGAATATTAAGAAATAGGCAAAGCAAAATATTCCGATAGCGGACACCTGTTCCTCATCCACATTCTTGCCGTCCGCTTTAATCTGTATTACCATTTTCGGATGCAAAAACCGTTTTATCATGCGCTTTACGGATTGCAGCATGATATACAGACGTATCTGCTTGATGCCGCCGGCCGTTGATCCCGCACAGCTTCCGATAAACATGATGGCAATCAGCACCATCTTGCTTAACGAAGGCCAAAGGTTATAATCATAGGTTGTGTAGCCGGTGGTCGAGATCAGGGAAGTAACCTGGAAGAAAGCCTGATAAAATGACTCCCACCAGGACCCGAACATTCCCCGTATATTAACCGTAATAATAAAGGTTGCCGCTCCCACGATAAGCAGGAATAACTTTAACTCACTGTTCTTTTTTACACCAATAAAATGCCGCTTTATTATGTAAAAATATATAGTAAAATTCACTCCGAATATAACCATGAATATGGAAAGAATCATATCTATCAACGGACTGTTATAAAATGCAACACTGGTATTCTTAATTCCGAACCCGCCGGTACCGGCCGTGCCGAATGCGTGCAGGAGGGAATCATATACCGGCATTCCCGCCGCTATCAGGCAAAGGATACAGATGACCGTTAATACAAAGTATATCGCATACAATATCATGGAGGATTCCTTTATCTTAGGAACCAGTTTGCCGGGAGAAGGCCCCGGAGATTCCGCACGCATAAGATGCTGCGTCCTGCCACTCATGGACGGCAACAAGGCAAGGAAGAATACCAATACGCCCATTCCGCCGAACCAATGGGTAAAACTCCTCCAGAACAACAATCCTTTCGGAATCACCTCGACATCCGTCAGAATACTTGAGCCGGTCGTGGTAAATCCCGATACGCTTTCAAAAATACAATCCACATAGGAGGGAATCGAACCGTGAAAATAAAACGGCAGACCTCCGAATAAAGCCAAAGAGACCCAGGACAGCGCAACGATCATCATCCCGTCCCTTTCAAACATTTTCCTCTCCGATTTCACCAGCATGAACGGAATGCCTAAAACCGTAAGCAATGCCATCGTGATAAGGAAAGCCTTCGTATCACCCTCCCCGTAAATTAAGGAAACAATAACGGAAGGAATCATTAATGCCGCTTCCAGCAAGAATACCTTCCCCAAAATATGTATAACCAGTTTGTAATTCATGTCAACTCCTGTCGAATCAATTTCATTCTAAAATATCATTTAAATCTTTTATTATATGATGGCCTTTCGTTACGATCAAAACCTTATCACCCGATTGGATGCTTTCATTCCCATGCGGTATCGTAATTACACTTCTATGCAGAATGCAGGCTATAATCAGGTCTTTCTTCAAATTAAGCTCTTTTAACGGTATGTTAAGAAAATGAGTGGATGAATTGGCAATGAAACTGATAACCTCTGCCTTGCCGTCCATGATCTTATACAGGGCATCAATAATACTGCCCTTTGAGTTTTGCATACCCCTTACATATCCGATGATATGATTGGCGGTAATCCGTTTCGGATCTACAATACAATCCAGTCCGAGCTTATTTATAACGTTAGGAAGATTCATCCTGGTAGTCATGGCAATTACCTTGTCCACACCTTTTTCAAGGGCATACATAGCCGTGATCAGATTCTCTTCATCCCTTCCCGTCATAGTAATAAACGCATCTATCTGATCCAGATTCTCCGAATCCAACACCTCGGTGTCCGTTCCGTCCCCCTGAATAATCATAGCTTCCTCTATCGATTCAGCCAGCTTTATACTCTTCTTCGGGTCTATTTCAATAATCTTTACATTCATTCCAAGCTTTGAAATAACCTTGGTCAAATAGTAAGAGGTTCTGCCGCCGCCTATGATCAGTACGGAATTAATACGCTGGATATTCCTTCCAAGCAGCCGGAACAGGCTTGTGATACCGATCAGCTGTCCCATGACATAAATCCTGTCGTTAGGCTGAAATATAAAATCTCCGTTTGGAATGTAGGGTTCTCCGTCACGCTCGACCGCTACGAATAACATATTTCTAGGAAGCTTGCCGCTTATTCTGGACAGCTTGGCTCCTGCCAGCAGATCGCCTTCCATTACACGGAATTCAACTAATCTTTCTTTCCCTCCGAAAAAATGCTCGATGTTCATTGCAGAAGGAAACTGCAGGATATTGGCAATCTCCTGAGCAGCGGTAAATTCAGGGTTAATAACCATATCTATACCCATAGTATGGCTTAATACGGTAAATTCTTCATAGTACTCGGGATCACGTATTCTTGCAATCGTTTTTACATTGCCCGCCAGTTTCTTTGCGGTAAAACAGGTAAGCATATTCAGCTCATCCTTCGAAGTGGCCGCTATTACCAGATCTGCTTTCTCAATATCCGCTTCCAGCAATATACTGGCTCTTGCCCCGTTCCCTTTCACACACATAACATCCAGCGTCTCATCGGCTTTTCTCAGCGCTTCCTCATTCTTATCTATAATTGTTATGTTATGATCTTCCTTGGAAAGATGGTCCGCAAGGGTATAACCCACCTTTCCGTCTCCGACAATAATAATGTTCATAAATAAATCTCCTGATATTTCTTTCATTTACAGCAGATATATAATAGCACATAATCTTTTAATTATCCAGATAATCTTTCAATAAGTATCAAACATAATTTGCCATAATCCCGTATTTTAATCCGATACCAGGCGCTTCTCCCCGGATATCTCCTGTATGGGCTTAATATCCTGCGTCACTTCAAGAACTCCCAGGTATTCCCCCTTTTCATCCCGTACCGCAAAGTACCGGATAAGAACGAGCCTCTCACCCATAGGAATCCAGAAATCTTCATGATCCTTGCTTCCGCCTTTAAAATCCTTCACAAGCTGCTCTACGATATGGACGCTTGCCGGCGGGTGGCAGTTTGCCACATTCCGTCCGATTACAGCCTTCGTACGCGGAAATATCCTGTCCTTACCTTGTGAGAAGTATTTTACCTCATCATTTTTGTTTACAAAGGTAATATCAAAGGGCAGGGTATCCAGCAGCCCGGTTAATTCCTCCGTCCGCAATACTCCGGTCGGAAACGTTATGCTTCCGGGTGCCTGCTCTTCCTTTCGTTCTCCTTCCTTCCTCGCCTCTTCCATACGTCCGCCGGAAGGCTTCCATACGGGTACCTTGTCAATCATAAAGCCGATTTCACCGCTTTCATCCGCTATCGCCTTCCATTCATCCTGTGTAAGATTCTCAAGCAGCATAGGTAAAAGGATATTTTCTTCTTTAAATATCATCTCCGTTACTTTATCAAGCATTTCTTCTGTCTTTCGTACGAGTATCCCGTAATCGATACCGGTCTCCTGAATAATGCTTCGGACTTCTTTGATCTGTTCCCGTATCTCGTCATCCACTCCCCACATGACTTTTGGAGGTGCGGTAATCCCATATTGCTCCATGTAAGGGAAAAACAAATTCTCCTTACGCAGGTAATGTATATGAATCATCGACAAACGCTCCAACCCGCCCGATAAAGCCGCTAAACCGTCCGCAGATTCCGGGCTGTTTAGATTCGGCCGGATCTCTTTCTTTATTATCTTCTCAAGCTCTCTGTTTTCCCGCTTCAGGATGTTCGCCGGATGTCCCGGTATCAGGGCAGGATCTTCCGGCTGATGTATCTCTTCAATCGTGCCCTTAAATACGGCGGCATGCACATCGCATAGCCTTTGTATTTCGGAAATCGGAAGACCTTCCGCAACCAATGCACCCTCGGCCTGGGATATCTCCAGCGCGGATACTCCCTCAAACGCATCCGCAAATTGCTGTTTCACCTCATCGACCGTTTTTCCCTCATGAAGCTGCCTTATAATCTGTTTTATGGTTTCCTGGCGGTACTCCCTGTTATTGATATATTCACTCATAACGATACCCTTTACATAACACATCCACTGACAGATGTATTGCTGCTGCCTTTCTTTCAAATATGCCTTTTCTTCACCTTAAGCCTGCTCATTGCTCTGTTGAGCGCCGCCTGGGTCTGATAGTATTCCTTAATGCTTTGCTTCTGCCTCAATCTTTCCTGAGCACGGACTCTTGCCTCTTCCGCTCTTTTGCTGTCAATCTCCTCCGGTTTTTCAACGGTATCGGCAAGAAGGATAACACTCTTCGGCATTACCTCCACAAAGCCCTTGCTTACGGCAGCGTAATGCCACTCCCCCGCAACCTTAAACTTAAGCTCCCCCGCATTGATGCAGGTAACCATCGCCTCATGGTTCGGCAAGATTCCGAATTCACCGTCCAGCCCCGGAAATACCAGCATTTCACATTCCCCATTATAGAACCGGCGTTCACTTGCTATGATTTCCAGATTAAATGTCTTTGCCATTTTCATAAACCTCCTGATATGCTGCCGCTTTGTAACGTTTTTCCTTACGTCTTTTGTGATTTTGATTTCTCTATCACCTCATCTATTGTTCCGGCCATAAGGAATGCCGCTTCCGGATAATCATCCATCCCGCCGTCAATAATTGCACGAAAGCCTCTTAAGGTCTCCTTCACTGGCACATATTTTCCCTGGATTCCCGTAAAGTTCTCTGCCACATGGAAGGGCTGGGACAGGAATTTCTGAATCTTTCTTGCACGATAGACAGCCGACTTATCCTCCTCGCTCAGCTCCTCCATGCCAAGTATGGCAATGATATCCTGCAGCTCCCGGTATCTTTGCAGCAGCTCCTGTGTCTTTCTGGCTACCGTATAATGTTCCTCTCCGACAATATCCGGTTCCAGAATCCTGGAAGTGGACTCCAGCGGATCCACCGCAGGATAGATTCCCTGTTCCACAATCTTTCTGGACAGAACCGTAGTTGCATCCAAATGTGCAAAGGTAGTTGCAGGAGCCGGATCGGTCAAATCATCCGCCGGTACGTATACCGCCTGGACCGACGTAATGGAACCGTTCTTCGTTGAAGTAATCCTTTCCTGCAGCTGCCCCACTTCATTTGCCAGGGTCGGCTGGTAACCGACCGCGGAAGGCATGCGCCCGAGAAGGGCCGATACTTCCGAGCCTGCCTGTACGAACCGGTATATATTATCAATAAACAAAAGCACATCCTGTCCGGCTTCATCCCTGAAATACTCCGCCATAGTAAGCCCGGTCTGCGCAACCCGCATACGGGAGCCGGGCGGTTCGTTCATCTGCCCGAATACCAGGGCAGTTTTCTCGATTACGCCCGATTCCTTCATATCAGCCCATAAATCATTCCCCTCACGGGACCTTTCGCCGACTCCCGTGAAGATGGAATATCCTCCGTGTTCGGTTGCCACATTTCTGATTAATTCCTGAATCAGGACCGTTTTGCCGACTCCGGCTCCGCCGAATAATCCGATCTTGCCTCCCTTGGCATACGGAGCCAGTAAATCAATCACTTTTATTCCTGTTTCCAGTATTTCAATTACCGGCCTCTGGTTTTCAAAGCTCGGCGGGTCCCTGTGGATCTTCCATTCCTCACTTCCTTCCGGCCTTGCGCCGCCGTCAATTGCTTCACCCAGGACGTTAAACATTCTGCCCAGGGTCTGCTTGCCTACCGGGACCTTAATGCAGGAACCTGTCGCGGTTACATCAAGCCCTTTGGACAAGCCCTCACTGGCTGAAAGCATAATACAGCGTACAATATTATTCCCCAGATGTCCGGCGGCCTCCATTACATATTTCCGGCCGTCCTTACTGATTTCAAGGGCATCACGCATCATCGGAAGCTTCCCGTTTTCAAATTCCACATCGACAACCGGCCCCAAGATCTGTACAATTCTTCCGCTTTCCATAGCTTCCTCCTGTCATCTATCCGTATTTTCGGAGCCGCCGATGATTTCGGTGATCTCCTGTGTGATTGCGGACTGTCTGGCGCGGTTATAGAGTAAACCAAACTCCTTCAGCATTTCTTTTGCACTTGTGGTTGCGGCTTCCATTGCCGTCATTCTTGAATTCTGTTCGCTTGAATAAGCTTCCACTAATGCCCCGTAGATAAGACCCTTGATATAGTTCGGCACCAGGAGATCCATA
Source organism: Bacillota bacterium (assembly GCA_023398615.1). GTDB lineage: Bacteria > Bacillota > Clostridia > Lachnospirales > Lachnospiraceae > Anaerocolumna. Next base: position 9,582 of record JAEWSD010000105.1, read on the forward strand.
ACCTGTTCCGGGGACGGATAAAACTCGGCATGAGCATATTCCGCCTTCCTTCCGGATATTTTATGTCTTTCCAGGGGTAAAATCCGAAGTACTCTCGGCTCCTCTTTAAATGAAGTTACCATATCGGTGTAAATCACATATACCTCATCCAGTTTTCTGCTTTCGAATAAGCCGATTATCGTTTCCGCAATTTCTCTGGCCCGGTACATGGAAGGATTTTGCGCCGTGTAAGGGAATTCCACATCTGGCATTATGTTCTTCCCATTAAAGTAATGCCTGCCGACCTGGCCGATAATAAACAGATAGTTATTGCCTCCCTTGGCAAGTTCTTTTTCCGCCAGACGGATCACATTATGGTTATATGCTCCTGCCAGACCTTTATCGGCAGTAATTACAAGGTATCCTCTTATTCTCTCCTCATATCCGATTTCTTCCCTTCTGTCAAAATATACCTGATGTATGTGGGGTGTCCGGAGCAGGATGTCATAAATCGTTGATTGAAGCTTTTCAAAATACGGTTCGGTTTCCAGCAGCTTTTTCCTTGCCCTTTTCAGTTTGGAAGAAGATATCAGATACATTGCATTTGTAATCTTCATGATATCCTGTATACTCTTTATTCTTGTGCGGATTTCCTTTATATTTGCCACATGCATCACCTGCTTTTGAATTCTTTGACCGCATTCCGTATCCTGTCCCGCAGTTCGTCCGGAAGCTCTCTCTTAGAATCGATGTCGCTAATGATATCCTGATATTTTTCTTTAATATAGTCCATTAAATCCCTTCGGAACTCTTTCATTTTGTCAAGCGGAATGTCTAGCAGAAGCTTTTCTCCGGCAATACATAACAGAATTACCTGCTCGTGCAGTGACATGGGATGGTATAACGGCTGCTTGAGAAGTTCGACAAGCCTGTCCCCCTGATCCAGGAGCATTTTTGTCGACTTGTCAAGCTCTGAGCTAAACTGCGTAAACACCTCCATTTCACGGTATTGCGCCAGATCGATACGCAGGCTTCCGGCTGCCTTCTTCATCGCCTTTGTCTGTGCGGCACCGCCGACACGTGATACGGAAAGCCCGATATTTACCGCAGGGCGTACGCCGGCAAAGAATAATTCGCTTTCCAGAAATATCTGACCGTCCGTTATGGATATTACATTGGTGGGTATATAGGCAGAAACGTCTCCGGCCAGGGTTTCAATAACAGGCAGCGCCGTTATGGAGCCTCCTCCATGTTCTTCACTAAGCCTGCAAGACCGTTCCAGAAGCCTTGAATGAAGGTAAAATACATCCCCGGGATAAGCCTCCCGGCCGGGAGGGCGTTTTAACAGCAGGGACATGGTCCTGTATGCAACCGCATGCTTGGACAGATCGTCATATACTATCAGTACATCTTTTCCCTGCCGCATGAAATATTCGGCAATCGCGGTACCGGAATACGGAGCAAGAAACTGGAGGGAGGCCGGGTCACTGGCAAAGGCCGAAAGCACAATTGTATACTCCATTGCACCGTGACCGTCAAGGGTCGAAACCAGCTGTGCCACCGTGGATGCCTTCTGGCCGATCGCCACATAGATACAAATAACCCCCTGCCCCTTCTGGTTAAGGATTGTATCCGTTGCAATGGAGGTTTTGCCCGTCTGGCGGTCTCCGATAATCAGTTCACGCTGTCCCCTTCCGATCGGGAACATGGAATCAATGGCAAGGATACCGGTTTGAAGCGGAACATTTACAGGCCTCCTGGCGATAATTCCGGGGGCTTCCCTTTCAATCGGAAAATAATCGGTTGTTTCTATCGTTCCCTTTCCGTCAATCGGATTACCCAATGAATCGATCACCCTTCCCGTCAATGCATCGGAAACGGGGATACCTGCCCTTTTCCCGGTTCTTACGACTTTTGAGCCTTCCGATAGCCCATATTCGCTCCCAAGCAGCACACAGCCAAGCGTCTTTCTTTCCAGATTCTGAACAATCCCCTGAACCCCGGTCTCGAATTCGATGAGCTCTCCGTACTCGGCATTCTCCAATCCGTAAACCGTAGCGATTCCGTCACCAATCTGTACAACCGTACCGTTTTCCTTAATATTTGTCTTTAAATCAAAGTTTTCAATCTCATTTTTTAATATTGTAATGATTTCATTTTGATTCATGCCGGCAATACTTCACCTCCCTGCAAGCTCCTTTTGTAAGGCTTTAAGCGTGCCCGATATGCTTTTATCATAGCTGAAATCACCGACAGTCAGGATAAAACCTCCGAGCAGTTCCGGTTTTTCCTCTAATATAAGCTCAGCCTCTGTCGCCTTATAATTTCCGCACAGCCAGGTTTTTATCGCCTCAAGCTGTTCTTCCCGGGGCTCCTGTACATAGGAAAGCGTTGCCTTTACAACATTTTTCCTTGCCGATACGATCTCTTTAAATCGTTCATATATAGCAAAATAAAGTCCCATATCCTGATTCTCACATAAGACCTTTAAGAAGTTCCTCACCGGTTCTTCAAAGATTCTGTCGATTATCCTGTCCTTTTCGCTGTTCTTCACAGCCGGGCTGGTAAGTACCTCGAGGAGAATTTGGTTGCCGGAAAGCATGTTCCCGGTATTCCGGACACTTTCCTCCGGAATATTAAGGCTCCCCAATACCTTGGCATAAACGGAAACAGAATTTCTCATTTTACAATACCTGCCTCATGGATAAACTCATTGAGGAAGCGTTTATTCACATCCTCGTCCAGGTTTTTCTTTATGATTTTTGTCGCCGCAATTATGGCAAGCTCTGCAATTTCCGCCTTCACCTCTTCCACGGATTTCTTCCTTCCAAGCTCAATCGATTTATTTGCCGTATCCTTCAATGCTTCTATTTCCTCCATTGCTGTCCTTATCTGCCTGTCATGTTCTTCCGAGGCCTTCTGCCTTGCAGCCTTAATAATCTCCTCAGCTTTCTTTCCCGCATCTGCCAGCGCATCCTCATATTGCTGTTTCAACCTTATGGCTTCTTCCCTTCTATTCTCGGCCTCCGTAATGGATGCCCTGATCCCGTTCGTCCGCCTCTCCATGATATCCGTTACGGGTTTAAAGAGGAATTTTTTCATCAGCAGGTAGAAAATAAAAATATTTATGATATTAAACAGTATGTTCAAATCCAGTTTTATCATCTTGATACCCATTGCATGGAGTGCATCCTTTCTCTTATCGAATTACCGCAGAAATAATATTATCAGGATGGCCACAACAAGGCCATATATCGCGGTTGCTTCCGCCAATGCGCAGCCAAGCAATAATGCCTTATTGATCTCGCCGCTCGCCTCCGGCTGCCGTGCGATGGCCTCTGCCGCCTTCGAGGTTGCCATACCGATCCCCAGACCCGCACCGACACCGCAAAGAACTGCTATCCCTGCACCGATTGCTATTAATGTTGTCATATTGTCCGTCTCCTATTCCTTTCTTTTAAATTTTCTTTATTCCGGTTACCCCATCCTTTCCCTCATAAATAATGAAGTAAGGAATACAAAGATATAGGTTTGTATTAAACCGTCAAACACGTCGAAATATAAGCTGAACGGTACCGGTATGATAACCGGCACCATTAATTTAATCAGTTCCATGACTACAAAGGAACCTATTACATTGCCGAATAACCGCATACACAGTGACAACGGTCTGATAAAAAGCTCCAGGATATTAATTGGCGCCAATACCGGAGTCGGTTCCGCAAAACTTTTTATCCAGCCCTTCAAGCCCTTTGCCCTGAAACCGGAATACTCAATCAGAACAATACTCATGATTGACAGGCCGGCGGTAAGATTTAAATCCTTCGTCGGCGGAGTGATGCCCAGTACCCCGACCAGGTTTGCACAGCCAAGATAAAGCGCAACGGCGGCTAGATAAGGGAAATACCTTTTCCCTTCCTCTCCCAGAATCCCCTTGATAAAACCGTATAAAAAGTCAACGAATTCCTCCAGAAACGCCTGAGTTCTGCCGGGTACCGGTTTCAGATTCCTTACCAGAATCTTCGATGCGATTACGAATGCCAGCATGATCCACCAGGTAACGACAACCGAGGCCGCAACGGGAATACCGTTAAAGATTGGAATCACAAACGAAACCTTACTTTCAAGCTCTGACATCAGCTTGCCTGCAAACTCTTCCAAAAGCTTTCATCACCCACTTTTCATAAAATATTCAAGGTTAGTATGTTCCTTAATAAGAAAATTATGTCTTATTTTATTTCGTAATTATCTGTTCCGGTTATTTATCTAAAATCCCTCTTAGCATTATTCTATTACACGGTAACCATGCTTCCTGAATGCTTCCTTTACAATTTCCAGCTCTATCCTCTTCATGGCGGCTCCCTTGGGTATCGTCATAAATCTTCCTGCCGTCTGTATTACGCCGGGAGTTCCGATATCTTTAAAGCCAAGCTCCATTAAGATATCCTTTATCTCGGGATTACCACTGCACAAATCATAAACCGTTTTGCTCAAGTCAATCACTTTATCCATTATTAACACCTCTTTACCTGTAAATTTAGAAGCGGAATACTCTTTCAGGAGAAGCAGCCTGTAATTATTCGTGACCTGACGCAGTTTTCTTAAAACCTCTCCGGCAGCCTCATGCTCCTTTCTGATAATTCCGGTCAGCATCCTTATATCATCCAGATTACCGAATATCGGCACCTTGTGCATACACAGCGTATTACTGCAATGTGTACACCGACGGCAATTTTCCTGCATACTTTACTCCTCATTTAACTCAGCTATGAATTTCCTGCCGAACTCACTGCATCTGCTTAATTCCTCTTCATCCGGCACCCACAGGGAGCGACAGCCCTCATTTACCACACGAAACCCGCATTTATCAAGCTCTTCGCTTAACTGTTTAATTACTTCGCCGCTCCACCCGTAGCTGCCGAAGGCGGCGGCGCTTTTGCCCTTGAACTTAAGACCCTTTATCATTTCAAGAATTCCGCCGACGGAGTAAAGGAAGCCGTTATTGACCGTCGGGGAGCCTGTCAGAATTGCCCTGGAACGGAAAATATCCGTAATCATATCGTTCTTATCCGATTTGGCCGTATTGTGAAGCTTCACCGTAATATCCGGCGCTGCCTCCCTGATTCCCCTTGCAATTGCCTCGGCCATCCTCCTGGTGGAATTCCACATGGTATCATACAGGACGGTAATCTGATTTTCCTGATAACCACCGGCCCATTTAAGATATGCTTCGATTATCTGTACAGGTTGATTCTTCCATATGATTCCGTGGCTCGGACAGATAAGATCCACCGGCAAGCCCAGTGCAAGAACCTCCTTGATCTTCTTTGTGACCAGACCACTGAACGGAGTCAGGATATTCGCGTAATATTTCATTGCCTCCTCATACAGCTCGCTTTCCTCAACCCTGTCGTTAAACAGGGATTCCGTCGCAAAATGCTGACCAAAGGCGTCATTGCTGAACAGTATGTTTTCACCTGTCATATACGTAAACATGGTGTCCGGCCAGTGCAGCATGGGTGCTTCCACGAATATTAACTTACTTTTACCGATATCCAGGCTGTCTCCGGTTTTCACCGTTACAAAATTCCAGTCCTCATGGTAATGCCCTCTTAAAATCTGCGCACCCTTTGCCGTACAGTAAACGGGCGTATCCGGTATCTCCCTTAACAGTTCGGAAAGGGCACCGCTGTGATCTATCTCACCGTGATTGGAAATAATATAATCGATCTCTTTTAAATCAATCTCCTGTTTCAGCCTGGCAACAAACTCTTTGTCAAAAGGCTGCCATACCGTATCGATCAATACTGTTTTCTCATCACGTATCAGATACGAATTATAGGATGAGCCCTTGCGTGTGGAGTATTCCTTACCGTGAAAATGCTTTAGCTCCCAATCAACCTTTCCCACCCAGGTAACTTTGTCCGTAATTTTCTTTCCCATATTCTTACCTCCTAAATTTCTTTATTTAAATATCTGTTTCCCATGCGTTCAGTATACGCTATAGTATTAGGATAAATATATGATTTCAATCACACTTTCCGGCATGATAATTATCTCTAAAAAACAGAATAAGGGGCCGCCGCAAAAACTCACCATAATTATGAGTTTTGCAGCAGCCCCTTATCCAGCCAATCTCAAATCATTTCATGACTTTTAAAACCCGCTTCACACTTTACAGCTTATTTTATCCTAACTCCTTTACAAAAGACCATGTCCAGATTCAGCATTTCATCAACAATTAAAAGATCCGCCCTTTTTCCTGCCGAGATACTGCCAACTTCATCATACAGGCATAAAAGCTTAGCCGGATTTGCAGTTGCCATCCGCACTGCATCAGAGAAAGGTACACCTACAAATCCAATCATATTTTTAACTGCCTTCAGCATTGTAAGCGTACTGCTTGCCAAGGCACCATCCTCATTTCGGGCAATCCCATCACGAACATAAACCCTATAACCGCCAAATTCGAATTCGCCGTCTCCTAAACCTGTTGCCTGCATAGCATCTGTAACAAGAATAATTTTATCTCTTCCCTTAAGCCGATAAATCATTTTCATAATGTCTTTATTAACATGAACGCCATCACAAATCAGTTCGACAAAAGCATCACTTATTAATGCTTCTCCTGCAACTCCCGGCTCCCGATGGTTGATTCCTCTCAT
>JAEWSD010000107.1 GCA_023398615.1 Bacillota bacterium
GATAAGGAAGGTCATGAGATAAATCTGCTTGATATTATAGAAAGCTCCGATACCGATATTGTGGATGAATTGGAGCTGCAGGGCAATATCAAAAAGCTGTATGAACTGGTCAATGATGTGTTGTCAAGCAGGGAGAAACAGATTATAGAAATGCGGTACGGCCTTAATATGCAGGATGAGATAACACAAAGGGAGATTGCCAGCAAGATCGGTATATCAAGGTCCTACGTATCCCGGATTGAAAAGAAAGCCTTGAAAAAATTAAGAGAGAGTTTTGAAAAACAAATAAATTAAGGTTATAGTTCAGCTATAAACCGCTGCCAGGAGCCGACAGACCCGGAAAATGGGTTTACCGGCTCCTGTTTATTTCAATTTTTTTAAACAACTTGCATATAAATTAGGGCAAAATTATTTATATTTTTAAAATAATTTATCCAAATCATGTAATTAATTGCCTAAATCATGTAAATAGCCTTGACAATAAATGGTTGTGGTTTTAATATATAATATATAAGAATCACACAAAAAAACTTCCATTACGAATGTAAAAATGAACAACCTAACAGGAAACGGGGGGTAGTTAGGCTGCAACTGGACTATATCTGTTTTTTAGTTTAGTTGTCTTTTCTTTTCTTAAGCACGGTGTACCGATATTTACCAATAATCAGGATGACAACGGGGGTCTTACATGAATTTTACCAAGAAAAAGAGATTAGGGGACATGCTGGTTGAAGAAGGAATTATTTCCGAGGAACAGCTTAAAAATGCCCTTACGGAGCAGAAGAAGCGGAACCAGAAGCTTGGAGAGCTTCTTGTGGATTTAGGATATACGGATGAAATAACAATTGCAAACGCATTGAAGAAACAGCTCAAGCTGGATATTGTGCAATTGCCGGGAATTATGATTGAGTCTGAAGTTATTTCATTGGTAAATGAGCAAATTCTTAGAAAGTATATGATGATACCCTTTGAGTTTCATAAGGCGAATCCGAATGTGCTCCGAGTCGCTATGGCAGATCCCCTTGATATTAATGCGATTGATGATTTGTCGATCATTACGAATCTGAAGATCGATCCCGTAGTATCCACGCCGCGGGAGATAGCGGCCACCATAGACCGTTATTACGGCAATTCGGAGGTAATGGCGGTTGCGGAGAGATATGCGATAGAGAAGGAGAAGCAGCAGAAGGAAAGGGACGAGCAGGCCGAGAATGAGGATATCAACCAGTCGCCTATCGTGCTGCTGGTGAAATCAATTATCGAACAGGCCATCCGACAGAGGGCCAGCGATATACATATTGAGCCGTTGGAGAAAACGGTAAGGATCCGTTACCGCGTGGATGGGATCCTGTATGAAGTAATGAAATATGAGATTAATCTTTTATCCGCTTTGGTTGCCCGCATTAAGATCATCGGAGGAATGGATATTTCCGAGAAGCGCAAGCCGCAGGACGGACGTATTACCACCGTAGTGGAAAGGCAGGAATATGATATCCGTGTATCCATACTGCCGACCACCTTCGGCGAAAAGACGGTTATGCGTATCGCCTTAAAGAAGGGGCTTACGAAAGCAAAGAAGGAGCTTGGATTATCCGATGAGGAGATGAGGAAATTTGATCTTATCCTTCAAAAGCCTCACGGGATCATTCTGGTGACCGGCCCGACCGGAAGCGGCAAATCTACGACCTTATATACCGCTCTCAGTGAGCTGAACACGGAGGGAGTTAATATCATCACGGTGGAAGACCCGGTGGAAGCCAATATCGACGGCATCAACCAGGTTCAGGTGAATAATAAAGCCGATCTGACATTTGCAAATGCACTTCGTTCCATCCTGCGTCAGGACCCGGATATCATCATGATCGGCGAGATACGTGACAGTGAGACGGCCGAAATTGCGATCAGGGCTTCCATTACGGGGCACCTGGTAGTCAGCACCCTGCATACCAACAGTGCTGCAAGCACCATCTCAAGGCTTGTCGATATGGGAGTGGAGCCTTATCTGATCGCGGATGCGGTAAGCGGGGTGATCGCGCAGCGCCTGGTAAGAAGGCTTTGCCCCTCCTGCAAGGTGAAAAGGTATGCGGACAGCACCGAGAAAGCGCTGCTTGGGGCCGACCTGCAGAAGGACCTGGAAATCTATGAGCCGCACGGATGCCCGCTCTGCAATAACAAGGGCTACTTCGGACGGATCGGCGTATATGAGATCATGCCGGTTACGCCGGCCTTAAAGGATATCATAAGCAGGAACGGGACGGCGGATGTAATCAGGGAAACCGCCCTGCACGAAGGACTGAGCACACTCCGGATGAGCGCCGCAAGATATGTACTGGACGGCATTACCTCCATTTCAGAAATGAAGAAAATATCATTTGATGAACAGTACGACATAGAAAAAGAGGCGGAGACCTAATATGGTTACGATGGAAGAACTATTGACAATTGCAAAGGAGAAAAATGCCTCCGATCTTCATATCACCGTGGGGATTCCCCCGAAGTACAGGGTGAACGGGGAATTAAAGGATATGGACTATCCCAGGCTGCTGCCGGCGGACACCCATGCGGTCATCATGCCGATCGTACCGGAACATCTGCGAATCGTGCTGGAGGAAAAAGGGGAAGCCGACTTTTCCTATTCCATACCGAACCTCGGAAGGTACCGGGTAAACGTATTTAAGCAGCGAGGTTCCTATGCCGCGGCCATCCGCCTGGTGGGAACGGTTATCCCGACACCGCAGCAATTGGGGGTGCCGGAATCGGTCATTGAGCTGGCAAAGAAAAAGCGCGGCCTGGTCCTTGTGACAGGGCCGACGGGAAGCGGCAAATCTACGACGTTGGCTTCCCTGATCGATGTCATCAATTCAAATTACAATAACCATATTGTGACGCTGGAAGACCCGATCGAGTATCTGCACCAGCATAAGAAATCAATCGTTAACCAGAGGGAGATCGGACTGGATTCCTCTTCCTACGCGAATGCCTTAAGAGCGGCATTAAGGGAGGACCCCGACATCATACTCGTGGGTGAGATGAGGGACCTGGATACGATATCCATTGCCATTACCGCGGCGGAAACCGGGCATCTTGTATTTTCTACCCTGCATACCATAGGGGCGGCCAACACGATTGACCGTATCATCGACGTATTCCCGCCGCATCAGCAGCAACAGATCCGGATACAGCTTGCATCGGTGGTGGAAGCGGTGATATCCCAGCAGCTGATTCCCACCGCAAATGGGAAAGGGCGTGTCGCAGCCTTCGAGATCATGCATTCCAACGCGGCGATCAGAAACCTGATCCGCGAATCGAAATCCCATCAGCTGGCAACGGTAATCCAGACGAATAAAAAGCTCGGGATGCAGACGATGGATGATGCGATCTATGATTTGTATCTGAAAAGGATCATTAATTCGGATCAGGCGCTTAATTACGCACAGGATTCCAACGCCTTAGAGAGAAAACTATTCTAGGAGGAGTACATATGCCGGATTATTCCTACATTGCAATCGATAAGAACGGGAAAGAGAAGAAAGGTTCGATGGAAGCGGCCAACGAGGAAAAGGTATTGATGACCTTAAGGACGGAAGGAACGATTCCGATATCCGTGTCGCCGCAGAATATTTTAAATAAAGACATCAGCATTAACATCGGGAATCCGGTCAAGCCCAGGGACATGAGCGTATTCTGCAGGCAGTTCGTCAGTATCCTGTCCGCCGGAGTATCCATTGTCAGCGCCCTTGAGATGCTGTCGGAGCAGACGGAGAATAAAGTTCTTTCAAAGGCGATCAAAGAGGTGCAGATTGCCGTTGAAAAGGGGGAAACTCTGGCGGATGCCTTCCGGGCGCAGGGCAAGGTATTCCCTGCCATCCTGATACAGATGGTGGAAGCGGGGGAAGCCTCGGGAAGCCTTGAGATTGCGTTCGGCCGTATGGCGGTCCATTTCGAAAAGGATTCCAAGCTTAAGGCACAGATGAAGAAAGCTATGATATATCCGGCAATCGTCGGTATGGTAGCAATCGGTGTCGTATTCGTCATGATGCTGGTGGTTATCCCGAATTTCATGGAGATGTTCGCAGATATGGATATGGAGCTGCCCTTCATGACCCGGCTGGTAGTCCGGATGAGTGATTTTGTCCAAGACAGATGGTATGTGATTATCGGATTGGCAGCCATATTAGTCGCAGCTATACAGCTTTATAAAAGGTCGGAGCAGGGGAAGCAGACACTTGGCCGTTTGTCGCTTCATATGCCGGTATTCGGCAGGCTTACCGTAAAGTCGATTTCGTCCAGGTATGCCAGAACCTTAAGTACCTTGCTTGCGGCGGGCCTGCCAATGATCGAGTCACTGGGGATAACGGCAGGAACCATTGATAATGTGATAGCCAGACAGGAGCTGTTTGATGCAAAGGAGGAGGTTGCCAAGGGAATCCCCTTGTCAAACTGCATTCGATCTTCTGCGGTCTTCCCTCCTATGGTGGGTCATATGACCAGAATCGGAGAGGAAACCGGTAATATGGAAAGCATGCTGGAAAAGCTGGCGGATTATTACGACGAAGAGGTTGAGATTGCCACGGAATCCGTTATGGCCACGGTAGAGCCGCTGATCATTGTTGTGCTGGCACTTGTCGTAGGTGTGCTTATAATGGCAATCATGCAGCCGATGATGTCGATGTACAGCGGCTTGGACAAGTTGCAATAGGAGGTAATAAGCTATGGTTAATATCATTGCAGGTATTTGATATCTGTAATGGTTATTAATAAATATTTTATATTTATAGGGAGGAAAATTTTATGGAAAAAAGGAAAGAGAGATTAAACAAAAAAGGATTTACATTGGTGGAACTGATTATTGTTATGGCTATAATGGCAATTTTAGTCGGTGCCTTAGCTCCGCGAGTAATGGGATATGTAGAAAGATCAAGAGAATCAAGAGATTTACAGCTTGTTAATACTGTATTTACCGCAGTATCAACAGCAATTGCTTCATATGATGGAAATAATACGATTCCCGATCATGGTACTTTAAGTCAATACATAACAGCTGTACCAGAAATTGCACAGTTATTGGGTGCTAATTTAGATTCAGATGCTGAGGTTATTGATAACTGTGTTTCAAGAATTGGAAGTAGTGCAACAGCAGTAACAATTGATTATGATGATACTACGCAAGCTATATCTGTTAATATAGGTACAATAGGGCCAGTAACAAATTAATGTAATTTTTAAAATATTTGTGAAGTTTTCACACTTCCAGACATATCGCCGATAAGCGGCATAAAAAGCGAATGTATTCAATGGAGAGAGTAGGTTACCTGAATGCCTATATACTTAATTATTTATCTACTCTTCTTCCTCTACGGCACCATCATAGGCAGTTTCATTAATGTCTGTATCTATCGCCTGCCCGGGAAGGAGAATATTGTAACGGTAAGATCACATTGTACAAGCTGCGGATATCAGTTGAAATGGTATGATTTAATCCCTGTTTTCAGCTACCTGTTCCTGGGGGGCAGATGCAGGAGCTGCGGGGGAAAGATATCCGTACAGTATCCGGTGATAGAAGTACTTAATGGGATCTTGTATGTTGTTATATTTAAAGTATACGGGCTAAGCAGCTTAAGCGTGCTGTATTGTTTCTTTGTGTCCGCCCTGCTTGTTCTCAGTGTGATTGATTACCGTACCTATGAGATTCCGGAAGGGATTAATCTGTTTATCGGTGCGGTTGCACTGATCAGGATGCTGACGGATTTACAAAGGCTTAGCCTGTATCTGACAGGCTTTTGCTGTGTCAGCGGTTTTCTGCTGCTTATCTATATTGCTTCCAAAGGAAGGGCCGTAGGCGGGGGAGATATTAAGCTTATGGCGGTAAGCGGCCTGCTGCTGGGATACCGGCAGATTATATTAGCTTTTATACTGGGCTGTATCCTTGGCTCGGTTTTGCATCTGCTGCAAATGAGAATCCACAGGAAAGACAGGGTACTGGCATTCGGGCCCTATCTTTCCCTGGGGATATTTTGCTCAATGCTTTACGGAGAGCAGATTATAGCCTGGTATTTGAAGCTTTTTCGTGTATAAACTAAGGCAGAAAGAGGTTAAAAATGTCAAACAGGGTAATCAGTATTGATATCGGTCAGTTTACCACCAGGATATGTGAGGTTGATTTAAACAGGAAGAACCCTCATGTATATAAATGTATTTCCTTTGTAACACCGGAAAATGCTTATGAGGATGGATATATCCGGGACAAACTATCCTTTACCGCTGTGGCAAAGGATAAGATAGCACAGGCCGGCATGAAGAGCCGGAAGGCGGTTTTTACGGTTTCCTCCTCTAAAATTGCCAACAGGGAGGTTATCATACCCTTTGTGAAGGAAAACCGCATACAGGATATCATTAATGCCAATGCCTCGGAGTATTTTCCTGTAGACGTATCGGAGTATGCCGTTACCTACAGCATACTGCAGAAGGTCAATACGGCCGGTGACAGGAAGATCAGGCTGCTTGTGGTTGCGGCACCGGAAAATCTTATTAAGAATTACTATAATGTTGCGGAAATGATAGGACTTGACATCGCGGCAATGGATTACTTCGGCAACAGTATCTATCAGCTGATCTGCAGACAGGTAAACAGCGGTACGAATCTGGTGATACAGATCGAGGAGCAGTCAACCCTGATCAATATCATGGAAGAGGATGTCCTCGAGCTTCAGCGGAGCCTTCCTTACGGAACTACATCCGTAATCAATGCGGTAACGGGAAATCCTTACTTTAAGGCTTTCGATAAGGCACAGGCGCTGCAGCTGTTATGCAGCAGGGAACTGATCCGGCTGCAGGCGGAGTCCTTTGAGAGTGAAGCTGCGGCAAGTCTGACCGCGGCATTTGATAATTCGGAAAGAAATTCGATCGGAGAAGAAACCGCCGCGCTGGAAGACGTGATGGATTCCCTCCGTTATCTGATTAATAATATATTACGGGTGCTTGATTATTACTATACAAAGAACCGGGATAAGAAGATCAACGGGATCTACATCACCGGGCAGGGTGCAAAGTTCCTGGGAATCGGGCGTCTGCTGCAGAACGAAACCGGAATCGAGGTAAAAAGGCTGGAGTCGCTTCAATCTGTCATTTTCTCAAAGAATATCGAGCTTTCCGGAGAGTACCAGAGCGATTATCTCTCCTGCATCGGAGCCGCCATGAGCCCGATCCGCTTCGAGCCGAAGGAATACCTGCTAAAGGAGAAGAAAAAGAGCAATATTCAAAGCGTTGTCATTATATTTTCGGCGGCGGTGGTACTCAGCGCCGCTTTGGTAGTCACTTCATTGTTAAGCTATAAGACGGCTGACCTGGAGCATGGTGATCTGGTCCGGCGGGTCGATGCGCTGGAGAATGTGAATGAGGTGTATGACGGGCATGCCCTTGCGCTTAAGGCATATGAGGCGGTAGAGGATATCTATGCGCTTACGGTAAGTCCCAATGAGAAGCTGAATGACCTGATTGCGGAATTGGAGCAGAAGCTTCCGTCCAATGTAATTGTCGTTACCTTAAACGTAACCTCAACGGATATCACGCTGGGTATCAAATGCGATTCGAAGGTAACGGCGGCAAAGGTGCTGGAACAGCTAAGAACATTTCCGGGCCTTTCACAGGTCGGGACAAGCGGAATCACGGAAAATACCGACGAGTTCGGGGTCAGGACCGTCCAGTTTGTCGTGACCGGAATCTACAGCCCGGAAATGAGCCGTCTACCGGAGGAACAGCCGCAGGACGGAGAGCGGCCACAGGAGGAGCAGAATGAAGAACAGTAAGAAAATCACCACAAGAGAACTAAAGCTTTTGTTCGTATTCTTTACCCTTCTTATCCTGTTTGTGTCCTATCAGTTCGGTTATCTGAAATATACAAAGAAGGCGGATGCACTTACCTCGGAAAACCAGGTATTGGAGGGCAGACTGGCCGAGTTGGAGAAGAAAGATTCCAACAGGGAAAAGGTTGAAAATGAGACGGCGGAATACCTGCGGAAGAAGAATGCCATGCTGGAGGAATTCTCCGGCGGCTTCACTCAGGAGAAGATTACGATGTTTGTTACCGATCTGGAGGAATATGCAGGTATGAAGGTTTCCACCATAGCATTTGAGGACACGTCGGTATTCTATTCCCCTACGGGAAAGGGAGCTGCGGACTCCGGGGAAACCCCGGATACGGCAGCGGAGGAGATACCCCAGGCTGTGCCCGGAGAGGAAGATGTCCTGTCGGAGGATGTGTCGGAGACGGCTGTACCGGCAGAGGACATGACGGAGGATAATGCGGAGGCAGGGGAAAATTCACCGGAAGCCAGTCCCGCGGCGCCGGACGGTAAGACACCGGCTGTCGGGATCACCGGTTATCAGATCTCGGTGGTGTTAAGCTATCAGGCTACCTATGAGGGCCTGAAAAAGTGTATCGATTATATCAATGACTATAAAGAAAGAATGAACATCAGTGCGTTAACCGCATCGTTTGACAGTACGACCGGCAATCTGACCGGTACCGTTACCATAACGATGTATGCGCTTTACGGTGCCGGTAAAAGGTATACCCCGCCGCAGGTAAGCGGGGTAAAGCTTGGCACGGATAATATATTCGGCACCTTTGAACTGCCGTTAGATAATGGGACGAATGAAACGGATGAGCTTCCGTAGGAGCAGGACATATTCCGTTGAAAAAAACGGCTATGGATGTTTTGTTGTTAAGGAATAGCGGCAGATACAAAAAAGGGCTTCGTAAATGCTTAAAATGTATAGATATAAAAGGAGGTTGATGAGTATCCATGAGGAAGGGCTTCCTGTCAGAATTAAAAAAAGAATATTCGGATAATCACGGCTTCTCATTGCTTGAGCTTCTGATCTGTATAGCGATTCTTGCAATCATAGCTGCTCCGCTGTTAAACAATTTTGTTACGGCGGCCAGGGTAAACGCAAGGGCGGAAAGCAGACAGATGGAAACGGTTCTGGC
Source organism: Bacillota bacterium (assembly GCA_023398615.1). Taxonomy (GTDB): domain Bacteria; phylum Bacillota; class Clostridia; order Lachnospirales; family Lachnospiraceae; genus Anaerocolumna. The sequence continues at coordinate 8,990 of JAEWSD010000107.1, forward strand.
ACAAAGCATCATGGAGGAAACCAAAGCGAAATCATTGTTAGAGATTGCAAAAGAGTACGATTACCCTTACGGCCCGGATGCGGAGAACCTTCGTGAGTTAAAATGGGATTCCGGCAATAACTGTTATACGGAAGCCGGGGAATTCGAAAGGGGCTGCGTCCGGACCGAGGTACCGGACGGTGCGGGGGGAACCGTGTATCAATACAGCCTCCGGGAGAAGCCGAATGCGGTGTATTATTTTGTGAGGAGGGGCATTCCATACGGCGGAAGAACCTATGACGCACTGATTACCCTGGACAGTACCGATTATGTAACCACCAAGCCACCCGAAGAGGGAGAACCGTCGGTAGAGCTAGGCATCAATGCCGTAATGATGCCGCTCATCCCTTATGTGAATGATGACGGTAACATATTAATCATTGAAAATTATGAAACCGATGATGCGATTGCAAGGCTGTATTCCGGACATCTGGCGTATTGCGAGGAACAGGCGGCGGATGACGGGGATCCTGTGACCCCTTATTATTCCGTCGATGAGATTAAAACATATCTGAAACGGGATATCAGTATATGGATTACAAAAACGGAAGACCGGATCATGGTAACCGCCAAATTTTTTTATGAATGCACAGAGCCTGCCAGCAGCATGGGTTGTGATGAGGTGATCGGTTATATGGTTAAGGAAAAGGCGCCTATACAGCCGGACGGTGATATCTATCTCTTTTACTATCCCACGAAATCAGACAGTATTTCTATTGTAAAAAGCCCCGCAATTACCCGGGATGTTGATTTTTATGTCGTACGTCAGAACCCTGAGGATACCGAAGAACCTGGGGAACCGGACGGCTCTGAAAAATTGGTGATTGAATTGATACCTGGCATCAATCTGCACAGCAATACAAAGTATTATGAGGACCCGGCGGCATTAGCAGCGACCGGCACTCAGAATTTTGTTAAGAAGAAAAAGGAAAACCGGCTCTTTGGTCTTAAGGTACAGTTATATCAGGCGAGGGATAACTATGATTTCAGGGCGGAGGATCTGCGTGCGGAATTCAGCCCGGTAAAGGAGGATTAGCATATGTCCGGTAAATCCAGTCTGAAAAAGAATAACAACGGGTCAACCCTGATCATGGTAGTGATATGTATTGCCTTTATCAGCATAGTATGCAGCCTGCTATTGTCTTTGACGGTCTGCAATATGCAGATGAAGTCCGTAAACTATAAAGCTCAGTCGAACTTTTATGAGGCGGAAGAAATCCTTGACAGGATGAGGATGGGCATCGGGGATGTGGTGGCGGAGGCCGTAACGGAAGCGTATGACGAGGCAATGCGGGAATATATTAATACGGCTGAAAATGTGGAAGAGCTGTTCAAAGAAAAATATTATGATAAGCTTTCAGGTGAATTTACGGATACGGCCGCGGCGGAAGCCATACTGAAAACCTACTGCACCGACAAGGAGATACAAGTTAGCGGGATTGATGACAGGGAATCGGAGAAGACCATAACCCTGACAAATGTTACGGTAAACTATACCAACAGTGACCATTACAGGACGACGTTAAGTACGGATATCGTTATCAGGCCTCCTGGCATGGAGCTGGATGTTCAATCAAAATACCCCCAGGCCTTTTCTGCGTACAGCCTGATTGCCGACAAGCAGATACGGCTGGATAATGCCACCGGAGTTACGGTAAATGGCAATGTGTATGCGGGGGATAACGGCATTATGTTAAAGAACAAATCCGGACTGACGCTTGCCAATGCGGATAATATCATTACCAGGGGAAATATCGGCGTGGAAAACGGCGGAAGTCTGACGGTAAAAGGCGATCAACGCACCACGGTATGGGCGGAGAATATCGAGACAATTAAGGGAACAGGAGGAGCCGCAGATGAGGCGCAAATAACGGTCGAAGGTGATGACAGCAGCGGGGGTAAGGTGACCTGCTATATTGCGGACGATTTGATGATAAATGCAAGCAACAGTATTGTGACAATAAACGGAGAGTACTGCGGTTACGGCTGCGGCGATACAGCTGCGCAAGGCAGCAGCTCTATTATAATAAACGGACGGAACTCCGAGCTGGACCTCTCTGGGACCAGTATGCTTTCGATTGCAGGCAGAGCATATATCGCGACGGAGGCGGCGGAGATTCCGACGGGAGAGTCCCTGGCAATAAAGAGCAATCAGTATGCTTACCTTGTACCGGACGAATGTATCTGGAGCGGCACCAATCCGGCCATACTGTCGGACAGCCTTCCTCCGGCAGATGATAAAAGAGTTGATCTCAGCAAAGCGGAAGGAATCGATATAAGTAAATATACTACGAAGTACAAGGAAGTGTTTTATAACGAAGGTCCAAGCGGAGGTCCCAAGCTGGTATATTATTACCTGCTGTTTCCTACGGAAGAAGCTGCCGACAGGTATCTGGAGGACTATTACACTGCAAACAGTGAAAAGTTTGATGACTGGAACCGGTATAGCGGGGATACGGAGTATGCAAAGGATATCAGATTGAAAGGCTCCGGTTCGACCATACTGTCTGCCGGGAATATATTCACGGCGGCAGGCGGTAAGCTTTTGCTGAAACCGGACACGGCTGCCACGCCGGAGTTATTGAAAAATAAGGCCTCAGATTTAGAAAGGCGGTACCTGGCGATGCGGACGACGCTGACAGAGATGCCTCCGGATTCTTCGGATGCTTCCCCGTTTAGCAGGATCGTAAACAGTGTAAAGATAGCAGAGACTTTCCCAGGCGGGGAGGGAGTCAGGGCGATCAACGCCGGCAGCGGCAATACGGTATATATCATACACAATGCGGGCGGTAGAACCTGTCAGGTAAGTGATCTTCCCGGTGGCGGGACACAGGGCATGATCATTGCGGACGGTTCTGTTTATGTGGATCAGGATTTCACCGGACTGATACTGTCGGGGGATACCGTTACAATGAAGGCGGGTGTAACGGCAACCGCTTCGGGCAGTGTCGTGGAATCTATTATCGCGGCAAATAATCCTGATATCTATCAATATCTTAACAATTACACCGATCCTGCGGAAGCGGCTGAAAGCTTCCGGGGAGAGGGCGGTACGCTTGACATATCGAAATGCATCGTCTATAAGAACTGGACAAAGAATGAGGAGTAAAGGAAAACGGTTTGCAAAAACCGGAGGGTAGTAAAGAAAAGGTTACGATTTGGCCGTAAGGCTGAATCGTAACAAGGAAAGGGATTCGGGATGAGCATAAGGAATAAAGGATTTTCTCTGATCGAGATGATTATCGTACTGGCCATCCTCGCAATCGTTTCGACGGGAGCCATAATCGGCATCCGCAGTATCGGCTATGCGAATACGGTAAATGCCGCAAAAAGAGTGGATTCCGTCATGGGTAAGGTTAGACTGGAAACGATGACCAGGGACGCAAAGCAATATTTGTATCTCTATAACCGCGGAGGTGTGCTTTATATGAGGACAGATACAACAGAAATCACTGACCCTGATAGTTTAACGGAAGCCAACGGTACCAGGCTTGCACACAGGGTTACTTTAGCTTATAAGAAGCCTGGCGGCGGGGATGAGACGGTATTGGGGAACGGCGGCTACCTCTGTATTACCTTTCTTCGAAGCTCCGGCTCTTTCGGCCTGGGTTCGGATTATGAGTATCTGAAATTTACCGGCTCGGGTAAAGAAGCCGTGATCCGTTGCTATGCGGAGACGGGAAGGCATTATGTGGAGTAATGGGAAGAAGGAGGAAAATGCCATGCAAAGGGCGGACAACAGGGGACTTACCCTGGTTGAACTTATGATATCGATTGCCATTTCCGCAATCGTCCTGGCATCCTTAGCCCTCTTCATGAGTTATACCTCAAGGAATTACAGGAGAGCCAGCGAGGAGGTAGCCCTGCAGATGGAAGCACAGACTGTCCTTAACCAGCTGGACAGCATGATCATGGAATCTACCAATGTAATATATGATGACGCGGAACAAAAGCTCACGATCACTCAGGGCGGCAAGGGCTATAAAATTATAATCCGGTTTCATGACGGCAGTCTATATTACAAGAAGGTCGATGTAGCCGCTGAGGAAAGCAGTGTAGCGGAGCAGCCTTTCGGGCAGTATATAGCCGGCTTTGAGGTGGTTGATACCGGTAATAATCCTTCGAATGATACGATTGGGATAACCTTAAGACTTGAACAGAACGGCAGTACCTATTCCGTCGAAAATCATAAGGTCAGGATCAGGAACGAAATTGTGCCGGTAAGCTAATAGGG
>JAEWSD010000149.1 GCA_023398615.1 Bacillota bacterium
AAAGAATAAAACTTATGAAAGGAAGCGCAAGCCCGCTGTCTGCTATGAATTCAGATTTTAAAACCGGTAAGAAACTGTTGGAACTGTGTAAGGAATATCATATTTCTGTCTCACAGGCTATGCTTAACAGGGAAGTGGAATATCTTGAAAAGGAAGAACAGGAGGTATGGAACAGGATGCAGCATGCCTGGCTTATCATGCAGAATTCTGCCAAAAAAGCTTTTGAAGGAGAAATAAGGTCGATCGGGGGCCTGATAGGCGGGGAAGCCGCAAGGATTGCAAAAAGAAGGCAGGAAGCACTGCCCTCGGCATGCGGAAGTATGATGTCCAAGGCAATTGCCTATGCAATGGGCGTACTGGAAGTAAATGCCTCGATGGGACTAATCGTTGCCGCACCGACTGCCGGTTCCTCCGGTGTCATACCCGGTGCGTTTCTTGCTGTTAAGGAAGAATGGAACCTGCCGGATGAAGCAATCATAAAAGCGTTATTCAATGCCGGAGCGGTCGGGTATCTGATCTCGTACAACGCAACTGTTGCCGGAGCGGAAGGAGGATGTCAGGCTGAGGTGGGATCGGCATCCGCTATGGCGGCTTCCGCAGTGACAGAGCTTTTGGGTGGTACACCGGAGCAGTGTCTGAGTGCTGCCTCCGGAGCAATGGCTAATATCCTGGGGCTGATCTGTGACCCGATAGGCGGTCTGGTGGAAGCACCCTGCCAGCAGAGGAATGCTCTGGGAGTCTCGAATGCGCTGATCAGTGCCGAAATCGCATTAAGCAGAATAGAAAATCTGGTACCCTTTGATGAAGTAGTTCAGGTAATGTATCAGGTCGGCCGCAGCATGCCCCAGGAACTGCGTGAAACGGCCCTCGGCGGGATGGCGGCCGCGCAAAGCGCCTGTGGCCGCTGCAGAAAAATGATATAAGTTTTAATTTTAATTTAATAAAAAACACTTGACATATTCCGTAAAAAGGTATATTTTATTTTTATAACAATATTATACGTCATATGATATTGTTGATTTGATAATATTAATAGTTAAATAATATTTTATTAATAATATTATTATAAAATTTTAATACATATATGGTATTATAAATTAATGTCAGGAAGGGAAGTGGGTGCAATGATATTCAATACCGGTGCTGCATTACTGGATGCGGTGGTCTTGGCGGTAGTTTCCAGGGAAGAGGAAGGCACCTATGGTTATAAGATAACACAGGATGTCCGTCAGGCCATAGAAATATCGGAATCGACGTTATATCCGGTGCTGCGACGTCTGCAGAAGGACGGCTGCCTGGAAGTATATGATTTGGAATGCGACGGAAGAAACAGAAGATATTATAAGATAACGGATAAAGGGAAAGCCCAGCTTCGGCTTTATATCGGGGAGTGGAAGACGTATTGCGGTAAGATTAATAACATGTTCATGGGGGTGAATATTTAAAATGTCTAAAATTGAGTTTATGAAAGCACTGGAAGAATTATTGCTGGACATTCCTGTGGAGGAAAGAACGGAAGCGTTGAAGTATTATGAGGGCTATTTCGAGGATGCAGGGACGGAACGGGAGCAGGATATTCTGGACGAATTAGGCTCTCCGGATAAGATTGCCGCAAGTATTAAGGCGGATTTAGGCAGCAGCGGCCAGGAAGCGCAGAACAGGGGATATTTTACCGAAAAAGGCTATGAGGACGATGCATTTAAAGAGCCCAGATATGAGATGCTTGACGGAACCGCAGGAAGGGAAACGGATGCGGATTACGAAGCGGGCGGGCATTACCGTAATTCACGGACGGATACGGATAATAGCACAGGCTCGGAAGATTACGGCAATCAGGGCAAAAGGCGGAAGAAATCGGAGTCCGGGACAGGCTTGATAATACTTTTATGCATCCTGGCCATACCCGTGGGAATACCACTGGTCGCGACTGTGTTTAGTTTATTTATCGGGGCTTTCTGTACGGTCGCCGGAATTTGTATTGCATTTGCCGTCATTTCCTTTACGTTCACAATAATTGGCTTTTGCCTTGCCGTTGCAGGCTTCATTAAGCTGGTGACGATACCGTTTATCGGAATGCTCCTGGCAGGTGCGGGGCTGATATTGTTCGGTCTGGGATTACTGTTTACTATAGCAACCATCGGATTATATACAAAAGCGATACCGGCGGTTTTCAGATTCTTTACGGACATATGCCGGCTGCCGTTCAGAAACAGGAGGGTGACCGCATGAAAAGCTTTAAAAGAATCGTATTAATGATCGGCGGATTTGCCGTGATAACAGGAATTGTACTGATTGTTCTTGCAATCAGTACCCAAAATACATATTTCGATGCCAACACTTTTAACTATGATTTTAATGAAAGCTATCAGGAAGTAAAATCAATCGAACTGGATGTCACATATGGAAATGTTACCATTGAAGAAGGGGATAGTTTTCATATTGAAGCGCACAATATGGTAGAAAAGAGTTTCAGCAGTACGTTAACGGATGGTATATGGAAAATAGCCGATGATTCCGAGTTAAGTAATACGCTGACAGGTGAAATCGGACTCTTTGATATCAACATTCCGGTCAATACCTGGTTTTTATGGGATAATGATAAATTACCGAATATTGTGGTTACTATACCGCCCGGTTTTACTGCGGATCATATCAGTATTAAATTGGAGGCCGGCAGCATTGAAGCGGAAAGCTTACTGGCACAGGAAGCTGAGGTTGAGGTTGGAGCAGGTGCTTTTCGCATTGATAACCTGACGGTTTCGGGTAAATCCTTTTTTTCCGTCGGAGCAGGCGAATTGATTATAGATAATATCGATGTAAGGAATACCACGATGGACAATGGAGTCGGTATCATTCAGGCATCCGGGAAAATAACCGGTAACAGCCGTATTGAGAGTGATCTGGGAGGGATCAATCTAAAACTTGCCGGTAATAAAGACGATTACAAATACGATATTGACTGTAATCTGGGAAGTGTTAAAATTGATGGTAGAATCAGAAATTCTGTCATGAATCAGGATGCCGATAACAGTTTTATTTTAAAATGCAATGCCGGTAACATAACAGTAGATTTTACTAAATAATTAAAAAACAAGGAGGAAGATATTATGGAACCTAAAAAGCTATACAGATCAAACAATAACAAAATGATTTGCGGTGTGTGCGGAGGTATTGCCGAATACATCAATGTAGACCCGACTATTATACGGTTATTATGGGTTGTTTTCGCCTTTATGGGTGGCGCCGGTGTGCTTGCTTACTTTATCGCAGCTATTATAATGCCGAATTAAGCTGCTGTATCACGCAAAGGGAAAAGGCTGCTGCAAATATGTTTTGCAGCGGCCTTTTTTGGGAGTCAGCCGCAAGCGAAACTCTTTCTCATAATAGCTTAAATTCAGGATTAGTATAAAAATTCATATATTTGCGAATAATGTAACAGATGGAAATGAATCAATCCGATGGCCTTTTTAAAGGCCGAATTCTTAAGATGTCTCAAGGCTTTATGCCATAAAAGAGAGGTGTATACAATGAAAAAATTTATTCCGGTTGTCTGCTTTCTGATTCTCCTGATCTGGCTGTCCGGCTGCGGCAGAAATAAGCCGGGTACGGGAACCGGTGAAGTTAGTGTCAGCCCGGTACCGACCGACATGGTACCGACCGGCCCGGCAACACCGACGGCAGCCCCGACCGTAACGGAAGCTGTTACTCCGGTTGCGGAGGAGGAGCCTGCCATAGCAGATTACTATCCATTCCGGGAGAACACCGAATATATATATACGGGGGAAGGGAATGAATATGCGTCCTATAACCTTTATACGGACTACATCGCCGATAACCGCGCTCAGTTCAGAATCATTACCGGTGGCTCCGAAATAGTCAAGGTATTGGAGAATACGAACGGCAGTCTGATCCTTCACTTGTCCAGGGGAGAGACCTATTTCAGGGAGAATTTTATAGATAAAACGGACGGAAACGATGAAATATTGCTTAAGGAGCCGCTGGTAAAGGGTACCGAATGGACACTTTCCGATAACCGGAGGCGCTATATATCGAATACGAATATTGAAGTAGATACTCCATACGGCAGGCTGCGGACGATAGAGGTAATTACCGAGAAAAATAATACGACGGAAAGAAATATTGATTACTATGCAAAAGGGATAGGCCTTGTGAAGACAATTTATGCTTCGGATGCAAATGCAGTCACCTCCGAGCTAAGTAAAATAAAAGAGGACACACCGTTTTTACAAACTGTGCTGTTCTATTTTCCGAATTTTGATAAAAACCTTATTAAAACAGCGGAGAAAGAAATTTCTTTTCAGACAAACGATATTACCAGGCTTAAGCTGCAGGAGGCTTTTAACGAGTTTTCCAGGGAAGAATACGAACCCCTGATAAGCGCAAATACCAGGATTAACAGCTTATACCTGATGAATGACGAGGTAGTATCCGTAGATTTTTCAAAAGAATTTGTTACGGAGATGAATTCCGGTTCCGCCTTTGAAGAAATGATTCTGCAGTGCATTACGAATACCCTGGGAAACTATTACGGCGTAGGTCAGGTCATTATTACGGTTGAAGGCAAGCCTTATGAATCGGGTCATTTTGTTATGGAGAAAGGAGAAACCTTTAAAGTGAATATGGACAAGGTTGAGCAATAGAAGACTTACTATTGACGTTTATGGATATAATTGGTATAATGCAGAAAATGGAAACTTTAAATACACAAAGGATAAACGGGAGCTTAAAGGCAGTCTGTTTATGCGGAAAAGGGGTTCTTATGGGAATACGTTACAGACACGGTATTGCACTTGTAAAGGATGTTGCGGCATCAAAGCATTTTTACGCGGACATCATCGGTTTAGCCATTGAGAAGGACTTTGACAGCATGGTACTTTTTAAAGATGATTTTGCGATACATTCGGCGGAAATATTCTATGGATATCTGAATAAACCGTATCATGGGGAGAAGATGGGCCATGACAATGTGGATTTTTACTTTACAACAGATAATCTTGAAGAGTTTCAGCAGAAATTAAAAGACGAAAAGGTTTCTTTTATACATGAGATACGCCTGCATGACTGGGGCGAAAGAGTGATCCGTGTCTATGATCCGGACGGGCATATCGTAGAAATCGGAGACGCCGACGGGGAATAGCATAAATTATTTATGTTCGGCTTCCTGACGGTTTCGTATCATTCATCTTAAAAGCTTTACTTTTGTTCAATAGGTAACCGGTTACTTATATTAAATGTAGCCGGTTACCTATTTTTAATTATTTTTTAAAATAACATTGTATTTACATCCGAAAATAATTATGGTAGAGTAATTTAATGAAAATTACATAATAATAGAAGCATCATCTATGTACGGTTTGACAGATCAAAGCTTACGGAATGGTGTATCTGAAAATATCAGGATAACAGTATGAGATGAATGGAGGAAATTATGAAGAAAATTATTGATATAATTACCGGAGAACTTGTGCAGGCATTCGAGTCGAAAGGGTATGACGGAAAATATGGTCTGGTCACCCTGTCTAACCGCCCGGACCTGTGTCAATATCAATGTAACGGAGCTCTTGCGGCCGCCAAGGTTTATCGGAAGGCACCGAGCGTGATCGCAAACGAGGTGGTGGATGAGGTAAAGAACAGCCGGCTGTTTGATGGGATATCCGCTATTATGCCCGGTTTCATAAATATTAATGTAAGCAGTACCTTTCTGGCGGAATATCTGAATGAAATGAACCGTGCGGAGCATTATGGCTGTGAAAAAGCGGAACATTCCAGAACGATCGTCATTGATTACGGCGGGCCAAACGTTGCAAAGCCTTTGCATGTGGGGCACCTGCGATCTGCGGTTATCGGCGAGAGCATCAAGAGGATCAGCAGATATGTGGGCCACAATGTGATCGGGGACGTGCATCTTGGCGACTGGGGCTTACAGATGGGGCTCATTATCTCGGAATTAAAGAAAAGGCAGCCTGACCTTGTATATTTTGATGAAAGCTATACCGGTGAATATCCTGAAGAAGCACCATTTACGATCTCCGAACTGGAAGAGATCTACCCTGCCGCCAATGAATATTCGAAATCCCATCCGGAATTCAAAGAGGAGGCAAAGAATGCAACCTATCTGCTGCAAAAAGGCAGCCGTGGATATATGGCACTCTGGAACCATATCCTGTCGGTATCCGTTGCGGATCTGAAAAAGAACTATGATAACCTGAATGTCAGCTTTGACCTCTGGAAGAAGGAAAGTGACGCACAGCCCTACATTCCGGATATGATAACCTATCTTAAGGAAAATAACTATACCAGGATCAGTGAAGGCGCCTTAGTGGTTGATGTAAAAGAGGATACCGATACGAAGGAGATACCTCCCTGCATGATTTTAAAGTCAGACGGCGCTACCCTGTATAATACTACCGATCTGGCAACGATGGTAGAGCGCATGAAGCTGTTCCGGCCGGATGCCATTACCTATGTGGTGGATAAGAGGCAGGAGCTTTACTTTGAGACGGTATTCCGCTGCGCCAGGAAGACGAAACTGGTGGATGAGCATGTGAAATTGACATTTCTCGGCTTCGGCACCATGAACGGGAAGGACGGCAAACCGTTCAAAACCAGAGACGGCGGGGTAATGCGTCTGGAGGAACTGATCCGGAGCATTAATGAGGAAGTATATAAAAAGATCATGGAAAATCGCGAGATGTCGGAGGAGGAAGCCGGGGAGATATCTAAGAAAGTGGGACTGGCAGCCCTCAAATACGGGGATTTATCGAATCAGGCATCCAAGGATTATATTTTTGATGTGGAGAGATTCACTTCCTTCGAAGGGGATACCGGTCCGTATATCCTTTATACGATTGTCCGTATCAAATCAATCATTAACAGGTATAAGGAGTTATTCGGTGAATTGCAGCCGGCTACAGAAGCGATCCTGCCTACCGCCATTGCAAGTGAAACGGCGTTAATGCTGGAGACGGCGAAATTTGGTGATATCATCTGGCACAGCTATGAAGAGAATGCTCCTCACAGGATATGCCAGTACATTTATGATCTGGCGAATGTGTTTAACGGCTTTTACCATGAGAATAAGGTGATTGCCGAGGAGGATAAGGAAAAGCAGCAGTCCTGGATGACCTTGATCTCATTGGTGCAGGGCATTCTGGAAGCCTGTATCGGTCTGCTCGGCTTTGAGGCGCCGGACAGGATGTAGGAATTCATAACCAATGACGGGTATATCATCAGGAAGGAAGGACAGCATATGTATGATAAGATATCAAAATTAGTGATTTACCGTAACCTTGACGAGGACAGTATTCTGTTTTCCCTGGCGGGTATCATTGAAGAGCTTGATAACCGGTCGAAGGTATTACATAATACGAGCATCGTTTCAAGAGAGGAAAGTATAGCAAAAATCTATACACTGATCAACAGGCTTTTGGACCTGGCCACGGAGTATGGATTTGATAGTAATCTCTGGCATAATTATCTCGCATTTATCCTGGCGACGAATGAGAATCCTTTTAGTATAACCTGTGAAAAAACAGGAGCGCAGCAGGGAACCGTGAATGAGTTTGCAAAGAGTGATTTCAGGATATTCAAGGAATTATTTGATTACGATTTCAGTAAGCTGGAATCGGAATTGGGAATAAACTGTTTCAGTATCATTTTAAACTATCATGCGATCGTAAAGAACGGGAAAAGGTATAACAAAAGCGTGAGCGATAAGGTCAGGCTGTTAAGTGCCCGGATAGAACAGGCGGCGGATGAGAATGAAATATTTACCATTGTGACGGATTTCTACCGTGACTTTGGAGTCGGCAAGTTCGGACTGAACCGGGCGTTCCGTGTCAGACATGAAGCGGATGGAGTCCTTCTCGAACCAATTACAAATACGGAGGATATCGTTCTGAATGATCTGGTCGGCTATGAGCTTCAGAAGAAGAAGCTGATAGATAATACGGAAGCATTCGTAGAAGGAAGAAAGTCGAATAATGTCCTTCTTTACGGTGACAGTGGTACCGGCAAATCAACCAGTGTGAAAGCGATTTTAAATGAATATTACGGCCGCGGTCTTCGCATGATCGAAATCTACAAGCATCAGTTTGAGGATTTATCGACGGTGATTGCATTGGTGAAGAATCGCAACTATAAATTCGTTATCTATATGGATGATCTATCCTTTGAAGAATTCGAGATCGAATATAAATATCTTAAGGCCGTAATTGAAGGCGGGCTGGAAACAAAGCCGGATAACGTATTAATCTATGCGACCTCCAACAGAAGGCATCTGATTCGGGAAACCTGGAATGACCGGTCGGATATCTCCAATGATGAGCTGCACCGCTCGGATACTATGCAGGAGAAATTATCGCTGGTAGCAAGGTTTGGAATCTCTATCAACTATTCCGCGCCGGATCAGAAGGAATTCTTTAATATTGTAAAGGGCCTTGCGAAACAAAACGGAAGTATAGGACTGACGGACGAAGAGCTGTGTGCCCAGGCAAATATATGGGAGATGAGCCACGGCGGACGCTCCGGACGGACGGCACAGCAATTTATTAATTACCTGGCAGGGCAGGAGAAAATGGTGTAATAATGTGGTAACAAGTCAACTTGATAATTATCAACAAAGCATTTTTTACAGGCAGTGCAACCTTATGTTGAACTGCCTGTTGAATACTATATAGCGGATAATTTTCTGATATAATCAAGCTTGTCAGTAACGAGGAATGGAGAGAAAAATGAAAAAAATTAAGAAAGTTGTAGCTTTAATAATTTATACTATATTGGTTGCAATAGGTAATTGGCCGGGCAGTGGTTCGAAAGATCCATGGGATGAGTTAATGGATTGGGCCAAAAGAGAAAAGAAAAAATAAAATCCATTATAAAAATTTACTTTGCTGATAAGTTCAGTGTCTTAGCATCTATCTTTCTGTCCTCCTGTCACACACAGCAATTAATGAAGCAGTGACAAATCCATTAACTTTACCATCCTTTAAGGCAGCTTCTTTGCCAAAATTTTTGCCAAAGTTTTTTAAAAAAAGTATTGACATTAATATAAAAGTAGTGTACTATATAACTAGTTCACTAGTGATGAATTAATAACGACCAAAGTTATTATGAAACGAAACTGAGAGAAGGAGGCAAAATGTGGAATTTGATAACAATATCCCGATTTATGTACAGGTAATTAATGATATTAAAAAGGATATGGTAAAAGGTATCCTTGCATTAGGGGAGAAACTTCCTTCGGGAAGAGATTTGGCACTGAAATATAAGATTAACCCCAATACCGCAAACCGAATTTATAAAGAACTCGAAGCAGATGAGGTATGCTATACGAAACGCGGATTGGGAACCTTTGTAACGGAGGACGGAGAGAAATTGAAAGAGATAAGGGAAGACATGGCAGCGGCTTTACTTGATACTTTTATTGAGGGAATGAGTAGTCTTGGATACAAAAAGGAAGATGTAATTAAGATTTTAGAGCAAAAATATAATGAGAAAAGCAGTTCCGAAATGAATCGGAAAGCTTGATTATGCAGAAGGAGGTTATTATGTTAGAATCTAAGGATTTGGTTAAAAAATATTACAATAAGACTGCTTTAAACGGAGTCAGCCTTGAGTTTGAGGAAGGTAAAATATATGCGCTTCTGGGGCCTAACGGAAGCGGCAAAACCACATTTATGAAGGTTGCAGCAGGTCTGGTTAAACCCACTGCCGGAACAATTTCCTATAAGGGTGGGCCAATCGGTGTGGAGTCCAAGAAGAAGGTGGCCTATATGTCGACGGAACCGTTCTATTACAATTATATGACGGTTGCCGATGTCGGTAAATACTATAAGGATTTTTTTGAAGATTTCGATATGAAGCGCTATCAGGAGCTATTGGCAAGGATGGAATTAAAAATGGAGGATAAGTCGAAGAATTTGTCCTCCGGTCTGGCTGCCAAGCTGAAGATCGCGGCAACGTTGGCCAGGAAGGCGGAGCTGTATATGTTAGATGAGCCTTTAAACGGAATCGATATTATTGCAAGGGAAAGAATCATAACCTCTATTTTGGAGGTTGCCAAAGAGGATGTAACGATTCTGCTGTCCAGCCATTTAGTGGATGAACTGGAAAAAATCATTGATAATGCCGTTTTTATAAAAAACGGTTCCATAGAACTTGTAGGCGCAGCGGAGGAATTAAGAATATCCCGCGGCAAGTCGATTGTAGATATCTATAAAGAGATATACGCATAACGGGGGAGGATACGATGTTAAAATTAATGAAATATGAATTTAGGAAACAGGCATTTTCAAAAGCGGTTATTTTATCACTGGTAGGGCTGCTTGAATTGGTATTCTTTTTTGGAGTAGCGACCTCCAGAGAAAATACAATCGGAACTTCCATAGGGCTTTTAACACTGTTCACTTTCGGCGCGTTTTTCTTTATTGCGTTCGAATCAATTATAACCTTCTCCAATGATTTAAAGCAGAAATGCAGCTATATGCTTTTCCTGACGCCAAACACAAGCTATGGGATCGTCGGTGCGAAGGTATTGGCGGCAGGCCTCCAGGTCATCATTACCGCAATCGTATTTTTCCTTATATTTGCTATTGATGGTGCGGTACTTGTAGCAAAATATGACGCGATCGCACAGGTAAAGGCGTTATTTGAGGAGCTTATGCAGAGACTGTTCAATATGAACATACAATTTGCGGATGTAGTCTCCGTAGCAGCGGTAGTCATAAGCAGCTGGATCTGTACGATTACACTGGCCTTCTTCTCTATTACCTTAAGCACTACCTTTTTAGCAAATAAGAAATATAAAGGCATTTTAAGCTTTGTAATCTTTATCCTGTTAGATATTGCTTATAACAAAATTATGGGTGCAATCTTGAAGGACCCGGCAGAAGCGTCACAGTTAACCTCGTATTTTATATTTGGCAGCATAATTATGCTGGTCTTTACAGTCATAACTTATATAGGGACATCATGGATGCTGGAGAAGAAAGTAAGTGTATAAGTTGACGGTATACTGCATATAAATTTGAAGAATGATTTATACTATGTGTAATTATTCACGGTATAGAAGGGGATGTATATGAAAAATAGAGTAAGAAAGAGGTCAATTACGTACCTGTCGACAATATTGTTCAGCTTGTGGTCTTTCATACTGATTAAAAATCATTATTCAAATTCCAGAAAAAGAAGGTATCACA
>JAEWSD010000176.1 GCA_023398615.1 Bacillota bacterium
CCCGTATCATCATATTTTTCTATATTAACAGTTTCGATTCCGTAGTGCTTTCCGGCATGTTCCAGGCGGTAATCCACACAGTCGGCCGCGATAACCCGCTTAGCACCTGCAAGTATTGCCCATTTCACGGCGGTCAGTCCGATCGGCCCGCAGCCGAGAATTACTACCGTATCCCCGGGCTTTACACCACCAATGTCTACTCCCCAATAGGAGGTCGGCAGTACATCGGTAAGAAATAATACCTGCTCATCGGTAAATTCCTCCGGAATTACTCTCGGCCCCACATTCGCGTACGGCACTCTCAGGTATTCGGCCTGTCCGCCGTCATATCCTCCGTAGGTATCACTGTAACCAAAGATTGCGCCTGCGGTGCCGTAGGAATTGGAATTGTCACACTGGCTGTACAGCTCATGTTCACAGTACCAGCAATGACCGCACGCAATCGGGAACGGGACGATTACCCGGTCTCCTTTTTTTACCTTGTAAACTTCTTTGCCGGCCTCTTCCACAATGCCCATCGTCTCGTGTCCCAGAATAAAGCCTTTCGGCATATTCGGAACCATTCCGTGAACCAGATGCAGATCGGAACCGCAGATAGCAGCCGAGGTTACCTTAATCACGATGTCATCATCTTTTTCTATTCCCGGATCCTCGACAGAAGCGACATCAACATTATTAATACCTTTATATACCAATGCTTTCATGGTTTCGCCCTCCATAATAAGTTTCCGGAACTATTGCAAAACTCATCATTATGGTGAAGCTTTGAATTGTTTATATTTTATGAGTTTTACAACAGCCCCTCTATTCGGATATCGTTACCATTTACGGCATTAATATACTAATATATCTTTTGAAAATAAGTCCGAATGAAATAATTTTATACGGCAGCTTCAGTTTATTTTACCGGAATTGTTATGCGTGTCAGCAACTCATTGGCGGGACGGCCACTTTCATTTAAGTAATGATGCCGGATCGTTTGCCCCTGCGGATGGCAATGCACTGCTTTACATCCTCAAGCACCGCTTCCTCCGTGACATCAATCATCAGCCACTTCTGGCCCATCCCGGTCCTCGTTTCGCGATATAACCGTCTTACATAATCCGTAAAGGAAGGAAGCGCAAATTCTGTTTCCGTGCGTTCCCGCTCACCGATGACAATCAGAACGGTAAAGTATCCTGCCATTGGATACAGGGTACACAAGGTACGTCCGGCCTTCCTGTATTTCAGATTCCATCCCGGCTGCATAGAGCACCTGCTGTATTCTATTACGGGTTTTGTCTGATACTGCTGCTCCGCATGTTCACATAGCTGTCCCCACAAGGGATTATTCACATAGGCGGCCATGATTTCCGGGGAAGGTTCCTTCGTTCCGTCCGTTTTGTTCCAGTTATTTTCTCTTTCCGTTATCTTTGTTATTTCATGAAAAGGCATCCAAAGCTCCATATAGCTTGCTTCGGGATCGGAACCGTAATACAGCTCCGCTGTGAAATCCCCGCATGTAAACCCGTGCTTTTTCATCCAACCGTTCATAAAAGAGGAAGCCCGGTAAACTGCACTTTCTATCAGCTGCTTGAAATTCTCTCCTTCAAAGCAGCAGACAATATATTCACCGGCCGGCAGCGTATAGGAAACATAACCTTCCGTTCCCGTATTCTCCGATACTTCGGCTCCGGCCATATAGGTACAGTACCCTTCCCCGTAACTTCCCGGATGCAAGACACCGATCTCGTTGCCGCCGGGCAGTAAGCTTAAAATCTCTTCCTTTCGGCTGTGGAACGTATCCCATATCACACCGCCGGCGGCTATTCCCGTATACCTGCCTGCGGACAGCTCCCTGACCGGCACGCTGCCTTCCACTCCGATAAACATGCGCGGCTTCTCAAGCCTTCTGCGGATCACTTCAACTACGATGCCTTCCGTAATGACAGGGACGCCCTCATCAACCGAAATCATATCAAGCCCCAGATCCGGCTTCAGAAACCGGCTGAGAATCAGCGGCCTGCGCCGGTATTCCGCAGGGGTAACCCCATAGGCGGCTTTAAAAGCCTTTGTGAAACCCGCATGGTCCGCGAAACCGCAATCCATTGCAATATCAATAATACGGTTATCTTTTACCTTTAATTCCTCCGCCGCTCTTGCAAGCCGGCGAAGCTTAATATATTCACTGACAGGTTTCCTGACCAGGCGTGCAAAGAGACGCTGAAAATAGTACGGTGACAAAGCTGCGGTACCGGCAAGCGTTTCTATTTCAAGATCTTCGCCGCAATGCTCCTCAATATAGTCCAGGGCTTTTTGTATTCCTTCCCATGCATACACCGTGATCCCTCCTTCCAGACAGAATATACCACATAAAAATTCCGTCCGCTTGTCGTACAATGCTCTTTTGGTCAGCCGTTTTATGTCAGGTTCAGATCTTTCAGCCAGGCGTCAATCTTTGTATTCATATCCGTCTCATTCTGAAGTTCCGACTCGGTCAGGGAAAGGCCGTCTAAAATCTCCGCACCCGGTATTGCCGCCCGGACCTGTTCAAAGAATTCACCGTATACGCTGCCGCAGGTGCAAAACGGAATAACTGTCTTACCGGTGAAATCATATTGGGATAGAAAAGACATTACAGGCGGGGTTACGGAATACCACCAGACCGGCGAACCTACCATTATATAGTCATAATCCTCCATATTACTTACGGAATTCTTTAACTCCGGCCGAAAGCCTTCCTCCACCTGTCGCATACCGAGTTCTTCCATTTCTTCTCTGCTTTTGACCTGGAAATAATCGAAATCAGGCTCTATTTTAAAAATATCTGCTTCTGTTTTATCCTTAAGGATACCTGCCACCTTATCCGTATTTCCGGTTAACGAGAAATAAGCGATAAGCACCTTACCCTTTTCCTCACTATTTCTTTTATCCGTTTTCACAGTTTTTTTCTCCGATGCTCCCGTTACGGCAAAAACATCGCTGTCCGTACCTTCTCTTTCAGCTTTCGTACTGAAAACAAAGGAAATCAGAATAACTGTCAAAGATAATACTGTCATTAATAATACATTTTTTTTCAAAGAAATCACCCCCTCATTATCCTTCCCTATCGGATAAAGTTTGTAAACTGACGTACCTCCCTCTCCGGATAAGAAACTTTTCCTTTCGCTGCTTCAAGACATTGAAGCAGCCAGGCCATATTCCTGCCCAAGGTACGCATTACCTGCATTCCCTCCAGATCCTGTCTGACTTCGTCAGGCGTATTGCCATGAACCATGTTCCAATATTGCGAAGATACCACCGGCATATTCGATATCGTGAAGTATTTGTTCAAGCGGTCAAAAGCTGCGGTGGAACCGCTCCTCCGGCAGCTTACTACCGCAGCGGCCGGTTTATAGTAATACGCCGAGCTGCCTGCATAGAAAGCGCGGTCCAAAAGTGCGCAAAGCATCCCATTGGGCGCCGCATAATATACCGGTGATCCGATAACAACTCCGTCTGCTTTCTTTAACAGTTCGATACACTCATTTGTTTTGTCATCCTCGAATACACAACGTTCCAGTTCCCTGCATTTTCCGCAGGCAATACAGCCGTGAATCGGCTTGCTTCCTATGTGAAACATCGTGGTTTCGATCCCCTGTTCGTTTAAGGGTTTTGCAACTTCACTGAGCGCCGTATAGGTGCATCCGTTCTTATGCGGGCTGCCGTTAATCAATAATACGTTCATACTAATCCTCCTTTTGCCATATTAACGTATTTACTACTTAATCTCATTCTTATCATAACTCCAATTTCTGCAAATATCAATAAAAAGCAAGTGGCAGAGTTAAAGTGTCAAAGCGGACAGTATACTAATTTACCGGCCGGCTTCTTTCTGCCGCAGCACCCATTCCTCCTTCAGTAAACCGTATTTAATTTCGTCCTCCCACCGGTTGTTTTTATACCTTACTTTTCGGAATATCCCTTCCTTTGTCATGCCAAGCTTTTGCATGATATGCTCCGATTTTCCGTTATTCGAGTTGCAGCTGGCAACAATCTTATGTACCTTTGTATTTCCAAAGACCTCGTCAATCAATGCTCCGGCCATCTCCACACCAAAACCCTGCCCCCAGTATTCCGGTTTTATAAAGTATCCGATTTCAAGTACCCCGCCGTGATCATGCTCTAAAAGGACATCATAATCCACAATTCCCACAGCCTGATTACCATTCCTTAAGAGTGCAACATATTCACAGCAGCTGTGCCGGCTGTCCTGATGCTCCAGGGTACTCTTAAACGCTTCCAGTGCTTCCTCACTGCTATTCAGACAGTCCGAATAGGCATATTTCATTACGGCGGGGTTGGAATATAACGAGTTAAAAACCTCGAAATCCGATCCCTGAAGTTTTCTGTAAATCAACCTGCTGCTTTCCATATGATTCCTCCGATCACTATATTATATGGACTTATTTTCCTTAAAGTATAACGAAGCACCGGCAGAAAGTCAATGTCCGACCTGCCGGTGCCACAGGCTGAATAGCAGCCGAAAAGAGGCTGTTACAAAATATTGCAACAGCCCTTTCTTTATGATTTACTTAGTATAGTTTCCAGGGTATCTAACAGGATAGCCGCCGTTTTAACGGTATATTCAGAGGTAAGGTAATTACGGCAAAGAAGCTCCTCTAACGGCAAGCCCTGCAGCACCAGTTCACGTCTTACCCAGTCCGCGGTTCCGGCCGTAAGGTAATTTGCATTTATCAACAGGTCCAGAAGCGACGGAAGGCCATTCTCATGCCTGGATTCCCAATTCATAGCTTCCGTCGCCTTATCCAGCCCTCTCAAAAGAGTTGCCAGCCCGCCGCTTATCATATTCTTACCGGCCAGCCGGTTAACGGAGGATTCCTTTTCCGATACCTCGGACAAGGCAAGAGGATCAACGAAGCCTGCAGCCTTAAGCAGCAGCCTGTGTTTTATATTGCCAAGATAATAGGCTTCACGGAATTGCTCCCTTTCTTTTTCGGTAAGCCGTTCAAACGGGACCTCCGTCCCATTGGCAGGGTAACGGTAAGCCAAAGCCTTATTTTCCTGTGTCTCCAAGCTGTTAAGAATTATATGGATAACGGAAGGCCTTACAGCGACAAAGCGGGTATCCGGACCGAATATTTTCTGCAGTGTATTCTGGATTCCTTCTTTGGTGATATCTCCGCAGGCAATCACCGGCTTTTTATCCTCCCGGTTCCCCAGCGGAAGCGCTGTCAGTGCACGGGCTTGCTTTATGCTCAGTTTCTCTTGCCAGTCCGTATCCAAAGAGGCGTCTGCCGGGTCCATTTCGTAATAATCTATTCCCTGCTGTGCGGCAAGCATACTGTATAAGGTCGACTCATCGATAAAGCCCAGTCCCAGCAGGCTCTCTCCAAGCCTTCTGCCTATCTGCTTCTGATAGTATATCCCTATCTCAAGCTGTTCCTGTGTAATCAGTCCCTGTTCAATCAGCAGCCTGCCTAACTGCTGCCGGTCCTCCGTCATATTTTCCGTATGCGCGGGGTCATAAACATAAACAATATCTTCCGTTAATACATAGTAGTTATCGACTCTTGAATCATAGATAACCCTCTTATCCAGATCGATAGCCAGATCCACCAGGCCTTCCAGCTTAAAAATATGAATACTGAATTTGTTCTTGATATCGATACTGCCTTCCGTAATCCATTCCCTGAATTTTCTGTGTTCGGCAGCGGCTTTCGACAGGTTCCTGTTACCTGTTACAATAAGCAATAGCAAAGCGGACAGAAAAAACAGGGCAACCGTTACCGGCAGCCAGTTAGTGCGGATGATATCGGCAACGGAATATTTCGGACTCATGGCACCATTACTTTCATTCAGAACCGTACTCGTCATAGCCTCTTCCGTTTTCGATATTGTAAAATTACCCTGCTGCAGCGAAACCGGCAGAACCGCAACGATGTCTTTATTAACCGCCATGCCGTTTGCGGTTCCGTCAAGATGGATATACGAGGTTATTACCATTTGATAGTAGCCGTTCTGGAACAGAAGCTCTTCGTCAATCTTACGGCACAGTTCATAAGCGGAAGGAATATCAAGTAACAGATCGGAAGCGGAATAAGCCGTCTTTGCCGCATCAGGCTTTACACCGGACAGGGTAAAACCCTCTTCCGGTGTTTCCTTAAGCTTATACGACCAAAAAATCTGAGATTTATCATCGACCGACCGTATTTCCGCCGTTGAACGTATCGTACCGTTTAACTGTCCCTGATCCAGACTTAAGATTTCCAGTCTGGGAGTCACTCTGACTTCCGGCTTTGCGGCATAAAAATAAGCCGCCATGCCCTGTTCGTATACCGTTCCGGAAGGCCATGCCGTTAAATCTTCTTTTGAGGTTATCTGATAATCGGGCAGGAATTGCAAAGAAGCCTCCTTGGGAGGCGGTGGGGATGATTTTATTCTGATGCTGTAAATTGTCCACGCAAAGGATACGATTGCCATAATAAGGACAAGAATGACCAGACCTTGTCTTGCCCATTGCTTTTTCATGTTTTCCACCTGCTCCTTCCTTGTCGCTCAAGCCTTAATAGCATAGGAAACGCCGCGGGGATCTATCGGTATCACCAAGCACCACCGTATAAGCACTGCCGATATCCGCCGCCGTAAAATCAAATGAAGTTGTTACCTCTTTGCTTTGGTTCCGGCTTATCGCCGCCTGAATATCCATAGCCTGCCCCGGAATAAGTAAAATATCAATTCTTTGTGATGAAATGCTGTTATAACAAAACTTAACTGTATTACCGCCGATTCTGATTCCCATTTCATAATTTTTATTCTTTATCATAGTGGAATCCTGCGAAACCATGACCGACAGGATTAAGATATTATTGCCGTTATTCCTTATCGTTCCGATTATGGCATAATTCTTGTTAAGGTTATAAGCCTTCCGGCCGTCCAGACCTTTTAATTCGAATGCGGCCTCCTTATCCTCGGCAAGAAGCACTCTTGCCTTTCGTTCTAAACTGCCGCTGTTTAACGCGGCGCTGTCCGGCAGTGAAAATAAGGCAAAGACCAGGCAAATAATAAATAGTATCGTTGATTTTGTATGTCTTCTTCTCATTCATATCACCCTATGCATATATGCCGTAAATTATCTGCTCCTCTTTCTTCCCAGATATTGCGCCTTAAGGCGCTTAAAGCGGCGTTCTGAGACTTTATCCCGGATTGCCTTTACCGGAAGCCACGCCTCCAATCCCCGGATATGTCCGAGCAGCTTAAACAGCACGGCAAGATACAATCCCAAGGACATTCCGACAGCAAGAACGGCAAGCGCCGGATGAATCCGGTGCAAACGTTCAATCAGGAAGCCCGGCAATAATACGGGATAGTAATAAGCCTGCACATATCCCTGATAGACTCCTGTTTCCCGATGAGGAAGTACATCAATTACGATATCCTTTTCCGAAAATGCATCAATGTGCTCCGGCGCCGATTTGACGTGTAACGGTGAAATACCTGTCAATACGGCCCTTACGGGAATAATTCCGTTATTTTTAACCTGCATCGCAAGCTCACCTGGTTTATTTACTTCCACCTGGTTCCCAAGTGTTCCGGGATATTCACTTACAAGATACTTTACCTGTGTTACACGCGACCCCAGGTAAATGCTCCCTATTACGGCGAGTACCGCCGTCAGGACGACCGCTCTGTAAATATGGCGCAGCCTTAACCGGCGCCTGGGTTTCAGCTTACGTAAGTGTTTGCTTTCTGCCGCTATGCCTGCCATGCCAAGTACCAAAAAAAGCAGCGACAGATATTTCGAATATTTCCCCATTACCGACCGGACACCTGAAGAAAGCTTGCCCAGGCCGGGTATAATAACCGGCAGCCCATTAACCGTTACGACGCGTCCGATTATCCTGTCGGCAGTTACCTCAGGTTCCCCGCTCTCCTGATCCCTGAAGGGAGCATTATCTCCCTTGGTGATAAAGCCCGTTTCACCGCTGCCGATAATCCGGTGAGTAATATATTCCGCCTTCAGTATGACCGGCCGGTACATAATAATATCCCCGACCCGGTAATTCGGCTCCGGATTTATCAGGAAAGCATCATTGACCCTTATCAGAGGTTCCATGCTTTCGGAGTATACATAAGTAAAAACAGGAGCACCGCCGGCTCTTGCTGCGCCATACAGTATGACGGCTGCAAGTATCAGGCCGGACAGCGCTCCAATAAAAATTTTCTTCATATTGTCCTCTTTCCTGCATTGACCCGCAGGCAAGCCGTTACATGAAATTTTATTTGCCTTCCACGTGGATTACCGCATTAATCGAGCTTTCGGCACTCTTTTCGGAGGTATCCACGGTAAAGTAAAAATCAGCGGCCTGTCCGGCTTGAATCGTAGCTCCGGCGTAATTTGCAGGAAGTATGGCAATTGCACTGTTGCCTTTTGTGCTGACAGTGACCGGAATATCGGAATTATTCTTGATCTTGACAACTCCATTTGACTGTGTACCGATACTAAAAACCGCATCCTTGTTGAATCCGTTGTTTGAATTATTATTAATTGCTTCATTTAAATTAAAGGTTACTTTTCCGTCATTTCCGGTGCTTACCAGCCTGGAATACCTGGAAATATTAGTGAACTGAACGGCTACGTTATTATCCGTATCTACCAATACACGCGCCGTCATGCTGCGGTCAAAGGAAAGACTGGAAAGCGCAGCGGATCCCGCCGCCGCGATACTGAGTGCCACAGCAATAAATAAGATACCTAATTTTAATTTCTTCAACTTATTATCCTCCGTTTTCATTAAATTATTTAGAATTCCGATTAATAGTTTTATGTATCGTATCGGTTAAGCCAAATATCGGGTTTACATAAAGTATTAGCATCTATAGGTATCTTACATTAGAACCGTCATGGAATGCAATGTATAAATTTTGCCATCCCTGTATAAAAACTCTTTATCTGGTCATACTTGCCGGTCTATAGGTATCAAGTGAACAGGTGCGGAAATAAAAGGGGCTGTTGCAAAACTCTTACTTATGGTGTATCTCTTTGAATTGTTCCTGAATATTTCGAGAGAATTTGTGCTCCGTCGCGCGAGAACCAGCGACATTCTCTATCTTGTCGCTTCTCGCACATACCTCGTACAAATTCTCTCGAAATATTCAGGAACAATTCATTTAGAACGTCATATTAAGTATGAGTTTTGCAACAGCCCCTTTAATCATTACAACTTATTTCAACCTTATAACCTCCCTGCTCCAGCTTCTTTGCCTTGTAAGTCAATCCATACGCTTCCAGCCGCCCATCAAGCCAGGGCATTATATGGTCACAGTATACCGTTAACATACTGAATTCCGACTCCCGTATAAACGGCAGCAAAGCTTGCTTTGACGAAATCTCCGGATGTACTTTTTGAAGCTTTCTAAGATCAAGCTCATACCTTCCCGCTTCCTCCGTCCGATAAGGGCGACAGGGATACTCCTCTTCCGGAGACATTGAGCTTTCCTCACTTTCCCGCATTCTTTTCTCATAGTCTCCGATCACCGTACTCAATAATTCCTCCGAGAGCTTTTCAGCCTCGCACAGCATAAACCCCGCCTTATCCAATTCCAAATACGGAATCCCTGTAATAACGGTTCCTATTAAAATCCGGCAGTCCTTAAGCTCCGTAATCAGCTGATTCAGGAAAGCATGCATATGGCTTACGCTTTCCTTATTCCGGAAGCAATCCTTTACTTCACTTGCTTTATTCCATCTTGAAGTCGACTTTTCATATACATCAACCCGTATTCCATCCGTAAAGGAAGCCAATTCTTTCTTTTCATTTAAAATCACGCCAACCTTATTCATATGCTACATCGCCCCCTTCAGTTCGAAATAAACGTTCTCTTCCACCTTCCTGATTTGTCTTTTATTCATGGCAAAATCAAAGATTGCTTCGCTTGCATGCACAAAATCATAGAAATTGCAGTTCCCTGTCCTCTCACCAATGCCGAATAAGGTGCAGTCAATATATTCCGCACCTGCTTTGGCTCCGGTGATCGAATTTGCAACGGCCATTCCGAGATCATTGTGTACATGCATCTCGATCTTAATGTCGGAATGCGTTCGGATGGTTCTTACCATCTCTTTCGTCCTGCCGGGTGTAAGGACACCTACCGTATCGGCAATCCGGACCGTAT
Organism: Bacillota bacterium; assembly: GCA_023398615.1. Classification (GTDB taxonomy): domain Bacteria; phylum Bacillota; class Clostridia; order Lachnospirales; family Lachnospiraceae; genus Anaerocolumna. The sequence continues at coordinate 10,156 of JAEWSD010000176.1, forward strand.
GCACCCCTGCTTTCCCCAGTTCTTTAATTAAGCTGAGTATAAATCCGATATCTGATCTGGATGCGTCCTCCAGCCCTACCGTCACATCGATATTATCTCTTTTTGCTATATCAACACAGTCCAGTATCATTTTTTGCACCCAGACTTTATTTTTGTTGAGCTTTTTATAGATCTGGATATAGGAAACCGGCGCACCAATATGAATGATATCAGGCTTGCATTGAATGGATTTACTTACGTCTTCCGTCCTCATACGGCTCCATACCGAGATTTTTGCATTCCTTCTGTTTTCGATGATCCTGCATATCCCTTCGTTTTCTGCCGCACTAAGGCAGGGTACGCCTGCTTCTATCTCATATACGCCGATTTCATCCAAAAGCTTTGCAATCTTGACTTTGTCCTCTGTTCTGAGAACAATGCCGGGACCCTGTTCTCCGTCTCTTAAGGTCGTATCAACTATGTGCTTGAATTCTTTCATGGGCAATCACCTCTGTGGCTAACGCAGCAAACTCCTCATCATTCAGGCTTTTCCTTCTTTCGGTACAGTTTTCTTTCACTGTTTGTAAAATGCTTCTAAGTACCTTTTCCGACGGTACCGGCAAATTCATCTCTTCCAGTTTATACATAACCGCCTTTATACCGGAATGCTTTCCAATCACCAGTTCCGTCTTTCCTCCGACACATCTCGGTTCATAAGGCTCATAGGTTTCGGGATTTTTCCTCAAACCGTCCGCATGGATCCCCGCTTCTACCTTGAATATGTTTTTTCCGATGACAGGTTTCTTATTCCCAATGGCGGTGCCGGATATTTTTTCGAACAGCGCGGCCAGTTTCGGCAGCACGGACAAATCCCGGTTCGGCTTATGCCTGACAATCAGGCGAAGAGCCATAATTACCTCTTCCGTCGCGGCATTATTCTTATACCCGGAAAAGCTTGCCGTAACATACTTCCCGTCATTTAATATCCATTGTACGGCCAGGGCGCTTGCACAGCCAAATGTATTTTCGGGGCAGAAATTGATTTTACTTTTCGGCAGCATATTCTGTATCTCCTTCATCGTCCTGTCATAGGATTCACACATCAAATCATCCAGTCCGGTGATACGGAGCTCTTTACAGTTCTCAAGCACCCTGAGCTTTACTATTTCTCTTGTATCGTTCATTTGCAGATCATTTATGACCTTTTCTATGTTCTCTTCGTGATGGCATGAATACCGGTAAAAACCGGGATACTGCTCCATTTCCTTGGCATAATCGATATTTAAAATGTATCTTCCGCATTCCGGTAAATACTGCATTTTCTCATATGCGGCCACCGACAGTTCTATGGTATCCACACCTATTAATATAAGCAGTTCACAAAATGCGTGTAAATCCTCTTTGGAAGGCAGCCGATCATCGAATGCTGTTAATGTATTATCTGTTATTTGGATCACGATATCACTCCTTCCATACCGATAGACCATTCTGAAACTTTTGCGTATACTATTGGCGGGCTAAATCACTAATTCTTCTACAACTTTACCGCCTTCAATATGCTGTTCGACAATCTTTTCAACATCCTCCTCGGTTACATTTCCATACCAGATTCCCTGCGGATATACGACGACGATCGGGCCTTTATCGCATATTCCAAAACAACCCGTATTAGTAACCAGGACTTCATTGGACAGGTCCCTGTCATCCAGCTCCTCCATAAACTTATTCACAAGGTCTACGGAATCCTTGGAATAGCACAGGCCTTTCTGCTGTCCGTTAATCCTGCAGCTTGTGCAGATAAATATATGATATTTCAGATTCAGCATGTAATTTCTCCTTTCCTGTTTTTATTTAGTAGGCGTTTGCGAAACTCTTAATTACCTATTTTATTTAAGTGATGACATCTCCGCTGCAACCCGGTTTACCGAGTCCTCTATCCTGTCATAGGTGGTAAACACCCGAATCCCCTTCTGGCTCAGCTTCCTCTTTGGGGATTCCCCTATACGCATGGCAATTACCGCATCGCAATCCGCAATCGTATTAATAATGGAAGTAATTTTATCTTCAGCCGAATCACAATCTTCATTCCCGGTACAATACTGCCTGATTGACCTTTTCTCGTGAAAGATCGCATGGCCGTTGCTGTATTCGTAAACATACAGCTCCGAAACCTGCCCGAAATGCTGATCTACGATAAGCCCGCTTTTTGTTGCTACCGCCACCTTTATCCTGCTTTCCTGCTCTTTCACATCCATAGCAGCCTCCTGTTCTGATTCTATTTTATGACAGGCATTGTACTCAATAGAACAATCATTACTCAGAGTGCCGATTGCATCCGCGCGGCATTGCCTGCAATGGTACATTTGCTTCATTGTCTCGCCGCACTGCCTGCGCATTGCCATAATGTCCTTATTGCTGACTAACGGCAGATTCTCGAATACACTGCCCTCTACCGGGATCAGCTGCATGATGTTCGTGATCTCCGCTCCCAATTCCTTTGCCTTCTTCACAACCTCAGGAATATGGCCGTCGTTGATCCCCTTTAGCATCACGATATTGACCTTACAGACGATGCCTTTCGCGGTCAGCATTCTGATACCTGCAAGCTGGTTTGCCATAAGGATTGCGGCGGCGGCTTCCCCATAGTACTTTACTCCCATATAATCCACGTATTTATAAATCTGCCCGCCTATCTTCGGATCTACGGAATTCATTGTTACCGTTACATGGGATACTCCAAGCTCTGTCAGCTCATTGGCATATTGAGGGAGCATTAAGCCGTTGGTGGATAAGCAAAAGGTAACCTTGCTGTCCTGTTCACGAATTAATTCCAGTGTTTTTCTGGTCTCCTCATAATTAGCCAGGGCATCGCCGGGACCTGCTATCCCGACTACCGACAGGTTCGGTACCTTTCTTTTGACCTCCATATACCTTTGAAATGCCTCTTCCGGTTTCAGTATCCGGGTTGTGACACCGGGCCTGCTTTCATTGGGGCAGTCATATTTCCTGACACAGTAGTTGCAGCTGATATTACATTTCGGTGCAACAGGCAGATGTATCCTGGCATATTCATGAGCCCCGCAGTTAAAACAGGGATGTGTGGCTGTTTTTTCTTCAATAGTCGGTGCTTTTTCTTTGTAATAGGTGCGGTATAATTCCTCACGAAAGCCTGTTTCCTTCTTTGCCAGTACCACGTTTGATATCTCATCAAGGAAGGTGAGTGCTCCGGTATAGCCTAAGGTACGAAGCCTTTGCCCTCCCACCCGGTCATGTATCGGAAAGCTTCGTCTTACAAGCTCAATCCCTAATCTTTCGGCCATCCTTCTTCCGTCCGAATTTCCAATCAGTACGTTTACCTTTAACTGTGCGGCATATTCTTCTATTGTCTGGAAATCCACGTCATCCAGTATCTTAAACTGTTCGATGAGGTAGCAGCCTGCAATTTCACCAATTTCCTTTTCCAGCATTTCGGCCAGCCTGTCGCACTTGGAACCGGTGGCGGCAATTACGGGCATAATTCCATTTTCCGCACATAACCGTACCGTGCTGTAAACAAAATCCGGTTCACCATAAATTGCAGCTCTCGCTTCCCCGCTATATTTATGGGAATCTATCATTGCATCCAGGAAACGCCCCCGTTCCTTTTTCAGCTTATCCGGTATTTCCCTGCCGGAGATATCCGATAATATTTCCAGCAGCCTGTCATTATCTCTTAAACAGACCGGCAGGTTACATTTCTTATAAGGGATGCCGTAGGTATCGTACAGGTATTCTGCCACAGAAGGGTTCTCCTCTGTGAAAGCCGACAGTTCCAGGGTGAATCCGGCTCCGGCCATCTTACGAATATCTTCGATACCGGTTCCGCCGGAAGGCAGTCTGTCATAAGCCGCTTTGTGGACCCCGTCCAGATTCTCCGAAAGGTCGGGGAGCAATATATAGTCAAGGGAAAAGCTTTGCAGCAATTCTTTCAAGTATCTGGTATCCGCGGGGGAAAGGGTACTTGTAACGATATTAACCTTATCATTTTTTGCGGTATCCATGTCAACATTTTTTACGATTTGAAGCAATGCCTTCATATAGCCTTCAAACTGTGTGCCTGCATATCCCGCGGAAGATACCGGAATAATTTTGATGCTTCGGTATTGCGGATTCTCTTCATAAAATTTTTCGATAATTCTTACTATGTCTTCCCCTATGGTCTCTGCGAGACAGGTTGTCGCCACACCGATTACCTCCGGTTCATATAAGGTGATCAGATTTACAAGCCCTTTCAGAAGATTTTTCTCTCCGCCGTATACCGTTCCTTCCTCCGTCAGGGAGGAGGAAGCAATATCTACCGGCTCATTATAGTGAGTGGCCATATGCCTTCTGATATAGGTGCTGCAGCCCTGGGAGCCGTGAAGGATCGTCATGCATTTTCTGATGCCGTAAAGTGCCGTAACGGCACCCATAGGCATACACATTTTACAGGGATTTACGTTTAAATTGACTAAGGTGCCCTTCATATCCATTCCTCCTTCACGTACTTCCAAACCGGATTGTTTATACTTCCGTTAATTTCTTTCGTAAAGTTTATTACTCCGTCAAATCCGCATAAAGGATGCTTTCTTTCATGATTATGGTCACAGAAGGCAATTCCAAGCTTGTATGCCAGCGGTCTTTCCTTTACCCCGCCAACCAGAATATCCGCTTTCTTTTCCTTCATGAATTTCTCCAGCTCCGCGGGATTTGCATCATCCAGTATTACGGTATCCTTATTGACCAGGCTTTCTATGATCTCATAATCATCCTTTTTACCGGTCTGTGTACCGACAACTACCGTTTCCATTCCCATAGAGGAAAACTGCCGTATCAGAGAAATGGCCTTAAAACCGCCGCCCACATAGATTGCAGCCTTTTTTCCCTCCAGTTTCTTCCGGTAGAGTTTTAGGAAGCTTTCCAGCTTCTCCGTTTCCGCTCCGGTAAATTCAATTGCTTTTCGTTTCGCTTCCTCATCCTTCATCGCTTCGGCAATACGGATTAAGGAATTAACGGTATCCTCGATTCCAAAAAAACTTACCTTGATATAGGGAATTCCAAGTTCCTCCTCCATCCGCCGGGCAAGGTAGGTGCTTGAGCCTGCGCACTGGACGACATTAAGTGTAGCCGCCGGAGCCTTGATAAGCTCGGAATAGCTTGCGTCTCCAGTGAAGGAAGAAATGACCGGTATTCCGATTTTGCTCAGATAATCCTTGATGATCCAGAGCTCGCCTGCCAGATTAAAGTCACCCAGTATATTAATCCCTTTCCTTTTTGCCTGTTTATGCGGCAATATCAGTTCCATAAGCGCATTGCACGCCATCCGGTATCCGACGGATTTATTGCCGGAAAATCCGGGGGACTTTACAGGAATAATCCGGATATTATATTTATCAGACATAGCCCTGCAGACCGCGTTTACATCATCACCTATTACCCCGACGATGCAGGTAGCATAGACAAAGATCAGTTTGGGATTATATTTTTCCGCAACTTCTTCGATCGCGGCGGTTAATTTTTTTTCACCGCCAAAGATAACATCTTTCTCTCTTAAGTCTGTGGAAAAGCTGTTCCGGTACAGTTCCTCTCCACTGGATAAACTGCCTCTGATATCCCAGGTATAACTGGCACATCCGATCGGCCCATGCACAATATGAAAGGCATCCGTTATGGGATTAAGAACTACCCGTGCTCCGCAATATACACAGGCTCTCTGGCTTACGGCACCGGATACACTGTCGGCATCGCACTGCATACCGTTTCCGGTACATTCGGACGGCTTTATTAATATAAATCCTTTTCTCTCATCCAGTACGCTTGCATTTCCCATATTAACTCCTTTCCTGATACGGTTTCTTTCTCTGAAACTGTTACATTACCATCTCAAAATCTTCTTCATTGCAGTCTCTGTCCTGTCTGTCCATAATTGCATTTGTGATTAATTCGGCCAGTCTCATCCCTCCCTTATAGCCGACTAACGGCATATAGGAATGGATGTAACGGTCGATAATCGGGAATCCGGCTCTGATAAAAGGGATATCCTCCGCTCTGGCAATATATTTGCCGTGGGTACCGCCGATGAGTAAATCCACCTTCTCTTCCTTGATCCACTGATGCAATTCATACAGGTCACCGGAGGCTTTTGCCTTGCAGCCCTCGATGCCGAACTTCGCAAACAGATCCTTTGCCGCCGTTTCGAATGCTTCACCAGGTGTACCCGTCAGCAGATATTTCGGAACCATTCCCATCTCCAGCGTAAATTCCGCAAGCGCAAGCACCGTATCCGGATCGCCGAAGATGGCAACCTTCTTATTATAGGTGTAGGGATGGATGTCGACTAATATATCAACCAGCTGTCCGCGCTCTTCATCCAGTTCGTAAGGGACTTCTATTTTGGAAAAGCTTTGCAGTGCCATAATATATTCATCCGTCCTGCCGATACCGATTGGCAGGGGAAGCATCCTGTACGGTACTCCGCATTTCTTTTCCAGAGCATCCGCCGGAGATTCACTTGCAAATTTACCAAAAGCCAGGGTGCCTTGTGCATCCCCTAAACCAATAATCTCTTCCACAGTAGTTCCGCCCTTCGGATACATTTCAAACTTTCCGGTCATCGGACTGTCCATGACTCCGCTTGTATCAGGCAGCATCGTATAGGATACGTTCATGATTGAGGCAATCCTTTTCATTTCCCTCATATCACCGGGGTTAACAAAGCCCGGGATAATATTCACCCTGCCGTTCTTAGTACCGGAAGATTGTGCCAGATAATTGATGAAGCCGGTAACCATGTTGGCAAAGCCTGTGATATGTGACCCCTTGTAGCTTGGGGTATTCGTGTGAACAACATATTTCCCTTCCGGAATATCCATTCCCTGAATCAATGCACTCAAATCGTCTCCTATCGTTTCCGACAGACAGGTAGTATGCACCGCAATGATCTTGGGATTATATATTTCAAAGATATTTTTTACAGCGGTTTTAAGGTTGCTGCCTCCGCCGAATACGGACGCACCTTCCGTAAAGGAGCTTGAGGAAGCCATAGCCGGATCCTTGAAATGCCTTGTTAAATACATTCTGTGAAATGCACAGCAGCCCTGGGATCCGTGACTGTGCGGCATACATTGATGTACTCCGAGTGCCGCATACATGGCGCCTACCGGCTGGCAGGTCTTAGCCGGATTGACTCTCAATGCGCTTCTTTCATAGGATTCCTTTTTCGTATAATCTAACATGTTGCCTCACCTCCCATTGTACCTTCTAAAATCGGTGCCGTTTTCCACGGGGCCTTCACATAGCTCCATGCAGGTGTATTAATGCCCATCGTGATGTCTCTGGCAAAATTCACGGCGCCCCTGAAGCCTGCGTAAGGTCCGCTGTAATCGTAGGAATGCAGCTGCCTGGACAGGATACCGTTTTTCTGGGCAACGAATTTATCCTTAATTCCTGAGAAAAATATGTCCGGCTTTAATGCTTTCAGGAATTCCTCCGTCTCAAAATGGTTTAAATCGTCTATCATGAAGGAGCCGTCGCTCATTGCCTTTACCAGGCCGCCGTAATAGCCTATCAGCCCTTCCTCTTTTAATTTGGCAAGGTCCTCCTCGGACAGGAATACGTGGTACTTCTCCGGATCGGGGGTAACGGTGATGGATTCAATATTCTTGCTGTCCGCATCAACTTTAATAAACGGCAAGACTTCCCTTCCTTCATAGTCATCCCGGTGGGAGAATTCATATCCTGCCAGTATGGTCCGGATGCCGAGATCCCTTAAAAGGATCTGGTAATGATGCGATCTGGAACCTCCCACATATAATGCCGCGGTCTTTCCTTTCAGCTTACTCTTATAATGCTCGATGTCGTCCTGTACAAGATCCAGTTCATCCGCAATCACTGCCTCCGTCCTTGCCGTCAGTTCCGGATCGTTAAAAAATCTAGCAATATTACGGAGAGATTCTATCGTACCTTCAATACCGATAAAATTAACTTTCATCCATTGGATTCCGTATTTGGCTTCAAGCATATCCGCAATATAATTGATGGAACGATGGCATTGCACCAGGCTTAAGTTTGCCTTATGTGCATTCTTCAGGTCCTCAATCTTACTGTCGCCGGTAAAGGTCGATACGATCTCGTAACCGATCCGTTTCAGGATCCTTTCTATCTCCCAGGCATCACCGCCGATGTTATATTCACCAAGAATATTGATTGCAAACTTAGTCTTGATTTCCCTGTCGCCTTCTCCGACCACAAATCTTAAGATCTGGTTATTGGCAATATGATGTCCGGCCGACTGGCTTACTCCCTTATACCCTTCACAGCTGAAGGCGATACATTTTATCCCGTATTCGGCTTCCGCCCATTTTGCAACGGCATGGATATCATCACCGATAAGGCCTACCGGACAGGTCGAACAGATCAATATGGTTGAGGGATGAAACAGTTCGACTGCTTCCTCAATGGATTTTTTCAGTTTCTTCTCTCCGCCGAATACGATATCCGGTTCCTGCATATCCGTTGAGAAGCAATATTGCAGGTAATTATCGACGCCGTCCTCTTTTTTCCCCTTGTGGCGTCTGGTTCCCCAGGCATAGAAGGAACATCCTATCGGTCCGTGCACGATTTGCAGCGCATCCTTGATCGGTCCGAGCACAACACCCTTGCAGCCTGCATAGCAGCAGCCGCGGTGGGTCATAATTCCCGGTATTGCACGGACATTTGCCGCTATCTCATTGTTATTATCATTATCATTCACCCGGACAATATGGTCCTTACGGTTTTTATATACCTTCGAACTATACTGGTCCAGTACTCTTTCCATTACATTCATGTATGCCACCTCCTGTCATTAATATGCTTCCGCGGTTATTTCTCCGTTACGTACATTATAATTCTCGAATATAGGCAATACGAAGATTTTCCCGTCACCGGGATTGCCGGTAGAATTTGCATCCATAATGGTATTGATTACCTTATCTACGTCGGAATCCTCTATGATCATCGTAAATACCCTTTTGGAGATCAATCGGGAAGCCTCCGAAAGATATTCTCCGGTTGAGGATGCCGGTATCTCGCCGGTATCAACAATGGAATACAAAAGATTCATGTCAATCAGCTTTTTCCCTCTTCCCAGCACCTTTCTGCAGGTAAAGGCCGGTACCCCTGCCGCCGCCAATGCATCCTTCGTAACATTGACTTTATTTTGCCTTATAATTGCCATTACTTCCTTCATAATCAGCCCTCCTAAAGACCTTTTTTCTTAGTACTGATCGTATAAGCCTCCTCTACCGGGCTTACAAATATCCTGCCGTCACCAAAGTTTCCGTTTTCGCCGGTTCTTGCATACTTCATAATAATCTTTACAACATCGTCCTTATCGATATCCTCCACTACCATTAAAAGCATCTCTTTGGGAATCTCATCGTAGTAAACCTCTCCGACTTTAACACCTTTTTGTTTTCCCCTTCCGAAAACGTCCATCTTTGTGACTGCCGGGTATCCGGCTGAAAGCAGCTCCGAAAGTACTACTCCTACCTTTTCGGGCCTGATGATTGCTCTTACTAATAACATAAGTCCACCTCCGTAAATTTGATTGCTCCTTAAATATCCATTAACCCATGTTCCATCAATATTTCTTCCAATCTTTCCTGTTTCATTGGTGTCGGTATCACAAACATGTCATTCTCATCTATTTTTCTTGCCAGTGTCCGGTATTCATCCGCCTGTGCCGCCTCCCGGTCAAAGTTGATTACCGTCTTCTTGTTGATCTCAGCCCTCTGTACCATATTATCCCTGGGCACAAAATGTATCATCTGCGTACCGAGCTCCTTTGCAAATGCCTCGACAAGCTCCGCTTCCCCGTCTACCTTCCTGGAATTGCAGATGATTCCGCCAAGTCTTACTCCTCCTGTCGTCGCATACTTTTGAATACCCTTTGAGATATTGTTGGCAGCATACAAAGCCATCATCTCCCCGGAAGCAACGATATAGATTTCCTGTGCTTTGCCTTCTCTGATCGGCATCGCAAAACCGCCGCATACAACATCGCCGAGTACATCGTAAAATACATAATCCAGATCGTCGGTATAGGCGCCAAGCTGTTCCAGCAGGTTGATGGATGTGATGATACCACGGCCCGCACAGCCGACTCCCGGTTCGGGACCGCCAGATTCTACGCATCGGATATCGGCAAAGCCTCTCTTCATGATATAGTCAAGGTCAATATCCTCCCCTTCCTCACGCAGAGTATCAAGTACGGTCTTTTGTGCGAGACCGCCGAGAATAAGCCTTGTTGAATCCGCCTTGGGATCACATCCGACAATCATTATATTTTTACCCATTTCGCCTAATCCTGCCGTTAAATTCTGGGTCGTGGTGGACTTGCCGATTCCGCCCTTTCCGTAAATAGCAACCTGTCTCATAATGAATTCCTCCTTCAATTTCGTTTTATATCATACAGAAAAGATAATTGACATTACCCCGGCACAGCCCCGCGTTCGGCACGGCCGTTTTACATATGCAACTTCACGCGGATCCCTGTACTGCAAAAAACGCCACTACTTATCCTGGAATAAGTAATGACGTCTCTGTCTTGAAGAGCGCTATCAATTTCTTTGATCAGATTTTATCATCTATACAATTGCTGTTCAATGCATCAATTTGTCAATCTTTTTTAAATTGTACCGGTTTTTTACACTATTTTTACCTATTAGTTTACCGGTTTTCTATTATTTCCGGAATATTCATTATTTCAGATTTACTTTAAGAGAAGTAAATGTTTACCGGGTAAAGAGATGAATTCCGGAATCTGCCTGTTTAAAATATTTCCCCAATATTCCTTCGACACCTTCCACCATATCCTGCTGCCGGCAGCGTCTTCCCCTGAACGGGCAAGGATAAGATTATTCTCGAAGGGTTCCTCCGAAAATGTATAATAACCGACTGCAAAGGTATTCTCTGCCTGCTTGCCGGCACCCGCCCTGATATCATGCGCACGGATGCCGACATATGCGATATCCTCATCAACAAACCGGTCCGTCTTAAGTCTTATATCCCAATCCAGGGCTTCCACTTCATAATCCGTAATTTTGTGTGCCCTTGAGATATTCTTGCACCCGGTTAATCTTGCGGCAGCCTCATATACCGGATTTCTAAACAAAGCCTGAGTATCACCTGCCGTAACAAGCCTGCCTCCTGCAAGAACTGCGGTTTTATCGCAAAACCTGTAGATTTCGTCACGGTTGTGAGATACCAGTATGATATCCTTCCCATAGCCGTTCAGGATAGGAAGCAGATCCTGCTGCAATTGCTCCTTCAGAAAGGAATCCAGCGCGGAAAACGGTTCATCAAACAGCAACAGCTCCGGCCCGTATGCCAGTATTCTGGCCAAAGCCGCTCTTTGCTGCTGCCCTCCCGACAACTGCATCGGATATCTGTCTTTTAAACCCTGCAGCTGCAAAAGCCTTATCAGCTTTTCGACAACGATATTCCTGTCCGGATTTTTGCAAATGGCAATACCAATATTCTCACCGACCGTCATATTAGGAAAAAGCGCATAATTCTGGAACAGATAGCCGATATTGCGCTTTTGCGGCGGCAGGTTGATCTTCTTCTCCGAATCAAACAAAACCCTGCCGTTCAGGACGATTTTCCCCCGGTCCGGCTTCTCGATTCCCGCGATACACTTAAGTGTCATGCTTTTTCCGCAGCCGGACGCACCTAAAATTCCCAGGCATTGCCCGGCATGCTCAAGCCTTACCTTAAGATAAAATCCCTTATATCTCTTTTCTATCTCTGCGTAAAAACTCATCAGCATTCCCTCTTCGCATGTATTTTCGGCCTGCTTCGGCAAACAGATTGATTAATGACACCGAAAGAAAGGCTATCAGAACGATAACAGCGACCCATAAAGCCGCTTCTCCCATTTTGCTTCCCTGAACTGCCATATATATCGCCACCGGCATTGTCTGGGTCAGCTTCGGAATATTTCCCGCAATCATAAGTGTGGCTCCGAATTCGCCTAACGCTCTGGCAAAGGATAATATTCCGCCCGATGCGACACCGGGCAGTGCAAGCGGCATGATGACCTTCCAGAATATCTTTGCTTCAGACATGCCCAGCGTCCTTCCAGCATAGATCAGGTTCCTGTCCACCTGTTCAAATGCCCCTCTGGCAGAACGGTACATTAACGGAAAGGAAATGACCACTGCGGCTATTACGGCGGCTTTCCACGTAAAAACCACCTCTAACCCGATTTCCGACAGGAAGCCTCCCACGATCCCCTTTCTCCCGAACAGGACCAGAAGGAAGAAACCCGCCACCGTCGGCGGCAGAACAAGCGGCAGGGTCAGCAGGCCGTCAACGATCCAGGAAAATCTGCTGTCCGCCCTTACTACCTTCTGTGCGGCATAAATCCCCAGGAAAAATGTGATAACGGTCGACAGTACCGCTGTTTTCATCGATATGAAGAATGGCGACCAATCCATAACCGTTTCCTCCCCATTCTATTCATCCACGGAGGAAAACCCATATTCTTTAAATACTTCCTGCGCCTCCTCGGAGGAAAGAAATTCTACGAATTCTCTGGCCGTGGCTTCCGCTTTGGTATCCTTTACTACTGCCGCCGGATAAATCACTTTACTGCAGCTTCCCTCCGGCGCTTCCGCTACCACCGTTACATCGCCGTTTGACTTTGCGTCCGTGGCATATACAACGCCCGCATCCGCGTTGGAGGTGCTTACCCAGGTCAGAACCTCCGTAACATCCTTCGCATAATTGGCCTTATCCTGCACCGTCTCGAGCAGGTTCAGGTTCGTAAAGATTTCTTCCGCATAGGTTCCGGCCGGAACGGATTCCGGATCGCCAAGTGCAATGCTGTCCGCCTTTGCAATATCTTCAAAGCCTGTAATTCCGGCCTTGCTGTCCTTTGGCACAATGAGTACCACTTTGTTTTGTAATATATCGCTTCTGGTATCCTCCAGGATCAAGTCCTGCTCCGATAATGCGTCCATCTGTTTCTCAGCTGCCGAAATAAAGACATCGACAGGAGCCCCCTGCTCTATCTGCTGCTGTATGGAGCCGGAACCTGCAAAGGTGAAGGTAAGCTTTACATCCGGATATTTCTCATTATACACTGCCTGCAATTCCTCCAAAGAATTCTGAAGGCTTGCCGCCGCTCCCACCAGCAGCTCCGTGCTTTCCTGACTGCCGGATGCCTCCTTGCCCTTGTCTTTTGCGCCGCAGCCTGCGAAGAACAAAAGAACGATCACCGATACAACAAACAGAGCTTTTCCTGATTTTTTCATAAAATGCCTCCTTCTACGGCCATAGGGCCGGTTGGAATGAAAAAGTTAAGGCGCCTTAGAATAGCTAAGACGCCTGTGCCAAAAATTATTTTTGTCCCATATTGTAACTTATCATTCCCGGCCTGTCAATACTTAATTTTTTTGAATTATCTCTGTGTACAATTTCAGTTACTGTTCACAGCCAATGTCAGAGACGGCTGGCAGGAGGATAGCGGCCGCCAGCATTCCTAGTACAATGTTTTCTTACGTTGTACTAAGTTTCAAAGACACACATAACCGCCGCCTTTTCGAAATCGGCATAAAGGTTTAATAGGCTGGAAGGTTCCGTCTCATAAACTTTTATGATATCGGCATATTGCTCCATATCGGGAAGAATTTTACCAAGTACGGATTCCCCGGACTCCAGCAGCTCCTTGTGAAACAGCTCCGTACCGTTTTTTCCGGAACCCATGACCGCCACATAGAACATCTCCGTTTCAACCAGGTCCTGGAACATATGGCTTCCGTAAGAAAGCTCCGGGACGAAACCGGTTTTCATGTCGGCATACTCGCATAACACCTTGAAATTTGAAATATCGG
>JAEWSD010000158.1 GCA_023398615.1 Bacillota bacterium
TATGAAAAATATTATTATTAAAACGGAATTACTGTGTAAAAGCTTTATCAGTGACGGGGAAATAAATAATGTAATAAAGAATCTTAATCTTGCTATCTATGAAGGGGATTTTACGGTGATTATGGGCAGCTCAGGCTCCGGCAAATCAACCCTTTTATATTCCCTGAGCGGAATGGACAGTGTCACCACGGGGAAAGTCTTCTTAAATGACACGGATATCACGAAAATGAAGGAAAACCGGATTGCAAAGCTTAGAAAAAAGGAGATCGGCTTTGTATTCCAGGGCATTAATCTGATATCCAACCTCACGGTTTATGAAAATATTTTAAGTCCCACCTATCAGAACGGAGCAGAACGTAAAGAGATTGAAGAGAAAATTGATTTTCTTCTGGATAAAATGGAACTGGCTGCCCACAGGAAGAAATTCCCGAACCAAATGTCCGGGGGACAGAAGCAGAAAGCCGCAATCTGCCGGGCGTTAATCAACAATCCGAAGGTACTGTTTGCGGATGAACCCACGGGTGCGCTGAATTCCTCGCAGGGGCAGAATGTACTTGATATCTTTACGACGATTAACCGGGAAGGGCAATCCGTGGTCATGGTAACTCATGATCTGAAGGCGGCATTAAGGGGCAACCGGATAATCTATCTGAAGGATGGGCGGGTAGACGGAGATTTGAAGCTGGAGGCCTATGAGGAGGAATCAGAGGCGGAAAGGGAAGAAACCGTATATACATTTTTAAAGGAAAAAGGGTGGTAGAACTTGTTAAATACAAGAAGATAATGTATACTTTCAGATAAGAACATTATTATTTATCCGTCTTTTACAGGGACGCTGCAAAATAGTACTCTGTAACCTTTAAAACTTTACTTTGTACTGGCCTGATTGCCCAATTGCAAAGATTAAGGAGGTACAGAGCACTAAGTATTCATTTGCAGCTGTCCGGGAAATGGAGCAGGATATGGGACATCAGGTATTAATTATAGAGGATGAGAAGGAACTGGCGCAAATATTAGGCGCGTATCTTGAGGTGGAAGGCTTTGAAGCAATTGTGGCGCCGGACGGGGAAGAGGGATTGAAGGCTTTTTATGAGAGAAGGCCGAGTTTAGTGCTTTTAGACATCATGCTTCCCAAAATCGATGGAATTCATGTATGCAAAAAGATACGGGAGCAATCGGAGGCTCCTGTCATCATGATATCTGCAAAGAGCGGGGAGATGGACAAGGTTATTGCACTCGGAATCGGTGCGGACGATTATGTTACGAAACCCTTCAGCCCGCTGGAACTGGTAGCAAGGGTAAAGGCGCAGTTAAGAAGATATGAGAAGATGCAGGACAGCGGAGCGGGCAATGAATACGAGGTACGAATCGGCGAGTTGGTATTGAATAAGTCTTCGTATACGGCGGCTGCCGGAGGAGAAGAGTTATCCCTTACCACGAAGGAATTCGATGTCCTGTTCCTGTTTGCACAAAACCCCAATCAGGTTTTCACGAAGGATCAGATATATGAGAATGTATGGGGCTACAGCGGAAGCGGTGACGACAGCAGTGTAACGGTGTATGTGAACCGTATCCGCGACAAGCTGAATGCTTTCCGCCTGGATTACATAAAGACGGTGTGGGGCGTCGGATATAAGTTTTCTGTCCGGTAGACAGGAAAGGTAATTTACCAGGGATAATTAAAGGCCGCTCCGGAGGGATAGCTATGAATGACAGGTTATTGAAATATAATATACTTACGGCTGCTTTGATAGTAGTCGTTCTTTTTGTTTCTTTTTGTTTCAGCCTTTTCAGCTACAGCCGCCTTGATTTTAACCTGTATGACAATGACCTTCGAATCCTGCTTGCCGGACAGAAGAATGACGCGGAAAGAGGAATCTACGGGAAAGGAGATTTTCCCTGCATTGTATTTGACCTGGAGGGGAAGGTGCTGTACAGCGAGGAAGCGTTCCCTTATCGTATCGGTGAGGTGCTTAACATACAGGAAATGCTGCAGTTCGACAAGAGCTTTGCCGCCGGAAATGCGTCTGATATCAAAGAAAGCTTTGTCTTGCAGCAGGATGGGAAAACCACGGGCTTTGCCGTGTTTCTCGTGCCGATAGACAGAGTGGTTAAAAATTCCGGAGAAAAGGCGGCACTGAAAGCCTTTCTTCCGATAGGGCTTGGGATATTTGCCGGCTTGGTAATACTGCTGATAAGAACATTTTATTTTAACCAATGTGTTTTGAAACCATTAAAGGAGATCAGCCGTTCCGCAAAAGGAATGATAGCCGGGGACTATGACCTTGAGGTGATCCGGACCTATGAGAAGAAAATCGGAGAAAATGAGATTGGAGATCTGACCTATTCCTTTGAACTGATGCGGGATGAACTGAAATCAAAACAACTGCGGGAGGAGGCTCTTAAAAAATCCCAGCAGGAGCTAATCTCCTGCATATCCCATGACCTTAAGACACCGATTTCTACGATAAAAGCTTACAGTGAAGGACTAAGGGACGGGATAGCGAAGACTCCCGAGGGACGGGAGGAATATGTAAGGATCATCATCGGGAAGACAGATCTTTTGATTGGAATGATTAATGAACTGCTGGAATATTCGAACGCACAGCTAAATCAACTGGAGATTAATGCAAAGGAAATCTATTTTTATGAATATTTCTACCCGCTTATGAAAGAGCTTGAAGGTTTGGTAAGACAAAAGGGAATGGAATTCTCATACACGGTAAACACTCCCGATATGCTTCTATGTATGGATGCGAAACGCATTACGGAGGTTTTATATAATCTGGTGGAAAACAGCATGAAGTATATCCGTGATAAAAGAGGAGAAATTACGATTGAGGCAGAACGGGACGAAGAGCATGTGCGGATCAAGGTTATTGATAACGGTATCGGAATCAGTCCGGATGACATCCCTTACGTCTTTGAGAAATTCTATCGGGCGGAAAAGTCCCGCAGCTCAAGCATCCCCGGTTCCGGCCTGGGGCTGTCCATCTGCAAGTACATAGTGGAGCAGCACGGAGGAGAAATTTATTGTAAAAGCCGGTATAACCGGGGCTGTGAATTCGGGTTTACCCTGTCAGCTTTTCATCTTCTTCCTGAAGAAACAGACGGTAAGGAAAAATATCACGATCGTGTATCCAATTACCCATAACAAATGGGGGAGCACCGCGGCATAGTCACCTGAGAGCGCCGCCCTGGCGGCGTCTACCGCGTGTGCAAACGGGAGCAGATAGCTTACCGTTTTGAAGGCATTGCCTACAAGGTCCAAATTAAACCAGATACCGCTCAGCCATGCCGATACATTGGTAAGGATGGAAGCTATTCCTCCGACCGCCTTGTCGTTAAACAGGGTACCCATCAAAAGTCCGATACTGATATAAAGAAAGGCGATCGGAATAAGTACGATAAGGGCAAACAGTACATTTATATTAAGCGGCATTCCCAGAAAGAAGGCCAGAATAAAGCAAATGATGCTTTGCATGATTGCGATCGGAAACAGCGGAACTACATATCCGACGATATAGTCGGATGCGGTAAGCGGAGATGCGAGCAGACGCATCAGAAAGGAGCTGCACCTGTCCTGGGCAACCAGCAGACCGGCATACAATGAGACAAAGGAAAATCCGAACACCGCGATTCCCGGTGCAATACTGGTAATGACAAACAGCTGGACCGGGATATTTGCCTGTATTGCCGAAAACAGAAGCAGCAGCACTACGGGGAAACCGATATTAAAGACAGCCATTAGCGGATCCCGGATTAATTCTTTTAAATTGCGCAATGCAAATGCCTGAAACCTCATGATACGACCTCCTCCTCCGTAAGCATAAGAAAGGCGTCCTCCAGGCTTGCCTTTCCGGTCATGCTTTTTATTTCCTCTGCCGTACCTGTCACTTGCATTCTTCCGTTATGCATAATGCCGATTCTGTCCGCAAGGGCGTCTGCTTCCTCAAGGTAATGGGTAGTGAGGATAATTGTAATTTTCCCTTTTAAGGTGCCAATAAAAGTCCATAGATCCCTTCTTGCCCGGACATCAAGACCAAGCGTCGGTTCATCAAGAAAGAGGATATCCGGATTCGATATGAGTGCCATAGCAATGCTTAAGCGGCGCTGCAAACCGCCGGATAATGCATTTGCTCTGTCCTTTGCCCGGTCCGTGAGGCCGAAGGCCGCAAGCATCTCATCCGCCTTGCGGATTGCCTCCTGCCTGCCACTTCCGTATATCTGTGCGACCATCTCCAGATTTTCCTTCACCGAAAGCTTTGGGGCAACCGCAGTTTCCTGCGGTGAAACATTAATTACCCTTTTTACCGCATTCGGATTTTTGACGACACTGTTTCCCATCAGCACGGCATCCCCTCCCGTAGGAGAGAGCAATCCGGATAACATCTTAATCGTTGTGGTTTTCCCGGCACCGTTCTGACCGAGGAGTGAGAACATCTCCCCCTTCTTTACAGACAGGTACAGAGAATCCACCGCTGTCCGTTCCTTGAACTTTTTCGTAAGGTTAGTGATCTCAATCGCATTCATTTATCTTCCCCTTCCGGATTTTGTGCCTTCATGATATCCTGAGCGAAATTCAGAAAGATATCATTCTTTACGATCGCGATGCCCTGTGCCTCATCTCCGAGCAGAAGCAGTGTGTCACCGGGCTTAATGTCGAATACCTCCCGTGCTTCCTTCGGAATAACGATCTGGCCTTTCTCGCCTACCTTGGCAGTCCAGGCATATTTTCCTTTTGGTCTCTCCATAAATTTATCCCTCCCTGGTATGAAAAGTATAATTAGTGGGTTTTGTATAACAAATTATACTCCCGAAATTTGTAACTGTCAATAGACAATTAAAAATTCCTGATTGTTATATGCAACTTATAGTTGTCAAAAGGGTAAAAAATTGTTGGTAGATTGTAAATGCCAGGAATGTTATTATGATTACATCAGATGCATCAGTGCATAAACTGTTTCGCCGTTACCCAGGCGGCAGGAACGGAAGGGAGGGCAATGGAATTTAAGGATAAGCTTGCAATACTTCGGAAGGAGCGGGGGTTATCTCAGGAAAAGCTGGCTGAAATGATCGGGGTATCGAGACAGGCAGTGGCCAAATGGGAGGTCGGCCAGGGCTACCCGGATATCAATAATCTCATTACACTCAGCAATTATTTTAAAATCAGTATTGACCGGTTAATTAAGGAAGAGGACCAGGATTACTTTCTTTCCCACAGGAAGGAAGAGGTAATTTATAAAGAAGCGATGACAGCTTTTTTATGCAGGGCGAAGAAAGCCACCTATGCCGGGAAAGGCGCCAGGGTCCGGTCTTCAAGGCCGGAATCCCACGATCTTAAGTACAAGGAGGAAGATTATGAATATATTGATACCTATCTGGGCAGTGAAAAATTCACCGGGGAGGAAGCAGTATGGTATCAGGGCAATCCGATATGGAGTATGAATTATTCCGGACGGGTAACCGGCGAGAACTTCTCAGGGGACTTATTAAAGGAGGCATTGCTGCGGGTGACGGAGGACATGCCGTATCGCGGGCCTTCACTATACCGGGATGGGGATTACACCTATCATTTCAATGTGAATGGTACGATGGAATGGTTTCAGGGCTATGAAGAAATTTTCTGCCTGAATACGAGAATCTATGAATGTTATTGCCACGGGGGAATTGTAAAATAATATAAAATTGAAAGTGATAAAATGGAGGATGAGAATTTGGAACTGGATTTTAAAGCTTTGGAGAACGAAGTTATGGGTATGCTGGATAAACGGAAGATCATTGTGCTGGCCACATGCAGGGACAATATTGTTACGGCCAGGAGCATGAGTTATGTAATGGTCAATAACAAGATCTGCTTTCAGACTAGTACGGCATTCAAGAAATATGAGCAGATAGCAAACAATCTCAACGTTGCTCTGTGCACAGACAATATACAGATAGAAGGTATTGCCGTTATAAAGAATAATCCTTATGAGAAAAAAGAGTTTTTGGAATTATTCAAAAAGGTACATAGGGGCTCTTTCGATAAATATTCCCATATGCAAAGTGAAGTTGTGATAGAGGTGGAACCGACATTTGTAACACTGTGGAAATATGAGGACGGGAACCCTTTACGGGATTTCCTGGACAGGAGAAACAGGAAAGCGTACAGGGAATATTACGATACCAGCATATAACATACAGGAATAAGCTTCTTTTTTAAAAGCCGGGATTGACACGAAACGCTAATCAGAATATACTTAATATGAAATTATTATAAAGGTGGTGTCTGTTTGTCTATTGTTCTGTAAGGAACACGTTAGTTGCATAAGAATTGTAAAGGTAATTGCTTCATTACTTTTGTTTGCTATGCAATTTAGTTTCGTACAGAACTGTGTCAAACCGCATTTATCAGGTAACGGTCCGGGCATAGTGCTATACTATGCCCGGTTTTTCTGTATAAAACGTGTTCCGTAATTTGAATTTATATGTAAGAAATAAGTAAATGACGGAAAGGAAGAAAATCTATGAAGTATATTCTATCGAATAAGTATGATATGAATTTTATAAAAAGAAATATTATGGGGCCCAATCCCATGAAGCTGGCAGAAGAATTGCTTGCAATCCGGCCTATTCCAAAGGCGTCCACCGTGCTCGATCTTGGGTGCGGCCGCGGAGTCACTTCAATATTCATGGTGAAAGAATTTGGGTTAAAGGTGTTTGCCGCAGATTTATGGATTTCACCCGACGAAAACAAGAAGCGTTTCGATGAAATGGGACTGACGAATCAACAGATCATCCCCGTTAAGGCGGAGGCGCATGAATTACCCTTTAATGAAGAGTTTTTTGATTCGGCAGTCAGTATTGACTCTTATCATTATTTTGGATTGGATGAAACATATCTTGATAAATGCTTACTGCCCTTTATCAAGCATGGCGGGTATATCCTGATCGCCGTTCCCGGTTTAAAGAAAGACATTCATGATAATATACCTCCCGAAATGCTGCATTCATGGACGGCAGATGATATTGCAACCTTGCACGATATCGAATACTGGACCGGTATTCTTAATGCTGCAGATGGAATTGAAATCATTTCAATATCTGAAATGGAGGGTTTTGATGAATGCTGGAATGATTGGCTTGCATGCGATAACGAGTATGCTGTCGGTGACAGGAAATCCCTAAGTGCGGGAGCCGGGAAATATATGAACTTTATCGCAATGATATTAAGAAGAAGATAATTTTAACAAAAGAGCATCCCCGACGTGCTGTAGGGATGCTCTTTTTTGGGCTGTATACAATTGTTTGATAAAAGCGATTATTGGGTATGTATGAATTATATTTCAGAAGCAATCTTCCCTAAATCTGTCGACATAAGCGTTATCTCTTCCACACTGGCGGTAATTTCTTCCGTTGCGGCAGCCTGTTCCTGGCTTGAGCTTAAGGATTGCTTACTCTTGTCACTTGCTTCCTCTACCTTACTTTTAATGTCCTGGGTCAGTTTATTAATCTTTGGAACCGTACTTTTGGATTGTGCGGATAATTTTCTGATTTCATCGGCGACAACGCCGAAGCCGCGCCCTGCTTCGCCTGCCCTTGCAGCTTCTATCGCGGCATTTAAGCCGAGCATTTTGGTTTCCTCGGCAATTTCCTTGATAAACAGGGAGACATCATTAATCTCATCGGAAATAGTGATAACATCTTTAATACTGTCATTCAGTATCTGTTCATTCGAATGAATTTCGGTGGCAGATGCGGCGAGCTGCTGTATTGCGGATGAAATACCCGTTAAACCGTCTTCCAGCTTACGGGACATATCACGGAGCGTAACAGCCGTTTGCTTTGGCATTATGATTCCCAATGTGGCAACAATTTCATCCTTATTATCACCGTCAAATAAGGGATAGCTGGCAACGAAAACAGGAATTCCGAATTTGGAAGCGTCTATTTCGGTCATAGCCGGTTGTTTCGTCCTTATAACCTTGTAAGCGACATCACTTTCATGTAATTCGTATCCGATCGAAAACTGTGCTAAATCAAATTTCTTGGATGGCTGCCGATAGGCAATTTTATGCAGATCCGACATATAGAGAAATGCACCTTCACTGAACATTTCCGCTAATATCGGGGCAAAATCCTTAAAGGATTCGGCTACCGGATGTAATTCGGGAACAGCAACCGAAATTGCGCCGTAGACTTCTTCCTCATCCTCTAAAATCGGTATTGATACGATGTTCAACCGTTTTCCATATACATCACGTGCTATTTTTTCATTCATGATCTTCTTATTTTGGATTGCTTTCATAGTTATAGAATCCTGATTTAATTTCTCTCCGACATTCATGATATCCATGTCAAAAGAATCGGAACACCTTCTCCATACAACGGTATCCCCTTCAATAACCAGGAAAAGAATGCCTCCCTTCATCATGTCAACCATCACTTCCATCAGTGCTTTGCATGCTTCCAAACCTGATATTTTAATCATTCCTTAACCTCCAATTCTAAACTGTTATCAAAAATCTCAATATTTAATTTAAATGCGTCTAATAGTACAATCAGACGGTTTTCCAGCTTGGCTATTCCCTTCAGGCTGTTTTTGCCGATTTCGGATATTACGGAGCTTAGCTTTTCTATCGAAGCCTCCTCAACATTAATAATCTCAGAGACATCATCAACGATTATACCAAGCAGTGTATTTTTTAAATCCACAATAAGCAGTCTGCTGTCCAAGCCTCTTTCCGTCTGATTAAATCCGAATCTTTTGTTTAAATCAATAACAGGAATGACCTTTCCCCTTAAATTTATGACACCTTCAACATAGTAAGGCATATTTGGGATTTGTATCATTTGATTTGGAATACGAAGAATTTCCTGAGCACATGAAATTTCAATTCCATATTCTTCATTATTCAGTATAAACACTATATATGATATGGAACTCATCTATCGTGTCACCTCCTTTTTGGTTTTAATATGATAATGTAGTACTTTCCGTTTTCATCTTATAGATTGGATCACCGACTTTTGTATTCATCCTCCTTTCTTATAGAGAAAGCGACATTTCATTAGTACTGCAGACTGAATGATGCTATAATATGGAATATTCAGCGAAATACGATTAATATCGACATAAAACTGCCAATTGAAACAATGATAGCATAATGGTTATTATATAATTATATGGAATAAAGATTTTTTACATGATATAAAGGTCTATTTTACACATTTATAAGTATTACTTTATTTTGTGATTACTTATAGCCGATAAGCTTATAAGGTCTTGATAGGAAAAAACGTTTTTATAAAATAATAGGCATGTCAAACCTGTCAATGCCTATCTCTATGAGGAGGACTTTAAATGGATGAAAGTGTAATTGACAAAAGTCTGGAAATGTATACTGAGATTACGAAAGTTACGACAATATGCATAGACAGCTTATGTACGATTCCTCCGTTATCTTCAAAAGGTCTGGATATTTCATTAATCATTAAATATGCGGATTTCGATGAAATAATCAGATTTCTTGATAATGCATTTAAGCAGGCTTCAGAAACTTCTAAAGACCCGGATACATTTCATACGGTTTATACTAGGAACCTGTTTGTATATAACATAGTATTTACAAGAACTGATGACAGTACGAATATAGCCTTGATAGCAGGTCCTATTCTTACATTTTTCCCTAGTAAAAAGGCCATAACCGAGATATTTATCAATAACGCTCTGCCGCTTTTTAAAAAGTATGAATTTACCGGTATTATTAATAAGCTTCCTTTGGCGACAAATTCCCGTATTTACCAATTGGGAAAGCTTTTGCTGCTGTTCAGCAAAACGGAAACCAAGGAATGGAATTCATCGGTACAAAAGTTTCACAGGAAAAAGGAAGCAGAAGAGATTCTGTGCTTAAGGAATTGCCGGGAGGAGATTATCGAGGAGAATGACCAGTTTGAAGTCCGCGGCTTTTATAGATTCTGTATAAGTATCATGGATAAGATTGCACATGGCGATCAGAATGGAATCATGGATATTATCGGAGAATATAAGTATTTATTTTGGGATACGAAATCACCGGAGAACAACAGCCGGTCCTTAAAGAATAAATGTATTATAGTATCTTCCCTGGCATGCAATTTCGCGATACAGGCAAACGTACCGTATGAACGCATGTTTATTAATCTGCGCAAGTCGATACTGAAGCTTGAAAGGGTAAATACCGAGAATGAAATCATTGCGCATATGGCAGCAACGGTCGAGGGCTTCGCATATGCGGTCAAGGTGATGTCGGACAACAGCTATTCCATACATATAAACCGGGTTTTGCAATATATAAAAAACCACTTTAACGAAAAGATAACATTAAAGCAGCTGTCTGAACATATCCAGGTAAGTCCTGTTTATCTTTCAAGCCTTATTAAGAAGGAAACAAATATGTCTCTTTCGACCCATGTCAATCTGATCCGTATCGAGGAGAGCAAGAAATTATTGATTTATACGAATAAACCAATACAGGAAATCGCCTATGACGTCGGCTATAATTATCAGAATCATTTCAACAGTGTATTTAAGAAGCTGGAAGGGGTGACACCGCTGGAGTACCGTAACGTCATGGGGAGAAAGAATCCGATACTGACATTATAGCGGCTGTTTTTCATGTTAAAGGATGAATAAGCACCTCGCGGCTAACTTCCAAAAAAGTCACCTGGAAGGGATGCTTCCAGGTGACAATAATTTCAATTAATCTAATTCTGCAACAACCTTCTTTAATGCGTTCAGTGCATCGGCAGGTAATTTATCAAAGCCGCCCTTGAACTCATCTCTGGATTCAACGAACTGTACTCTGTCATTCATTCTTGCTTTTAACTGTGCTTTGTAATCCGCATCATTAAGATTAGGAATGAAGCCTTCCCATTCCATGATTTCAATATCCGAGAAAGGACCCCATTTCTTGAAGCTTGCTTTTCCTTCTACTACGGTTTCAAGGATTCCTAAAGTGTCCTTAGGGGTAACCTTTTTACCCATAAAGTCTCCGGTATTGATGATATAGCAGTCCACATTCCTCTTTTCAACCAGTTCCTTGAATTTTTCATAGTCATTAACCAAAGGATAGGTTCTGAAAGGATTCGCATATGGTTCAACGACCAATGCGTTAGGATCTACACCGGGAGCAAGTCTTTCTGCGGAGGATCTTTTGGTTGCCAGGGTAGCGCCCATTACGGAAGCCAAAGAAGCGCCATTTAATTTAACAATCGGAGGAATCGTAGGATCCTTCATGATCCAGAAGATAGCGTTAACCGGCTCGTCGAATTTATCCACACGGTTCGGAGACCATAATTTTGATTTCACGGCACGACCGTTACCGTTACGGATATCTTCTGTTACAATTACCTTGTGTCCGTTCTCATCAATAGTTACACCGCAGTTTTGAACGGTGACAAGATACTTGTTGTCCGGGCTGCTTAACGGATAATCCTGCGTCTTATCAAAATAAGCAGGCTCTAATGCGATGGAGGAACCGTCTGTGGTTGAAATAATGAATGCATCGTCATGAAGAACGGTAATATCGTATTTACCGCCATGAGCAGCATGGGTAAGTGTGGATTTACCGGATCCGGAAAGTCCGAATACACCGGCAACGAAAGATCTGCCATTGGAAAGGTTATATCTCTTCTGTCCGCCGTGGCAGGAAGCATAACCGTGTCTGTTTGCAATAGCCCAAGCTATGGTTAGGGTACCCTTCTTGTGCTCACCGAAATATCTCATACCTAATAGTGCGGCACAGTTGTGTGAGGTATCAAAATAAGTCAGGCCCATCGGATGATCCGGATGTGACCACTGAGGATTTGAGAAAATATAAATATCAGGCTCGCCTTCGATAGGTTTTGATGCCTTATACATTTTAACATATTCATCCGACATGTACTGGAAGTTTAACATCCAGGAGTATAAGTTATTCTCTTCACCTTCCGGAATAAGCAGGTGTGCCTTAACCATGAAATCTTCATGCAGTCCGATGTATACCTCCGCATGATACATAAGCAGATTACGTGACTGATAAACAGCTTCCTTTACCTTGCCGTCAAGATCAGCAATGTTTACACCGGGTTCGCCTGAGATTTTACGGGCGGCGGCAGCTCTTCCGCTTACATTACCGTCATTGAACAGTAAAATCTTAGCGTCAGGTTCAAGGCCAATCTCCTCCGCTCTGTATACAGGCATATCTGTTACTACAGTTCCGGGAGCATTCTTAGCTAATTCATATGCCTCTTTTAAGGTATTAACTTTAATTACATTATTACCGTAAAACGGGGCTTCAATTATAGCACGAGTCTGATTGAAAATTGGATTGCTTGCGCTGATTTCGTCGCGCTTAAAATAAGCTTTTGTTGACATTTAAATTCCTCCTACAAAATGTTTTAATATTCAATTATAAAGAACCAATTGCCATCAAAAATGATTCTTTATAATTGCATTATTTTACTTTAGTACAGTTTGGCATTTAAAAATCGTCCACCACTCTAAGTATAAAAATATAATTTGTAAATGTCAATATGAAACAGATATTTTTCATTAAATTTGTTGATTTTTTTGTTAAATTTTAATCATTCTTACTTTTTTGCTCCTGAATCCAGGTATCCATACGGTCAGAGATAATGTCAAACTGAGCGGGGCCGATGTCTAAAAGGAAGGTATGAAACTCTTTGAGTTCAAAATTATCACCCAGTGCCTTCTGCGCCTTATCCTTTAAATCGGCAATTTCCAGATATCCGATTCCATATTCGGGATACAGTGCAGGCTCTTCAATCATGGTATTATATAATAGCTTGACGGTATCGCCGTCAGTAATTCCGTAATTTTTTAAGTAGGCTGCCGTCTCGGCGGGTGTCCAGCCGTCATAATGGATTCCCATATCCAATCGGCAGTATAAGGCCATGTTGGCAATCATATTTGCTTCAAGGAATTCCGCAACATTCTTCTTGAAACCGGCCAGGTGGTAAGAATAGTATTCCACATAGGTTGCCCAGCCCTCTACATACCCTCCGAAATCCAGTAAGCAGCGAAGGGCGGCCGGTTTCTTATCTCTGAAATAAATGGACTGGTAGAGATGGCCGGGATATCCCTCGTGAGCTATCGTAGTAAAGATTGCGGACAGGTCGTTATCGGGACAGTCGTTGATATATATGGTATTGTCCTTATAATTGTCGATGGTCGGGATCAGATACATGGCAGGACTTAGATGATCCTGCAGGGATTCCGGGACGTATTTTATGGAGCAATCCACCTGCGGACAGGATGGAAAATCTTCCTTGATTGCCTTTTTAAGGTAGCTGATTATCTTGGCAGGGTCGGTTAAAGGATATTTTATATCAACGGCCTTCTCGTACAGGTCGGGATCTTCCGTCATCAGGGTGGACAGCTTCAGTAAATTTGTTGTGATGCGGCTGTCCAGCATATCCTTTAGCTCTTCAATGGACCTGGAAGAGCCCGTATTGGAAGCGATCAGGTATTCATAATACTCCTTCCCCTTTTTATAGTTGCATAAACCGCCTTTATTTTTACCGGTGCCCTTCAGCTCCGTGAGGGTTGAAATCAGCAGTTCATAGGCCGGTATTACGGAATTGATTACGGCATCCTTATTAGCTGCCTGATAGGACTTCTTTTCCGCTTTGGTCAAACCGTCAAAATCGGCAATCCTGTCATTAAAGATTTTTATCAGGAAATTATTGTCCTTGTCCTTAATGAATAATTTGCATTGATCGATGATACTGTCTGCCACGTCATCATTCATAAACAGGCCGGCCGCCGATTTCTCTCTCTCGAATTCCGTGATTTCCTTGAAATAATCATATACCTTCGGAAGAAGTTCAAGATAGGTTTCTATGTCCGATTTATCATCGAAATAATATTCCGCCAAAAGAACTGGAAGCTGTGCCTGCGTTCCGGTAGTAGGTCCGAGACATTCATTGTAAAGAATAAAATCTCCGGCGGTCATTTGAAGTGTCAGATCTTCATTCAATATGTCGTAGGAGAGCTTTTGAGATTCCGATAAGGAATCATAATCGAACTTTTTCAAAGTCTCCAAATAATTTTCGTTTGTGGCAAGCTGCCCCTTTATGTAATCTACGGAATAATGACCGAAGGTAGTTTCCGGGTCCGTAATATTATAATTTTCCGGATTTGATATGGAAAAATTAAGTGAAAGAGTATCTTTTTGCACCTCTGACGTAAAAATCTGGTCTAAGAATGCATCGAATTCCTCGGGACTGCCTCCTCCTCCGAGAGCAATTCTTGAACAGCTCACGGCAAAGAGAAACAGTAAAATCAGTAAAAAGGATAATACAAGATGTTTTTTACTATTTTTCATAAATTCCTCCCATTAATTGATTTGCAGGCCATTGCCTGCAAAATTAATAATATAAAAAAGTACTGTATATCAATATATGCAACATATAGTGTTTCTGTTATTTTGTCAACACAAATACTTAATTTTAATAGAAATGTAAGAGATTAAAAATGGGCGGATTTAAAACCCCTATCTAGAATATGCCTTTTAACCGGTAATCATTCGTTAGTAAGTAGTCCTTATTCATTTCGTATTTTGGGATATGCAGAAAAAATAATGAAGAAATTTTCATTGTAAAAAAGAAAACAATGCTTTATTCTATATATATTGGTAATATTTACTATTTAAGATATGTTGATGTAAGGAGTTAAGTATGAAAAATTTAAAAAAATTAATGCCATATATTTTGGAAGTAATATTATTATTTGCTGCTATATTTGTATTTGTAGAAAAAGACTTATATAATAGCATAAGGTTTTGCTTGATATATATTATTATAAGGCTGGTATTCAATCTAGGTAAATATATAATAAAAAAATAAACGATATGATGAGAAATGGTGATAATAATATAGAAGCATAAAAAGCAGTATCGCAGTGTGTTGACAAATCAAAACCCTCGTGCTATGCTAAAACATATTAAAGATGGATAGACTAATACAAAACTATTTCATCACAAATCTTATAAAATAAAGAAAAGGCTGTGAAAAGAAGAGTAGGCAGGGAAGCCATGAACAGAGAACCCCGGCGGCTGAAAAGGGGGCATGGAGGAATTGCTGAAGATGGTCTTGGAGCTGCGCACCGAGAGAAGGCAAAATTTCTTTAGGCTGCGACGGATGCATCCGTTATTGTGATATGCTGTAGGCTACAGGTTGCAGCAGATAAGGACACGACTGTGAAGCCGTGTTGAATTAAAGTGGTACCACGGGATACAGGCTCTCGTCTTTAAAGAAATTTAAAGATAGGAGCTTTTTTTGATTTCATAGGAAAGACCTTGTTACGTTGACGCACTAAAGTGCAATAATCCTATGAAATAAAAAGCGCTCCGCTATGGGTGCGCACTCGCGCGTATGGAATTTTACCGGCAAAGCCGGCCGCGCTCGGCGCGAGAGCTTCGCAAGCGAAACTCTTTCTTGTTTTTAGTTTCACAATTTCCTGACATACGGAAGGTATGAAAGGATATATTATCAGGAGGGAAATAAATGAGTAAAAAACCGTATTATATTACAACTGCTATCGCATATACATCCGGGAAACCGCATATCGGAAACAGCTATGAAATCGTGCTGGCGGACAGTATTGCGAGGTTTAAAAGGCAGCAGGGCTATGACGTGTTCTTCCAGACCGGAACGGATGAGCACGGGCAGAAGATCGAGAATAAGGCGGCCGATGCCGGGATAACACCGAAGGAATTCGTGGACGGTGTGGCAGGGCAGATTAAGGATATCTGGGATTTAATGAATACCTCTTACGATAAATTCGTCCGTACAACCGACAGCTATCATGAGAAGCAGATACAGAAAATCTTTAAGAAGCTTTATGAACAGGGAGATATCTATAAGGGGTACTATGAAGGAATGTACTGTACCCCCTGTGAATCCTTCTTCACACAATCACAGCTTGTAGACGGCAAATGTCCGGACTGCGGGCGGGAGGTGCAGCCGGCAAAGGAGGAGGCATATTTCCTTAAGCTCAGCAACTACACGGAGCGGCTGATCGACCACATAAATAGGCATCCTGAGTTTATACAGCCGGAATCCAGAAAAAATGAGATGATGAATAATTTCCTGCTTCCGGGGTTACAGGACCTGTGTGTATCCCGGACGTCCTTCAGGTGGGGAATTCCCGTTGATTTTGACGACAAGCACGTAGTGTATGTGTGGCTGGATGCGTTAAGTAACTATATTACCGGACCGGGTTATGATGTGGACGGTAATCACGGCGAACTGTTTCAGAAATTCTGGCCTGCGGACCTGCACCTGATCGGGAAGGATATTCTGCGTTTCCATACGATATACTGGCCGATCATGCTGATGGCTTTAAACCTGCCGCTGCCGAAACAGGTATTTGGACATCCGTGGCTGCTTCAGGGGGACGGTAAGATGAGCAAATCCAAAGGCAATGTATTATACGCGGACGAGCTGGTGGACTTCTTCGGAGTAGATGCGGTAAGGTATTTCGTATTGCATGAAATGCCGTTCGATAATGACGGGGTCATTACCTGGGAGCTGATGGTCGAGAGAATGAATTCCGACCTTGCAAATACTTTGGGTAACCTTGTAAACAGGACGATATCCATGTCAAATAAGTATTTCGGCGGAATTGTAAACAATTCCGGAGTAAAGGATGCGGTTGACGAAGAGCTGATCCGGCTTGCGCTGGAAACGCCGAAGAAAGTGGTTGATAAAATGGAGCAGCTTAGGGTTGCGGATGCAATCTCCGAGATTTTTGCCTTGTTCAAACGCTGCAACAAATATATTGACGAAACCATGCCGTGGGTCCTGGCTAAGGAGGAAGAGAAAAAGCCGCGTCTGGAGACAGTTCTGTATAACCTGGTGGAGGGCATATGTATCGGTGCAAGCCTCTTAAACTCCTTTATGCCCGAAACCTCCGGCAAGATTCTGACGCAGCTTAATGCGAAGCTCAGAACGATAGATGAGCTGGACCGGTTCGGCATCTATGCTTCCGACACCAGGGTTACGGAAACACCAGAAATCCTGTTTGCCCGGCTGGACGTAAAAGAAGTATTGGAGAAGGTGGAAGCAAGGAAAGCGGAAGAGGACAAAAGCAGCGGAATAGATTCTGCCGCCGGAAATCCTGACGCTAAGGAAGGGAATGAGAGCTCTGTTATAGACATTCCCGTTAAGGAAGAAATCAGCTACGATGATTTTGCGAAGCTGCAGTTCCAGGTCGGTGAGATCATTGCCTGTGAGGCGGTTCCAAAGTCGAAAAAACTGCTTTGCTCCCAGGTTAAGATCGGAAGCCGGGTGAAGCAAATCGTATCCGGTATAAAGGCCTATTATTCTCCGGAAGAGATGGTCGGGAAGAAAGTTATGGTATTGGTTAATCTGAAACCTGCCAAATTGGCAGGGGTTCTTTCCGAAGGTATGCTGCTTTGTGCCGAAGACGAGAACGGCGGACTGGCGTTAGTTGTGCCGGAAAAGAGTATGCCTGCCGGAGCGGAAATCTGCTGATATGCACGCAGGC
>JAEWSD010000227.1 GCA_023398615.1 Bacillota bacterium
GCATCCGCAGCGGAATATTTTTTATGACCGCCTATCGCATAAAAAAAGATTGCCAGTGATACTTTTATCATATAGTAAACGGAGCCCCACAGATTAATGGAGCTGATACCCGCTTTTCTCTCATGCATAATAACAGGAACCTCTTTGATTCTTCCCTGGTTCATTGCTCCCGCAATGATTGCTTCCGGTTCCGGATAATCCTGGGAATATTCCCCGGCGTAGATACGGATAAACTTTCTGTTTACCGCACGGAATCCGCTTGTTACATCCTTTACCCTGGTTCCGCTGCACAAACGGATTAAAAAGCTAAGAAAGTTAATTCCCGCCCTCCTCATACCGGAGGATTGAAAACCCTCGCCGGTCAAGAACCTTGACCCGATTACGATATCGGCTTCCCCATCAATAATAGGCTGAATGATCCTGTGTATGTATTTCGCGTCATGCTGCCCGTCGCCGTCCATCTGCACCGCGATATCATAATCATGGTCCAGGGCGTACTGGTATCCGGCCTGTACAACGCCCCCGATGCCAAGATTAATCGGCAGAGACATGTAATTATAGCCGTATTTCCTGCATATCCTCGCGGTGTTGTCACAGGAACAGTCATTGATGATGATATAGGACACTTCCGGAACTGTCTTCGTAAGCTGGGTAACCACCCTGACGATATTCTTTTCCTCATTATAGGCAGGGATGATTACCAATATTTTATGTTTCATACTATCGAACATTATGATACACTCTTTCCCTTTCTTAAAATTCCATACAATAGTATCAGTGAAAAAACGGCAAACAGAAGCATACTTGAAACCAGGCAGGTCAAAGCCGCACCCATCATAGCCATTTTCTTAATCAGCAACGGAGCTAAAACCGTGGTAATAAGAGCCGAAACGGTGTACCCATACAGCAGGCTTACCTGCCGTCTCATTGCGGTTAATATGTGAAACAGCAGGTAGACACATGCTGCGAAGCCTCCTGCAAACAGTAACAGGACCAATTCCGTCCGGTACCGGAGCAGGTCTACCCCATATATAAATGAAAGTATCTCACAGCCCACCAGGCTTCCCGCACCAACCGCGGCAAAGGTAATCAGTACGATACCTGAAAATAATCTCAAAACATAGTTTGCGAATATCCTGAGCTGATTCTGCTCCCAGCGGACCGCCAGTCCGGTAAGGAGCGGCTTGAACAGGAATTCCCCAAGCAAATTGATGACAAAGGTGGGCATGAATAATATATTGTAATAAGTCTGCATATCCGAAGTCAGAAGACGGTCAATCATGTATTTGGGAACATTGTAAATATATATTGACAGAAAGCTTCCGATAAACAACGGAAGACAGCTTCGGAACAAAACCATAAGCTCATTCCGTGAAGATGCCGTCCTCAATCTGACCATAGTTCTTGCAACCGGTATATTTAATAACAGGCATGCGGCAATTGATATTGCCGCCGTTGCCAGACAGGCCGCCAGAAGATTTCCGGTTGCCGCCAGGATCAGGCCGAAGGAAAGGATCGTGATCACATTCCTTACGGTTAAAAGCCTGCCTGCCGTTGCCATCCGGCCATTTTGCTGAAACAGCCCATGATAGACATCCTCAAGCGCATCTGTCATCTTTATGATACAAAGACCGAATACAACCGCACTTTTTTCAAAGGAATATCCGCTGAATAGAATATATCCGGCACTCACAAGCAGCATAGCCAGGCAGGTGATAAGTCTTGACAGGAAATAGGTAGAGAACTTAATATCGGATTTTACATCCGTCGCCTGAAATGCCCTCATGCCGAATCTTCCGATGGTAAGCATCAGCTGAGCATTGGCAAACCCCAGTGCAAATATGCCTGCATCGGAGCTTCCGCATATTCTCGTAACAAATATTAATAGTATAAATGAGGTTCCCGCACTGCAGATGCTTCCTATGGTATTCCACACAAACATGCCGGCAGTACCGTTCTTTGCTATCGTATTCAATGGAATTCTTCTCTTCTCTCTGTTAACCTGGCGATACAAGCCCCGCTTAACCGATTCTTTCGTAACAGTTCAGCCTTACGGCTGAACTGTTACTTTCTTTCATACATATGATACCGGTTCAATGCAATATCCGTCTCTTTATAGCCTTCCAGGCGGATTGGTTCATACGAAATGATATATTCCGGACAGTTAAGCTCTTCATCCCTGAATTCAATGTTGAAACTGTTCATAGTAAGTCCGGCAAAGGAACCTCCCGAATAACCGTCCGCAAACTCTTTGAAATCCTCCATCTTGCATAGGTAGTAATCCGGATGCTGCAAATATACCTCCAGCTTGCCTTCGGAATATTTCGTTTCTGAAATGATCAGAAGGGAGTTATCCTCTTTATTAATAATATCATGAAAATATGAATTAATGGTGAACGCATCTTCTTTTTTGCTTACGGACTGCTGCTTATTTTCGTAAAACTCGCTGTAGGTATAGCAGTTATTTACAATTCCGGAGACCACAAAGCCTGCCAGTATAACGGAATAAAACAGCTTAATTTTCTTCCTGTGCAGCAGGTACAGGCAGAAGGACATAACAATGATGATAAGTATACGCAGGGTATTCTGCATCATTTCGGATTCAAACAGGTATTTTATATAGTTAGCCCCGGCACAATCAATCTTGGAGCCTTCCTCGGGAAGAATACTGATATAGTTTAAGAGCAGGATATATAAAAGGGAAAGGAGAGCAGTCCGTTTCAGGTATTTCCCGCCGGCCAGCCTGTCCTTCATGCTGAGAAACAGTATCAGCAGCGGTACGACCAGATAGAACAGGTATCGGAAATGAAATCTTATCTTAACCACATCAAGATTCTCGGCAGGTATGATTCTAAGACATATTACCATTACTGTGGATGTGAAGATTGTCCCGATAATCAAAAGCAGGTTGCGTTCCTTTACGGATAACTCCTTTACGAGGGACAACGGCAGTATGACCGTGAAAAGCCCCGAGAACATCACGGACAGCAGCAAATAGGTTACCGCCGGATAAATCAGCTGGCTTATCAGGTAAGGATCAAGAAGATTACCAAGTATAACACCGATCGTGACTTCGGAGGAGGATTCCGTGGCAAGGCCGTTTGCAAGATTAAACAGGACCCCGTAAAGCATCTTAAGGCTTCCGAATACCGCAGTAAACCAAAGCAGGCACACGGCGCATTTCTTACGGTTCTCTTTATCAAAGAACAGGAATTGCAGCAGATAATACAGCACTACCCCGGTAAAGATATTAAGTGCCATCTGCTTGCACAGGCTGACGGCAAATACATATGAACCTAAGAACACCATATTCCGTTTCCGGTAGGGATTCCTTAATATCAAGAAGATAAACAGGTAAAAGAACCAAATCGTCATAGGATAATAAAGGTTCTCCTGAATAATCTTTGCCGTGTAAGCCATTTCAGGCAGCATTATGCTGACAAAGGAAAGGATCACGGCCTGGTATCTGCTGCCCAGGAAGCTCTCTGACATTGCATATACCGGAAATACCACGGAAGACATCAATATGGAATTAATACCGACCGCAATGAAATACTGCATTTCCGTATTTCCGAAGAAATGGGAGACCGAGATCACCACAGAGTAAAGCATCTCATTATAATTCAGCATATCATTCCGGAACAGGCTTCCCAAATGATAGTAAACAGATTTACTCAGGTTCCAGTGCAAAAGCTCGTCAAAGAACACATTCATCTGCCCGAAGGCAACGCCTAATACCGTTCGGATTACCACACTTATTATAAAAATCGTTACTATTATATATCCGGCATTACCTTTTTTATTTATGAAAACTTTCCATTTTGCCATAGTCACACATTCCAATCCCGACTTCATTCATCAATAACTCACATGATTATACCCATTATTATGTACAACTGTCAATAGAATAATTATAATTCTGGCACTGTTAATTATATCAATACTGGTACTTTTAATCATGCCAAATATATTATATAGTATCTTCAAGTTAAATGGATATTATAGCAATAATCGGCTTGCAGGCAAGTTGATTATGCCGCCCAAATTCGTGGGTTTGCGGCAGAATGGAGGGTTTTTATGAGAAAGAATAAAACAATAAAAATTATTATGGCTGCGTTAATGGCTGCTATGACCTGTATTGCAACCATGATCATTAAAGTCCCGTCACCTACGGGATATATCCACTTAGGAGACGGCATGGTACTGCTGTCCGGTATCATATTAGGGCCAATCTACGGAGGTGCGGCAGCCGGAATCGGCTCCATGTTTGCTGACCTGTTCCTGGGATATGCCGGATTTGCACCTGCAACTTTAATCATCAAAGCACTGGCCGCAATCGTCGGCGGTGCCGTATATCACGCACTATACGGTAAATTATCACACTCCAAGTTAAAACTGACTGCGGTAATCCTTGCCGGTATCTGCGGAGGAGTCATCGTTACGGGCGGATACTTCGTATTTGAAGGCTATATCATGAACCTGGGCTATGCCGCTGCAGCTTCCAGCGTACCTTTTAATCTGGTACAAAATGCTTTCGGAATTATCGTTTCCACCATACTGCTGCCTGTCTTAACCAAGGTCCCGGTGGTTCGTGAGCTGACCGT
>JAEWSD010000232.1 GCA_023398615.1 Bacillota bacterium
GGGCTTTAATTTTCTTGAGGTTTCCAATGCGTTATGATACAGGTGTACCAGGTCGAATCCCCGCTTCTGATAGAACCGGATTGCATTGATATTGTCATTCGTTGTAATCAGCTTTAGTTTTGAACAGCTTTTTTCAATAGCTGCCTGCTTTACACGGTTTAGAATCTTCTCGGCAGTGTTATAATGAAGCTCGTTCCTTTTTTCAGCTGGGAACGTACTTTTATTTTCCCGGTATGCCCCAGGATTATCAGCTTTGCTATGGACAGTCCCAGTCCGTGGCCATAGATTTTGTCGTTTCTGACCTGGTCCGAACGGTAGAAGCGCTCGAAGATGTTATCGACGTCCTTTCTCGTCATTCCGATTCCCGTGTCTTTCACCGTTATAACACAATCCTCATTGTCATTCTCGCAGCTTATAGTTATGGTGTCTCCGTCCTTTGTATATTTTATCGCATTGTCTATGAAGATGCGGATCGCCTGCTTTAAGGCCTGCTTATCACCGTACACGATTACATCCTGAAGAAGCGGGCTTTCAATTACCCTGTTGGTTGATACAAGGCGGGTTTCCTTAATCATATCCTCAATGACAGGGCGCATATTGAATTTTGCTTTTTCCAGCTTTAAGGTTTTCTTATCATGCCTTGACAGGAAGAGCAGTTTTTCTACCAGGTCTTGCATGGACTTTGCCTCGTTCGTGATTGCGTCGATGGATTCCAGCATTACCTCTTCGTTTTTAGTGCCCCATCGGTTCAGCAGGTTGGCATAGCCCTGGATTACGGCTATCGGTGTCCGAAGCTCATGGGATGCATCCGAGACGAACTGTTTCTGGCTTTCATAGGAGATTTCTATCCGGTCCAGCATGGAATTAATCACATTTGCCAGGTCTTTCAGCTCGTTCTTGGTACCCTCCACATTAAGCCTGTGATTGTGAAGATTATTAACGTTCAGATGGTTTGCGGTGGCCGACATGTCATAAAGAGGCTGCAATAATGCCTGATCGCTTTTCTTGCCCTGTCTTATCAAAAAATAAGTTAGTATAAGGAACAGAATTGTCATGGTAACAAACAGCCACTGCAATTTATCACTGCTATCGGAAAAATCATACTGAAAGCATACCGTATGATCCTTTCCGGCAATCTTAACCTCTTTCTGTTCGCTGTACATTATTACAGGGTGCAGCCTGTCTTGTCCGGTCTTCACATAGATATGCCGGAAGATCTTTTTTTCATTCGTGATATCAGATATTATGTCACTGTAAATCTGGGCATTTTGATTTTTATCCACAATTTTTAACGATATTCCCTGGATATTATATGGGTTTATATTCTCGGTCTTCAAATTATTTACTTGCGTATTCTGCAAATGCGCGATTATCTCCTGTGCCTTGTCCTTACTGTTCCTTAGCTCCGCTGCATAGTAAAGCAGGGAAAACACGCCCATAAATATAATGTAATTGATAAGCAGGAGCTTCAGGTAATGGAGCGATATGCGAAACGCTATCGAAAAACGGAATTTACCCAGCAATTCTTCTTTTTTCCTCCGGAACGGAAGAATGATTTTGCGTAATACCTGCCTTAGAAATTCCATTATATTATTTTTCATCCTTTATGATATAACCTACCCCTCTTACCGTATCGATCAGCCTGATATTGTATTTATCGTCAATCTTCTGCCTTAAATACCTGACATATACGTCAACCACATTGGTATCCCCAAGGTATTCGTAATCCCATACCTTGTTCAGCAATTGTTCCCTTGTAACCGCAATATTCTTATTCCGTATCAGATATTCCAGCAATTCATATTCTTTCTTCGTAAGGTTCAGTTCATCGTCACCGTAGTAAGCACTGTGACTGGTAAGATTCAGCTTCAATTCTCCTGTCTGCAGGATGTCCGCCTTGGGCTGCATCAGCTTCTGCTGCCTGTTTAAGGCAACCCGGATCCTCGCCAGTAATTCTTCAATGGCAAAGGGCTTCGTCATGTAGTCATCCGCACCGATATCCAATCCCGCCACCTTATCCGTGACATCATCCTTTGCCGTCAGCATTATAATTGGCACCGACGATTCAAGTCGTATTCTTCGGCATACCTCTATGCCGCTCAGCCCGGGAAGCATAATATCTAACAGCACCAAGTCCGCATTACCGTGCAGCGCCTTTTCCAGGCCGCTTCTTCCGTCCTCTGCAATATCCACTTCATACCCTTCATACTTTAATTCCAGTTCCACAAACCTGGCAATCTTTCCTTCATCCTCAATAATTAAAATCTTAGACATGTCCGTAACTCCTCCTAAAAGCAGCATTTGCATATGCTTTTCTTCATACTTCCCGACATGATGCCGCATAACGTCATCACAAACAGTAAACTTCATCCTTATTCTATCGGTTAAGGGAGCTTTTTTCAATATGATTATAATTAAATTTTAATTAGAAATAACGGTCTGCCCCTATATCATAACCGAGGCCCTTTTCCCTATGCGAAAAAATAAGAGAAACCGTTCCGATATCAAAACGATTTCTCTTATTTCTTATACTGCCATTGCCTGAATTATGTATTTATAAGATTAGTCTATTATTACAGCGCTTTCATCAGTCGAATACAATTCCTAACTCTTTACCAATTTCAGTGATATAGCGGATAGATTCCTTAAGCTCTTTTACCATATTCGGCGAGCAAGGCTTGCCCGGAACTCCTGCTCCCGGAACGTCTTCCAGCTCAAAGGATATTTCTCCGTCAAATCCGGTGTCTTTTAAAGCCTTCATTACCGCATACCAGTCTACCTTGCCCTTACCCGGTCTCCAGTGTGCATTGGTAAGCGTATCATTGTCACTGAAGTGGCAGTGCCATACCCTTCCGCGCAATTCGTAAATCGTACGCTGCGGGAATTCACCGACTGAGAATAAATGGCTTGGGTCCAGGTTAAATCCAAGATTATCTGCTCCGACATGCTCGATTAATCTGAGCATACTTGCTGCGGAATGTACCCAGCGGTGCGGATGCGGCTCAACAAGTGTTTTTAAGCCTGCCTGTGCATTTAACGCACACAGTTCCTTCATGTCTTCAACAAAGCGGTCATAATTGGCGCCAAAGTCTAAATTAATATCTGCATCAATCGTCCATTCCTGATACATGGATACCTCTTTCAGCCATTTGTAAGCATTGCACATACTGAACGGATAAGGTGTTACGGAAGTAAAAGTTTTCGCACCCAGATCATGTGCAACCTCAATCGCACGCTTATAATCATCCTTGCATGCCAGCCTTACCTTATCGTCATCACTGCACAGCATTTCAGGAGTATGGTTGAAGTTTGACATGCTAAGCCCTAAGTCGCTTAAAAGTGTTCTTAAATTTTTAATAGTATCTTTCGTATAATATTCTCTTAATTCCTTCCCATTCCATCCGATTAATTCCACACCTTTAAATCCTATATCGGCAATTTTTTTAATGGCGTTTTCATACGGAGCATTCCATTCTATCGGCCAAACCGGTGTACCAAAATACATAATCATTCCTCCAAAC
Source organism: Bacillota bacterium (assembly GCA_023398615.1). Lineage (GTDB taxonomy): Bacteria > Bacillota > Clostridia > Lachnospirales > Lachnospiraceae > Anaerocolumna. Next base: position 3,522 of record JAEWSD010000232.1, read on the forward strand.
TTTTAATAATATTTAAGTTAATTGAAATTTTTCCTTACGATTCACGAATCTTTTTAAGGGAATGAACGATGAAATCATTCCTTCGTTTCATTAATTGCTTCATGTCCTTTTGAGACCAGTCATAAAATCCTTTTCCGGTTTTATACCCCATGTTTCCTTTACTCATCAAATCACGGAACATGTCCGATGCCTCCTGCCTGGCAGTAATTTCAGGCAAAACCGTGTTTTGCACCGAGCTGCAGATATCGAGCCCGACCGCATCCACATGTTCTAACGGGCCCCATACGGGGAACCTTAACGCCATGCCCATTTTTATTGCGGTGTCAACATCTTCTGCCGATGCCAGGCCAATTTCCACGATGTTAACGGCCTCTCTGATCACCGCCTGCAGTATACGATTAGCCAGTTGCCCCGGAAGGTCTTTCTTTACAATGACGGGAGATTTTCCCCATGCTTTCAGCATATCACTTACTTTAACGGCAAGTTCCGGCGAAGAATGATCACCTATCACTACTTCAACCAATGGAATCAGATTCGCAGGTAGCCAGAAATGTGTGGTAAAGGTACGCTCGGGATGCCTGGTTTCAGCTGCAATATCTGTTATGCGTAATCCTGAAGTATTACTGAGGAGCAAAACCTCTTCCGGCAACAGTTCATCTAATTTCTTAAACATGTTTTGCTTTAATTCCAGATTCTCATAAACTGCTTCGATTACAGTTTTGGCAGTGCTGCAAGCATCCTCCATATCGGCATTGACGGTAACAAGTGCCAGTGCGTCCCTCATCTGCTTTTCACTGCACAGGCCCTGCGTGCACAGTTCGTTTATGTTCTCTTTTACCCTTTCATATGCATTATTCAGGGCCGTATCCTGTGCATCGAAAAGAACTGTCTTATTGCCCGCCAATGCGCTGCAAGCTGCTATGCCGCAACCCATCGTACCACTTCCAATGATAAGTATGCTTTCTCTCATAATACCTCTTTCCCTGCCGTGCTTAGTAGAATACTCTTTGTTTGCTCTTACCGCTGTCATAAACACTGCAGATCATCTTCATTGTCTTCATTGCTTCTTTGCCTGTGATAAACGGCTGCTCACCCTTTGACATGCTCATATAGAAATCATCAATCTGCTTAATATGGCTTACTCCCCAGTATCCCTTCACCTTACCGTAGTCAAAGGTCTCACCAGGTACCTTATCCGCCACATACTTGCGTCCGTCCTTGAAGGTTACGCTTCCGCAGTCGGCTTTGATATTGATAATACCGTTTTCGCAGGTGATCTCCAGTTCTACGTCTGAATCTGCACAGTAATAATTGATTGTGTAGAAGGATGCGAACACCCCGCTTTTGAATTTTATAACACCCTCTGCGGAATCCTCTACTTCGATAATCTCATGCGTACGGTTTGCTATGCTGACATCCATCCACTCCGGTTCATCATTAAGCAGCCAACGCAATAAGTCAAAGGTATGTATCGCCTGATCGATAATAACACCGCCGCCTTCTTTGTCCCAGGTGCCTTTCCAGTCGCTCTTCGAATAGTATTCGTCCGTACGCTTCCAGGTTACATTCATTTTTGCACCGATTACCTTGCCCAGTTCTCCGCTTTCCAACGTTTTCTTGGCAAGTACGGAACCCGGATTGTATCTGTTCTGGAAGATAACCCCTAAGGTTTTGCCGCTCTTGTCTGCCGCATTAACCATTGCAACAGTGTCTTCATACTTGATTGACATAGGCTTTTCCGTTAATACATTTACGCCGTGTTCCAACGCATAAATCGTGATTGGCGGGTGCATGTAGTGCGGGGTACAGCAATGCAGAACATCCAGGTTTTCTTTTGCAATCATCTCCTTGTAGTCTAAATAATATTTGCAGCCGAACTCCTCTGCCTTTGCCTTTGCACGATCTTCCTTCACATCGCATACCGCTACCAGTTCACATGTGTCCAGTTTGCTTACCGGGTATGCATGCATGGGAAAAATATTTCCGCAGCCGACAATACCAACTCTAAATTTCTTACTCATTTCTTATTCCTCCATTTTTTATATTAACTACGTAAAGTGTAGTACTCTTAAGTAATTGCTTCCTAATCGGACATCCACTTTTCATTTAACTTCGGGACATCCGAGAGAAGATGCTTCGTGTAGGCGTTCCGAGGATCATTAATAATATCAACGGCATTGCCGTATTCCACAAAACACCCCTTTTCCATGATGCATAACGTATTGCTGATATAATATGCCAGCCCTAAATCATGCGTAATAAAAATAATGGTCATCTTATTATGATTACGCAGGCGCAAAAGCATCTCCAATATGGTCGAACGGGAACAGGCATCTATCATTGAGGTCGGTTCGTCCGCAATCAGGACAGAGGGCTCGAGTATAAAGATACGGGCTATCATAAGTCTCTGCATTTGCCCGCCTGATAGCTCGAACGGATATTTGTTTGCCAGCTCTTCATATTTTAAATTGACAAAATTACAGGCTTCCGTGAATTTTTCCTTCTTTTCCTCTGGAGAAAACTTTTGTCCTGTAAATTTCAGGCAATCTTCAAATATTTTATTTACCTTGAAAAACTGGTTAAAAGACGAGAAGGGATCCTGAAAAATTGCCTGTACTTCCTTCCAGTAGTTTTTACGCTGTGCATTTGTCTTTAAACTGATTGCTTTTCCCTTGTACAATACCTCGCCTTCCGAAGCAGACAGCAATCCCATCAGCATTCTCATTATAGTGGTCTTGCCGCTGCCGGATTCCCCGACAATAGATACGATCTCTCCTTGATGAAAATCAAATTCAACATTATTTACTGCGGTAACCTGCTTCACTCCGGCGCCAAACCGCTTTGTCAGGCCGGTTGAGCTTAATACCGATTCCGCCGTAGAAGGATCATATGCCATCAGATTCGTTTTGTTCACGGCTATATACCTCCCTCAACTCGTTTTCCGGAATATCACAAAGGTATCCGCGGCCATCGGATGTAATGCTTCTTGTCCCTTCATGCTTCAGGCAAAGCTTGCCTGCGTATTTACATCTTTGGGCAAACCGGCAGCCTTCGATTTTATATTTCAGATTCGGCGGCGCTCCTGGTATTCCGGTAATATTCCAGTCTTTCACATCCTTTTCAGGTACGATGATAGAGCCCATCAGTGCCTTTGTATACGGATGGACAGAATCGAAAATGATCTGTTCCGTCGTGCCGTGCTCTACGATCTGCCCCGCATACATTACCATGATCTCATCCGTAATATGCCGAAGCAGGGGCAGCTCATGTGTAATATAAATAATAGATTTAACGATACCGAGACGTAACATGTCTTTCATCATTTCCATGACAAGCTTTTGTGATGTTACATCCAGTGCAGATGTCGGTTCATCCGCAATCAAAACTTTGGGATTTAAAATGGTTGAAACGACAATTACAACACGCTGCTTCATTCCTCCCGACAATTCGTTCGGATAGGAGTACATTGCCCGCTCCGGCAGGCCTAACAGATCAAACCTTTCCTTTAACATTTTCACTACATCATCTTTTGAAAGCTCCGGACAGTGTTCATGTACTATATCCTGAACAAAATTTATAACGCGTAATGTTGGACTCAATGCATTCATTGCTGCCTGCGGAATATAAGCCAACTCTTTCCCCAATATATTTTTACGCAATGTCTCATAAGGAATTTTCATGATATCGGTTTCCCCTATGTTTATTTCCCCGTTAATGTAAGTCAGCGGCGGAAAGTAAAATCCCATCAGGCTTAAAGCCAGCGTGGATTTCCCGCACCCGGACTCACCTGCTATTCCTAACGTTTTACCTTCCTCCAATGAAAAAGTGACTCCGTCCACCGCATAGACACACTCGCCCATTCTGGACTTATATGCGGTTTTTAAATCTTTTACTGTTAATACATTTCCCATATCCATTAACTCCTTATCTTCGGATTGAATATTTCATCCATACCTGAATTCATCATGTATAATGAGAAGGTGATTAATGAAATAACCATGGAACATGGTATAAATGTCCACCAAGCTCCGACTGATGGTGCCGTAAACATTAATGCCCAGTTCATCATGCTGCCAAGGGAAACAACATTCTTGGCTCCTAAACCTAACATGGAAAGACTGGCCTCAGATAAGATACTGTTGGCTACTGCTAAAACAAAAGCCATAAATACATAAGATGCCAAGTAAGGCAGGATCTCCGTTATGATTATTCTGGCGGTCGAATAACCTGTAATTCTGGCAATATTGACATGGTCCCTGTTTCGTAACGAGGTTGTCTGTGCCCTGACCGCTCTTGCCATCCAGGTCCAACTGGTTAAACCTATAATAATTCCTGTAATTTGAGTGGATTGTGCCTTTAAACTCATAGAGATCAGTATCAAAATGATGAAAGGAGGAATTACAATAAACATATTTGTAATGGATACCAATATATTATCAACCGTTCCGCCTTTGTATCCGGCAAATAAACCAATCGATAATCCGATTATAGTAGTGGTAATTCCGCCGATTAAACCGACCAGTAAAGATGTCCTTGTACCGTGAATTAATTCCAGCAAGGCATCACGGCCGAAATTGTCCGTACCTAACAGCAGCGTTTTACCCGTATATGCTTCGGTGCCGGGCGGGTCAAAACTCAATCCGATCATTTCAAAAGGATCGCCCTTATCAAATAACGGATAAGTAAATATAAATGTCAATATAACTCCCAAGATGATGAACCCAATTAAAAAACGCGGAGTTTTTAGCAATAATTTAAATTTCTGCATATTAATTTTCCTCCATCTGTGCCGCTTTAATTCTTGGGTCAATTAAACCGTAGACAACGTCAATTAAAAAATTTGCAATTAATACAGTGATAGAAATAATTAAGGTACAGCCGGAAATCAATGGATAATCAAGCTGCCGGATTGCCGAAAACAGCCAATAGCCGATACCGGGATAATTGAATACGATCTCCGTTATCAGGGAGCCGGAAATCATTGTTCCCAGCGCCAGCGCCAGGCCGCTTATCTGAGGCAGCATAGCATTGCGGAAAACGTATGCTGTTATCTTTTTTTCAGGCAGACCCATTAATTTTGCATATAGGACATAATCCGCATTCAGTTCGTAAATTGCCATCGACCGCATTCCCAAAGCCTGGCCGCCGATCATAATCAGAACGATGGATAACCACGGCAGGGTATGGTGTCTTATTACGTCCAACATAAAAACAGGGTTTAAATCAGGGATCAGATTGGAAGAGTAAGCTCCCCCCGATGGAAAAAGTTTTAAACCGATCCCGAGTAAATACATTAATATAATTGCAAACGCATAGTATGGTATCGAATTAATAAGCAACGATACCGGATATACGATTTTACCTACTATACTTTTACGGGAGGCCGCGATAGCACCCAGCCCGTTTCCTACGATCCAGCCAACTATGATGGCCGGTATCTGTAGCCCCAGTGTCCAGGGAATGGCAGCCGCCAATATTGAAGAAACACTTCTTGGATATCTAGAAAATGATGTACCTAAATCACCTTTGAATAGTTTGCCCACATACAGGATAAACTGCTCCCACACCGGTTTATCCAGGTTAAATTCTTTTAAAAAGCTTTCATATATTCTTTTCATCGAGTCGGTATTGCCGACACCCTCGGCCATTTTATTAACGATTACATCTACAGGATTTCCGTTAATCATACGCGGTAAAAAGAAGTTCAGCATCAGTACGACAACAAAGGTGATCAAATACCAACCTGATTTCTTTAAAAAATATTTTTTATAACCAGACATCAGTAACTTCCTTTCTGTTCGTTTGCCCTGTAATGGGTCAAAATCATTGCCGCTCAAGGGCATACGGTATAAAACTGTTCTGCTACTGGAATTATAATTATAATTTTTTCACAGAACAGTCATTACTGATTCCTTAAACGTTATTTTGCAGGCTCTACTATAAAGAAGGTTTTCAGTCCTGCGCCTCTATCCGTCATAGGAGGAACATTTGTACCATCTCCCTCGACAGGGAAATTTTTCCAATGTGTCTCGTTTACTTGATAGAACTGGAACGGCCTGTACATAACAGGAATAACGGGAGCGTTCTCTAAATAAATTTTATTTAAATCCGTATGCAGCTTCGTCAACTCAGCTTCATCGGTTGTCTGCGGAATCTTGGCTAAGATATCCACCGCTTCTTTATTATGGAAACGTCCAAAGTTTGAAAATGCCATTTCTCCTATATCCGGAACACCTACGTCGGACATAATATCGGAATAACGGAACCACGGCTGTGACGGACGCGGATTTTCACCTGGAATTCCCAAGGTCATATCAAAGTTACCGGTCCGCTTGTTGCTGGAGAATATTGCGGACTCAGGCATGTCACTGATGATCTCGATACCTACGTCTTTTGCGTTCTGTGAGATAACCTCGGCAGTCGCATTCCAGTCGGACCAGCCGTAACCGGTCTGTATTGTCCATGACATACGTGTACCATCCGGTAATACCCGGATTCCGTCACTGCCCTTTGCGGCACCCATCTCATCAAGAAGCTGGTTTGCCTTATCCGGATTATAACTCCATACCAAATCCTTTAATGCATCTCTGTCAATATATTTATCTTCAACGCCGTTTGTCAGTGCCAGCAGCGGAACAACATCCTTTGTATAGCCTGACATGGCCACGTCTGCAACCTGTTTGTAGTTGATTACATATCCGAACGCTCTGCGGACATCCGAATTATCCAGGCCAGGTATTGTCGTGTTAAATATCAGGGTAACCATACCGCCCTCTAAGTGGTAAGGAAGCTTTGGAAGATACGTCTTAATAGCCGGATTCTTTTCTTCCAGATCCCAAATCTTAGGTATGAAGCCCTGGACAAGGTCAAGATTATTGTTTTCAAAATCTACTGCTACTAAATCATTTGACTTATAAATAGGCTGAATAACGTATTTTGCCGACGGTAATTTGCCAAAACGCTCCACGCCCCAATAATTCTCGTCACGCTCTAAGTAGATACCTTGATCATTAAAGCTGTTTACCGTGTAACAGCCAGAGCCGACAGGGTTGTCTAAATTGTCAAATTCACGAATGGCCGTGATATCTCCTCCGGCATCCTGCTCCACTTTCTCCCAGATTGCCTTGGGAAGAATCGGTGTCATCTGCAAACTGTCTAATACTACCGGCGTGTTGAGCGCATCCGGTTTTTGATGAATAATAATTGTTGTAGGGTCTGCCACTTCTACGGATTCAATATGCTCCCAGAAAGTACTCCATACTATGTCATATTTGCTGCCAAGGTCAAAAGAGTATTTTACATCATCCGCCGTAAGAGGTGAACCATCATTAAAATGTGCCTTACTGTTAATCACTACTTTAACACTGTTATCAGACTGGACCTCATAGGAATCTCCGATTAAAGGCTCTAATTCTCCTGTCAGCATGTTCATCATGAATAAGGATTCATACAATAAGTATTGCATTTGACCTGTCGGCCAGCTTGGTGAACCGCTTAACGGGTTAAATGAACTTGGCAATGTACCCATGCCTGAGAAGTAATACAGGGATTCCTCTCTTGGGAATTGCGTAAGATTTCCCGAAGATGTCTGATCTTCGCTTCCGCTGTTTGAATCAACCGTACTTTCACCGGTCTGGTCAGTACCCGATGGCGTACTGCCACAGCCAGTTAACATTGTGGTGGCAAACAAAGTCACCGCAAGCAAAACTGATAAGACTTTTTGTTTCATAAAATACCTCCCTAAAATATTATTTCATTCTGTTTCTATTTAAATCCTATAAACAGAAAAGAATCACTTCCTATCCGCCTATAAAAATTTAACAATAATAAACTCCCGATACATCGACGTTTTTCGTGTTCTCCGACATATGTAACCATAACCGTGTTTGCCCTTTACAGTATTACAAATATAACTTATAATAAATAGTGGTGGGTTCAATAAAGCGTAGGTACATATTATCATTATTAATGGCTGACTACTATAACTTTATTTATATTTTGTACAATGATTTTACGATTTTGATGTTTTTTACATCATTTTAGTGCAAAATTTATATTATGTTTCCATTTTTTTGTATACTATTTTTTAAAAGAAAGAAGTGACTTTATGGAATATAACTTTGTTATAGAGAAAACACAGTACGGTTTTACCGATAAAAACGGGAAGCCTTTACTTACACTCGATAATCATCAGCTTACCGCACCTTATCATATGAATAAGCATACTCATCACGTCCTTGAAATTTCCATTACAAAATCGGGGAGAGGAATCTATGAAATAGGCAATACCAGCTACGATATTCAGCCGTACGATGTGTTTGTAATAGGAAATTCAGAGCCTCATTGCATACATGTTAAAGATAATGAAACGATATCAAGTATGGTAATCCATTTTGAAACCACCTTTTTATGGAACTTTTACGGTCAAAACGAGGATATGCATTTTTTAGATATCTTTTTTAACCGTTCCAAAAACTTTTCCAACCGGCTGGATCGGCAAAATCCCGCCACCAGGGAAGTTTACAATCTGCTTTTACAGATCGAAACCGCCATTGTAGATTCAAAGCCCTATCACAACCTGTATGTAAAGATAGTTCTGGAAACCATTCTGTATAAAATATTAAGTAATTATGACTATTGTAATTTTGACGAAACAAACAGCCGCTCCGTATCGAAAAAGGATATGTACCAGATCAGCGAAGTAATGACCTATATTGATTTTAACATTGACAAGCATTTAACTTTGAATGAATTATCTCAGATTGCCTGTGTAAGCCCCGCATATTTTTCTTCCATTTTTAAAAAGTATACCGGTTTGACTCTCTTTGAATTTATTACAAAGAAGCGAGTGGAATATGCTATTCAGCTTATCAAAACCACGAATAAAAGTTTAACGGAGATCGCAATGTTAAGCGGGTTTAACAGCAGCACCAGTTTTAACAAGGCATTTCACAGAATTAACGGTGCGTCTCCGTCCCAGTACCGTAAAAATTTTATTTAATTCCGTAAGGGCGTATTGTAATACTGATATTTTTCAATCAGCTTGCAATACGCCCCTTTTGATATGAATTTATTTTTGATAATATTGTGCTTTTTTATGATAATAATTTGACCCTATTGACTGTTTCAGCTAATAGTGCAAGTATTAAGGTAAGAATTTTTATTCTTGATAATGTTAAGCTGGAACCAGCAAAATAAAAACAGAGAGGTATAGAAAAATGAGTAAAAAAATGTGCGTTTTTATCGGTACTTACACGCATCCGATCCGATTTGGAACGGGACAGTTATTTGAGGGGAAAGGCAAAGGCATATATTGCTATGAGCTGAATATGGAGACAGGTAAACTCACCTACCTGAATGAAGCTTCCGGTGTGGTAAACCCCTCCTATATTGCATTGGATTCCAAACACGGGCATTTATATGCAGTGAATGAATTAAAGGAATTCCAGGGTCAGGCCAGCGGCGCCGTAAGTGCCTTTTCAGTTGATCCCGACACCTATAAGCTTACCTTTTTAAACCAAAAACCGACCGGAGGTACGGACCCCTGCCATGTTATAGTAAGCCCTGATGATACCCATATCTTCGTATCGAATTTTATGAGCGGCAGTTTTTCCGTATTCCCTGTTAAGGCAGACGGTTCCTTAGACGATGCTTCGCAGTTCGTACAGCATGAAGGCTCAAGCATTAATCCGAAACGGCAAACCGGCCCGCATGCACACTCAACAATTTTTTCACCCGACGGTAAGTACGCCTTTATCCCGGACCTCGGAATGGATAAGCTGATGGCTTATGCTCCCGATTATACCACCGGTAAGGTTGCCGCAGGCCCCGTACCCTACTATGCGACACAACCGGGTTCCGGTCCGCGTCATTGCGTTTTTCACAAGAACGGTAAGTTCTGCTATTTAATCAATGAGTTAAGGTGCACCATCTCCGCATTAAAATATAACGCAACGGAAGGAAGCTTTGAAGTGCTTCAGACTGTGCCCAGCGTAGTCGGTGATGATGGCTTTGCCGGTGAAAATTCCTGCGCGGACATCCAGATTACTCCTAACGGTAAATTTGTTTACGGCTCCAACAGAGGCCATGACAGCATTATTGCATATAAAATTGATGAAACCACCGGTAAGCTGACTTATGTGAGTATGACTTCCAGCGGCGGCGCTACCCCGAGAAATTTTGCTATTGAACCTACCGGCAGGTTTTTGCTTGTTGGCAATCAGGATACGGATAATATTCTTGTATTTGAAATTGACCAGGTTACCGGCGGCCTGACGAAAGTGTTCGAAGCCTCCGTACCTACTCCGGTATGTATCCGCCCGTATAGAATGGGGTAGTCTCACAATCAGTACAGCATAACAAAGGAGTTTCCAATGACAGATGTAGTTATTATAGGCTGCGGGATAATCGGTGCTGCCGCGGCCTATGAGTTATCACAATACGACCTTTCGGTAACGGTGCTGGAGGCGGACAATGATGTCGCCAACGGCACAACGAAAGCTAACAGCGCCATTATACACGCAGGGTATGACCCGCATCCCGATACCATGATGGCAAGATTAAATGTCGAAGGCTCGGCGCTTGCGAAAATAATTTGCAAAAAACTAAATGTACCTTATAAAGAGATCGGCTCCCTGGTATTGGCATTTTCAAAAGAAGAATTACTTACTCTGGAGGACCTGTACCGGCGTGGTATGGGAAACGGTGTGGCGGGTATTTCCCTGTTAAGCGCAAAAGAAGTGCATGAAATAGAACCAAATCTAAGTGAAGAAGTTACCGGTGCTCTTTATGCTCCGACGGCCGCAATTGTCAACCCCTGGGAATATGCGATCGCGCTGGCGGAAACAGCTGCCGTAAACGGAGTAACAATATGCCGGAACAGTGAAGTGGCCTCTATCGGCAAAACAGACGGCGGTTACCGTGTGACAACTGCCGCCGGTGACGTTTACAACTGTAAAACCATTCTGAACGCTGCCGGCATTCATGCCGATAAAATTCATAATATGGTCTCCGCCCCGGCCTTTTCGATACGTGAAAACCGCGGCGAATATTACCTTTTGGATAAATCGGAGGGTAAAAGAGTAAATCATATTATTTTTCAATGCCCCACAAAAGACGGCAAGGGTGTCCTGGTAGCCCCGACCGTGCACGGCAACCTCATCGTAGGTCCAAACGCACAGGATGTTACCGGCGGGGATGCCGCTACCACCTCCAAGGGCCTGGAATATGTCGTAAATACGGCAAGAAAATCCGTTCCAACCATCAATATACGCGAATCTATCCGTAATTTTGCCGGAGTACGTGCGCTGACCGAATTTGACGATTTCATCATTGCCGAGGCAAAAGACGCTCCCGGTTTTATCGATCTTTCGGGTATCAAATCACCCGGGCTCTCCTCCGCTCCGGCCATTGCAAAGCTTGCCGTAAAGCTTTTGGGAAACTGCAATTTGGTCTTTCGTAAAAAAGCAAGCTTTGTTGACAGCAGGGAACAGATTCGGTTCAAAGAACTTTCTATAAAGGAAAAACGCGAATTAATTGAAAAGGAGCCTGCTTACGGACGTGTTATTTGCCGCTGCGAAACAATAACCGAAGGTGAGATCATCCACGCCATCCATTCACCGATTCCGCCCGTTTCCATAGACGGTGTCAAGCGCCGCTGCAATGCCGGTATGGGAAGGTGCCAGGGCGGCTTTTGCGGACCCAGGGTTCTCGAGATTCTTTCCCGTGAGCTTAATTTATCCCCGACGGAAATCTTACAGGATAAATCCGGTTCCTATATATTAATAGGCGAAACGAAAGGAGGCAATTAACATGTATGATTTAGTCGTAATCGGCGGAGGCCCCGCCGGACTTGCCGCCGCCTGCCGCGCCTATGAAGAGGGATTAAACAAAATTTTAATTATTGAACGTGATAAGGAGCTTGGAGGTATTCTTAATCAATGCATCCATAACGGGTTCGGACTTCATTATTTTAAAGAAGAGCTTACCGGACCGGAATATGCCGGACGTTTTATAAAAATGCTTAAAAGCACGAGGGTAGAGGTAAGCCTCGATACTATGGTGCTTGAGATAACACAAAACCGTGAGATACATACGGTGAATAGCATTGACGGATACCGTATCCTGCAGGCCAAATCCCTAATTCTCGCTATGGGCTGCCGGGAACGTACCAGGGGTGCCATCGCCATACCCGGAACACGTCCTGCGGGAATCTTTACCGCCGGTGCCGCACAGCGTTATGTTAACATGGAAGGCTACATGGTGGGGAAAAGAGTGATCATCCTTGGTTCCGGCGATATCGGCCTGATCATGGCCCGCCGTATGACGCTCGAAGGTGCAAAGGTCCTTGCCTGCGTCGAAGTTATGCCCTACTCCGGCGGCCTGACCCGTAATATTGTCAATTGCCTGCAGGATTATGATATCCCGCTTTACCTTTCCCATACCATTACCGATATCCAGGGAGACAAACGGGTAGAAAAAGTGACCGTTGCAAAGGTTGACGAACACCGCAAACCCATTGCAGGAACGGAAATGACTTTCGATTGTGACACCATCCTGCTTTCCGTAGGGCTGATTCCGGAAAATGAAATCACAAGACAGGCCGGCATCGCTATGGATTCACGGACAAATGGTGCAATCGTTTATGAGAATATGGAAACCTCAATTCCCGGTGTATTTGCCTGCGGCAATGTCGTCCATGTCCATGATCTCGTAGATTTTGTAACTGCGGAAAGCCAGCGTGCCGGATATGCCGCTTCACGGTTTGTGAAAGGGGAAGCAGCGGCCTCCGTAACCGCTTGTCTGTTGAAAAACGGCAATGCCGTGACCTATACGGTACCGCAGAAAATACGTATTGACCGGGTGGAAAAGAACGTAGATATCTTCTTCCGTGTCAACCGTATCTGCAAAAATGCGGCCATTAAGGTTAAATGCGGGGATACTCTGCTTGCCAGTTTTGTCCGTGAACATATGGCTCCCGGTGAAATGGAACATATCCTTCTGCCTAAGGTTTTACTGGAAAAGGTAAGCGGCGATGCCGTTACTGTTTCTGTGGAGGAGGAAAAAAGTAATGACTGAATTAATATGTATTGTTTGCCCCAAGGGATGTCATCTGCATGTAGACGAATCAAACGGTTACGCGGTAACAGGGAATTCCTGTCCGCGAGGCGAAGCCTACGGTAAATCAGAATTAACGAACCCTACCAGGGTTATCACCTCAACCGTAAAGGTACACGGCGTCCATCGCCGCTGCCCCGTCAAAACAAACGGAGCGATTCCGAAAGGACTGATTTTTGATGCAATGAAGGAATTGGATCAAATTGAGTTATCCGAGCCTGTCCATGCAGGGCAGATAGTAGTGGATAATATATGCGGTACAAACGTGAATTTCGTTGCTACCAAAGATTTATAGAATTAGCCTGAAAAAAGACACCTAATGCTTAAAAGGCTGCTACAAAAACATAAAATTATTATGAACAATTCAAAGAGTTTCATCATAATTATATGTTTTGTAACAGCCCACAAGCGCGGTATAAAGCGTGTAATAGTATATCTTATCTTACCATATACTGTTACAGTATTGATTTCACCGTTGCTACAACGTTCTCTGTCGTAAATCCGAATTTCTTGAATAATTGGGATGCCGGTGCGGATGCTCCAAATCCCTTCATAGTGACATAAGCACCGTCAAGGCCGACATATTTGCCCCAGCCGAAATCCGTTGCGGCTTCTACGGCAACCCTTGCCCTTACTTTCTTCGGCATAACGCTTTCCTTATATTCCTCCGTCTGAGTCTCATAAATATCCATAGAAGGTATGCTTACTACCCTCACATCAATACCTTCTCCGGCCAAAACAGCCTTTGCGTTCACTGCCAGCTCGACTTCCGAACCGCTTGCCATGATAATCGCATCCGGCACTTCTTTCGCCGAATCCGCAATAATATAACCACCCTTTAAAGCCTCCTTGCCGGAGCCTGCAAGCTGCGGGAGGTTTTGACGTGTCAGTACTAACGCCGTCGGCGTCCTTTTAGACGTAATTGCATAATACCATGCAGCGGCGGTCTCAGTTGCATCGGCAGGTCTGAATACCGTGAAGTTCGGCATGGAACGGAGCATTGCCAGCTGTTCAATCGGCTCATGGGTTGGTCCGTCTTCTCCTACACCGATGCTGTCATGCGTTAATACAAAGGTGGTCGGAAGGCCCATCAGTGCAGACAGTCTTGCCATTGGTTTCACATAATCACTGAATACAAAGAAGGTGGACACAAAAGCCCTTAACCCATGAAGAGTCAAACCGTTTCCGATTGCAGCCATTGCAAGCTCTCTCACTCCAAAATGTAAATTACGTCCGCCGTAATTATCCTTTGAGAAATCCCCTTCGTCTTTCATATAGGTCTTAGTCGACGGAGCCAGGTCTGCGGCACCGCCGATAAATCCGGGCACCAGATCCTTAATACGGTTGATCATGATTCCGGACAGATTTCTGGTAGCCTCCGGTTTATCGTTATATGCCCAGAAATCCTCACTGTCTATCAGGTCCTTCGCAATATCCGGATCAAATGTCTTGTCCCATAATGCTTTCATATCGGGGTAAGTTTCGGAATACTTTGCAAACATATCATTCCAGTCTGCTTCTGCTTCGGCATTCTTATCCGCGATTGCCTTATAATTCGCATACACTTCTTCCGGCACATAGAACGCTTCCTGTGAAGGCCAGTTTAAATTCTCTTTTAAGCAAGTAACGTTATCCGCACCAAGCGGCTCTCCATGAGCGCTTGCCTTGCCTTCCTTTGCCGGGCAGCCGTAACCGATCTTGGTTTTTACCGTAATCATGCTTGGTCTTGCTTTGTCCGCTTTTGCCGCTTCAATAGCCGCACCGATCTCATCTAAGTTATTACCGTCTTCCACAACTAATGTCTGGAAGCCATAAGCGTCAAAGCGCTTTTTAACATCTTCCATGAATGCGATATCGGTATCTCCTTCTATGGAGATTTTATTGGAATCATAAAGTACGATTAATTTATTCAAACCTAATGTTCCGGCCAGGGAAAATGCTTCCGACGAGATACCTTCCATCATGCATCCGTCACCGCCGAGAACAAAAGTATAATGATCCATTACAGGGAAACCTTCCTTATTAAACTTTGCTGCCAGGTGTTCCTCCGCCATAGCCATACCCACGGCCATAGCCATTCCCGCACCAAGCGGACCGGTGGTGGCTTCTACGCCCACCGTATGGCGATATTCCGGATGTCCCGGAGTTAAGGAATCAAGCTGCCTGAACTGTGCCAAATCTTCTGCGGACAAATCACCGTAACCAAACATATGCAGCAAAGAATATAATAATGCGGAGCCGTGCCCTCCGGATAGAATAAATCTATCTCTGTCCGGCCAATTCGGGTTCTTAGGATTATGTTTCATATGTTTTGCCCATAGCTCATAGGCCATTGCCGCAGAACCCAAAGGAAGACCGGGATGACCGGAATTTGCCTTCTGTACTGCGTCTGCAGATAATACCCTGAGGGCATTTACCGACATAATATCAATACTGTTCATTCTTTTTCCTCCTAGTGAAAGCGCGCACGCCAATTCTTTATTCTCCAAATACCGCCTTATAATCCTTTACGAATTTCTCTATTCCCTGGTCCGTTAAAGGATGCTTTGTGCATTGTTCAATTACACTGTAAGGTACCGTTGCAATATCTGCTCCGGCTAAAGCGCAATCCGTAATGTGAATCGGGTTACGTACACTTGCAGCTATTATTTCTGTTTTAATATCATATATGTCAAATATTTCGGATATTGTTCGAACCAGATCAATTCCGGGAGAAGATATATCATCCAGACGGCCTAAGAAGGGAGATACGTAGGTAGCTCCTGCTCTTGCTGCCAGTAATGCCTGATTTGCCGTGAATACCAGGGTAACATTCGTTTTGATGCCCTCACTTGCAAGTACCTTTGTTGCCTTTAAACCTTCAACCGTCATCGGGATTTTAACTACCATGTTCGGATGAATCTTGGCAATCTCCCTGCCTTCGGCAATCATGCCCTCGGCTTTTATCGTTGTCGGTTTTACCTCACCGCTGATCGGTCCATCCACAATAGATGTAATTTCCTTAATAACCTCAGCGAAATCCCTGCCTTCCTTTGCAATCAGAGATGGGTTTGTCGTAACGCCGCAAATAACACCCATATCATTCGCTTTCTTAATGTCTTCTACATTAGCAGTGTCGATGAAAAACTTCATAAATTCCTCCATTTCCCCGCCGTCGGCGGCACAGTCACTCCTGTGAAATATTTTCCCTACAGCCTACATTATCCCTTTTTATATTCTCGTATATGTAATTTAAAATAAATTATTTTACGGAATATATTATAAAAATAGCATAAAAACCGCATTTCTTTTCATGCAAGTATAATATACTATACAAAGTAGCATAATGCAATAGATAAAATTTATATTAATTTAGTGAGTATACTAATGTGGCTATACAAAAAGATCAAAACGTTCCATTCAATTTAATCAAAATTGCAAGAGGCTGTCCACGAAAACAGCCCCTCTTAATAATACCGTATCATTTAATTGTTAATGAGACATCCGGGATTCGAACCCGGGACACCTTGATTAAAAGTCAAGTGCTCTACCAACTGAGCTAATATCCCATACTGGTTTAATATATCTGTTTTTATCAGAATAGCTGTCTGAATATTTGCCGTGGCAGACATAAAAAATGCCCAGAGCCGGAATTGAACCAGCGACACGAGGATTTTCAGTCCTCTGCTCTACCAACTGAGCTATCTGGGCATTGTCTTCGCTTCGCGAAGTCTCTCAATTTGCGAAAACCTTATTTGTCTTCGAATTGCGGGGATAGGATTTGAACCTATGACCTTCGGGTTATGAGCCCGACGAGCTTCCAGACTGCTCCACCCCGCGCCATTATTATTTTTTATAACTTTTATAAACAAAGTGGATGGAGAAGGATTCGAACCTTCGAAAGCGTCGCTAACAGATTTACAGTCTGCCCCCTTTGGCCACTCGGGAATCCATCCATATATATACAAGATATTAAATATCTTTGTATTCATTATAATTAATATAACCCTATCGGCTAATATAAATTCATCCATTAAGCCGACGATCGGACTCGAACCGATAACCTGCTGATTACAAGTCAGCTGCTCTGCCAATTGAGCCACGTCGGCATATACAGTTCGGAGTCTTCAAATATAATGGGACCTATAGGGCTCGAACCTATGACCCTCTGCTTGTAAGGCAGATGCTCTCCCAGCTGAGCTAAGATCCCATATTCTAACTAAACGACCTACAAGGGACTCGAACCCTTGACCTCCGCCGTGACAGGGCGGCGCTCTAACCAACTGAGCCAGTAGGCCAATACTTGACTACCATTGAAAATCATCCGTAAAAAATTTGAACAAGAACCATACTTGGTCAAGCCCTCGACCTATTAGTAACAATCAGCTCCATACATTACTGCACTTCCACCTTTGTCCTATCTACCTCGTCGTCTTCAAGGGGTCTTACTAGCTTTCGCTATGGGATATCTCTTCTTGAGGGGGGCTTCACGCTTAGATGCCTTCAGCGTTTATCCCTTCCAAACTTGGCTACTCGGCCATGACATTGGT